>CAYMZW010000033.1:1737-27852 GCA_964395005.1 uncultured Rivularia sp.
TGAATCACCACAAATATTAAACCAGATATATTTCGATATTCCCGGACAATCGAAATCTAGATTATCGAATTTCAACTTTAATATTATTCTCCCCACTACCTTATATATAAACCTGCAAAAAACAACTTTGAATCACCACAAATATTAAACCAGATATATTTCGATATTCCCGGACAATCGAAAAACAAATATTTCAATTAAAATTAACAACTATCAACTATCAACTAACAACAAATGGACGTAATAATAATCGGAAGTGGAATCGGAGGTTTAAGCTGTGCTGGGTTATTAGCGAGATATGGTTTTAACGTAAAAGTTTGCGAAAGTCATTCAATTGCTGGAGGTGCGGCGCATTCTTTTAATTATCAAGGTTATAAATTTGATTCGGGGCCATCATTATATTCTGGTTTATCATATAGTCCATCAAATAATCCTTTACGACAGGTATTAGATGCAGTTGGGGAAGATTGCGAATGGGCGAATTACGATACTTGGGGTTGTTTTCTTCCTGAAGGAGATTTTAACACGACGGTAGGTGCGGAACAATTTTGTGAAGTACTTTTACGATTGCGTGGGAAAGAAGTTGTTAAAGAATGGAAAGAATTACAGCGAGTTATGGCTCCTTATGCCGACGCTGCGATCGCGATTCCTTCTGCTGCTGTGCGTTATGACTTTGGTGCGGTGAAGACAGTTGGTAAATTTGCTCCTAGTTTACTAAAACATATTTTTAATGTTAGTAAATTAACGGGGCCATTCAGTTCGATTATGGATGAAGTTGTAACAGACAGCTTTATTCGCAATTGGTTAAATATGTTGTGTTTTTTGCTTTCGGGATTACCAGCAAGTGGCACTTCTGCTGCGGAGGTTGCATTTATGTTCGCGGATTGGTATCGTCCTAATGTGAAATTGGATTATCCGGTTGGTGGTGCTGCGGCTTTGGTGGATGCTTTGGTAAGGGGATTTGAAAAGCATGATGGTAAATTGCTGTTAAATAGCCATGTTGAAGAAATCCTACTTGAAAATAAACGTGCTGTCGGCGTGAGGTTAAGGAGTGGGAAGGAATTAAAAGCGGATGTGGTAATTTCAAATGCTTCTGTGTGGGATACTTTGAAATTAATTCCAACTGATTCGGTACCGCAACAGTTTTTTGATAAACGAAAAGCAACTCCTGAATGTGAAAGCTTTATGCATCTGCATTTGGGAATTGATGCTAAGGATATTAAAAATATTTCGGATTTGCAGTGTCACTATATTTATGTGGAAGATTGGGAAAAGGGAATTACTGCTCCTCAGAATTTGGTATTGATATCAATTCCTTCTGTGTTGGATTCTTCTTTAGCTCCACCGGGGAAACATTCAATTCACGTTTATACTCCTGGCAGCGAGCCTTATGATTTGTGGCAGGGAATGGATAGGAATAGCGAAGAGTATTTACAGCAGAAGCAAAAACGCGCTGAGATTATGTGGAAGGCTCTAGAGAAAATTATTCCAGATATTCGTTCTCGTTGTGAAGTTACTTTGATTGGTACACCTTTGACTCACGAACGTTATTTGAGAAGAAATCGTGGCTCTTATGGCCCAGCAATTCGTGCAGGTTCCAGTTTATTTCCAGGTGCAAGTACTCCAATTAAGGGTTTAATGTGTTGCGGTGATTCGACTTTCCCCGGTATTGGTTTACCAGCAGTTGCTGCTTCTGGAATGATTGCTGCTAATACTATTGCTTCTGTTGATAAGCATTTGGAAATGTTGACAGAAGTTGTTAGTAGTTAGTTGTTAGTTGTTAGTGGTTAGTTGTTAGTGGAGGAGAAATTATTAATCAACTAGACTTTTACGTTATATTTTTATACTTGATTCGGGCATTTTAAGTGTAATTATTCAAAATATCGTTGGGATATATCTTTAGCTAAAGTTGTAATTAATACTTTGTCTCAAAAGTTCGTAGTAAGCGATTTATCGCTCTCCTTAAGGGATTAAAATCCCTACTACAAACTTATGTATTGTCAATATCCGTACTCATCAAAGCTATTTTTAGTACTTTTAATCACAGCAAAATTAATATTGCTTCATATGAACATTGAGGCGATCGCTCTCTTTTTTTGTTGTTGTAGTACGCTTATCAAGCAAATATCAAGTTAATATTTAGCTAATTATAAATTTTACAACTAATAATAGCTTGAAAAATTAAAATTAGTTTTACTGCTTCCCTCAGCATATAAACCCCATATTACATCAAAATGGCTTGTAATCTCGTAGGCTAATTGAGAATTCTGTCAATAAAAATTTTTATGTAAACAACAGTAACGAGTTTGTAACGGAATATGAATACAAAAAATTAATCAAAATGAGTTTGTTGATGATTCCTAATTATATGAATTGAAAAAAATGTAGAGACGTAATATATTACGTCTCCAAGAATTGTAATAGATACGAGAATATTGACAAAACCAAATCACCAACTAAAAATAATCCGGCTGCCAATTTTCGCGGTGGATGGAATAGTAAACCACGTTAATTTTGTAGAAATGGGCATCTTTCTCGTACTTTAAACCAGCCTTCTCCATAACCCTGCGAGAAGCGATATGCTTGGGGGATGCGATCGCGACAATTTTGTAGAGTTTGACAATTTCAAAACCGTACTGCAAGCAGGCTTTGGTAGCTTCGGTGGCAATACCTTGATTCCAGAAACTTTGGTCAAAACGGTAAATAACTTCGATATCGGGGGTATTAGGCAAACAATTAAGTCCGCAATGCCCAATTAATTTTCTACTAGCTTTGTGGATAACAGCCCATACACCAAAACCGTATTTATCCCAATGCTCAATGAAATATTCGAGAATTTCCCGAGTAACTTGTTTTTCCTTGCCTTTTGGGATAGGTCCTTTAGGTGAATACTTCATTACCTCTGGATTGCTCAAAATCACAGATAATCTATCTAAATCATCCAAAGTATAACGTCTGAGTCGCAATCTCGCAGTTTCAATTTCTGCCATAATGTAACGAGAATTATCCTTTTATCCAGTTAAAAGTTTCACGTAAATTAAACCTTGTCCGGTTTTTTGGGAAGAGGGTTGTGAGGTTGAGGGGGAGAGGGGGAGAAGGGGAGACAAGGGGAAATTAATTCTTTACTTATTGCTTATTATCAATGCCCAATCCCCAATCCCCAATGCCCAATTCTTTAACTGTTAACTGTTAACTGATTAGCTCCAATAAGTTAAAGGTTCATGTTGGTTGCGATAACCGATAAACATGGACATGGAAACTCTGGGGCCACCGTGGGAAGCTCTTACTGCATGAACTCTTGTAGAATCAAATAAGATTAGTTCTCCGATTTGGGGTTTAATTACTGCGGTTGCTGCACTTAAAATTCGGCGATCGATGATTCCTTCGTATTTATATTCTTTGTCGTGAATTTCTGGTTGTTTGCTGCTTGATGGTATGACATTCCAGATTTCTAATTCGCCGCCAAACTTGGGAGTACGCAAGTAGATATTAGCGCTTAATTGAGTTACTAAGTTGGAGAAAGGATAGCTCGGATAAACGGGAGCGTCGAATACGTCTCTAGCTAAAATATCTTGATGGGGTGGAAGTTCAAAGTCGTCTTCAAATACTCTACCGATTCCCGCTAACATAGTACGATTGTGAATGTTTTCGATGCAGGCTCCTGCTAACCACATATCACCCAAATCTAATCTTAGTTTGTCGATGGGTGATAGAAAAGGAGAGCAAACACAGCGGATGTTTCGATTACAGGCTGGAGCTTGTTTATAATAACGTTCGAGCATTTCTTCGTTACCGTTGGTTTCAAAGAAGGTAATTCCAGTGCGTTGCACTCCTACATCTGGCGCTCTGTAATATCTTTCTAAGGTATCTTGCTCGATTAATTCTTCACTAATTTTCTCGGCTTGTTGGTGGTGATAGTAGCTCGGAATTCGTAAAGCAAGTATTTTTCCCGCTAATAAATCCAGTAAGTCTGTTATTACCAAACTTTGAGAAATTTTTACCAAGGTTTTTTGTTGCTGTTGAGTCGATTGCATACAATTTTTCCTTTGTAAGTTGTTAGTGGTTAGTGGTTAGTTGCCGGCTTGGTAGTTGCCGGCTTGGTAGTTGTGCAGAAAATTCTGAGTTTGCTATTTAGGTAATCCTGTAGATATACAATCTGAGTCACAACGATTACGCACTTTTTGCAAAATTAATTTCTACTAATTGCTGTAGATGTAGTTATGGATAGCTTTTGAGCTAATTAATCAAGTTGGTAGAAGCAGCAATATAACTTAGATTTGATGAAGTATTTATTCTAAGTGAGATAAAAAAAAGCCTGATAACTGAAGCGAAATTACTTTCTTGTCAGCAGAAGATTATTTAATAGAAGGAGGGGGAAGAGGAGACAAGGTGACAAGGGGTTAATTCTTTACTTATTACCAATTCCCTATCCCTAATTACCAATTCCCTATCCCTAATTACCAATCCCCAATGCCCAATCCCCTAAATCAATTTGACTTTCATCGTCATGGTGTTGTCATTGGTAGAATTTGAATCTGTCAAATCGTTGAAATCAAATTTGAATATACTTGTATTTCCACTACCAACTTCGATAATGCTGTTGAAATCATCTTTATTAGCAGCGCCAAAGGATAATAATGCTTCAGCTTCACCGTTTTCAAAGTCTTGGATATTCCCGTCTTGAATTAAATAGGGAGCAAGTAGACTATCTGAGGGCAAATCAATTTCAAATCTCTGTCTGCGGGAATTGTCTTTGATTTGAAAATCTGCCACACTAGATGCGATCGCAGTGTTAATATAATCCTCTCCATCTTCTGGTGTCAGACTTTCACCCGTTACTTTATCTACAATTGTTCCTTTTTCATCTTCAATAGCATAGAATCCAACGGTGTTATTGAAAGAAGATTTCTCGGTAACGATAATTTTGGCTTTGCCATCACCTTGTAAATCCAATAATCCATCAGGAAGCAGACTCTCCTTATTTAAAGGATTATTTTCGGAAACTTCTAAGAAAACGTTTTCCCCAAGCTCGTCAATTTCAGTATTTAGCTTAATGATGTCGGCATAGTTCGTTTCTTTTATCTCATTTATTTCCTTTTTAGTAAATACCCCACCATTTCTTCTCTTATTTTCAAACCAAAATCTATCGGCATCTCTCAACCGCTCAAATTGCTCTCCGACAATTGCTTGAGTTGTTTCTCCGGCTCCGGAAGGTGCAACGGCATCTTCGGCAAATAACCCTATCAACAAATCCACATCTTCTACAGTGCCATACAAATCTTTTAACGTTTTGGCTAATTCCTTATCGGAAGTTAATTCATCAAAACTCTTCACCCTTTGCAAACCGAAATCATCTCGCACCTGATTGTAATCGGCTAAACCGCGCTCTCTTCCCCGTTGAATATTTGCCGAATACAAATCAAATCCGACTCCAGCAGGAGGAAATAAAGCATTTCGTAAATCGAAGACTACATCAGTATCAACATCTTCATCCAAAGTTACCGTGCTACCGCGCAATATTTCATCAACATCTTTACCCTCGGTGATATTCGGCGCACCAAATGTTGTTAACAGCGGCAAACTTGTTGCATTCCCCTCACTATCTATTTTCTCTATTTTATTACCAGTTTGAGAGTGTCCAAAACGAAAACCGGCGGCGTTAAATTCATCGGATATTTGGGGAGTTTCTTTCGCATCGTAACCCTTATATTTACTAATATCCCCTATCTGCTGCGGCAACCATTCATAAGTTACTATCTGCTGATATTGAGCAATATTAATCTGCCGCGCTCTTTCAAACAACTTTTTATCATTCCATTTTGGATGAAACACCGATAAATCCTCAGCAATCCGATTGTGATTCCTCACCCATAAAGTATGTTGTGCAACTAAAGCATCTTGCTCGCTGACTCTTTCATCTCCCGCTAAGAATCCAACACCTTGAAAAAATCCCCCTCTCATAACCAACTCGGTATCCGCTGGCATTAAATCATCGCTGGTAGATTCAGTCTCTTCAGAAAAAACTTTTAGCCTACCTCCTTTATTACTACGAAGAGATTTTGCTAATTCCTTATCAGAGCCGTAAACAACAGATAAATCCAGCCAGTGAGTTAAATCGTTGGGTACCTTCCCCGGTTTAGATTTATCATCTTTAACAATTCCAGTTCCCGATTTAAAAGCATTTCTGGGAAACTCAAATTCTAATCCTCCATCTTCCTGCCTATTTATTGTCGGAGTTGGAGGAATATCCGGTGTAAAGTTGGCATCATCTTCCGGAATATCGATATTGAAACTATCTTCAGATAACCTTGCCAAATTTAAATCGTGGTTAATTAACTGCCCGAAAGCCCAGTTTATCGCAGTTAAACCATTAGAGCTTGGAGAGGTTTCACCCTTGTCTAATTTAGACGTTGCATTACTTAGTACCCTGGCACTAGGGCGGTCTAAAGGATTTACGTAAATGAAGGGCGCATCAGGATTATTACTTAGATTGTCTTTATTTTCAACAACCTCTAAACCCGATTTCACTAAACTTTCCTTTTCCGCTTTACTAAAAATCGGAATCGGTTGACGACTAACAGCATTACCATCAACACCGATTAAAGGATTACCTTCAGCATCCTTTGCAACCCCCGCAGGAGATGCAACTCCATCCTCATACTCATAAGTACCAAGACGAATAAACGGTGTACCATTAGCCCCCAATCGAGGCTTTTCTAAATTATTCCCAGAACCATTTATCTTACGAATCGAATCTAGCCTTTTGCCTTTATAGGGATTTCTGTCAAGAATTGACATATTCACACATTATGTAACTTTATATACAAATTGTAAAAAACTTTTTCTTTAATTGGTGTAGCTGCGAATACTTGAAAATCAAATTATCATGGATATGGGCACCATAAAAATAGCTTATTGTTCCCGAACTTGATAAAATTTTCATAAAGGCTAAAAACCATCAAACTCAAATATTACAGGAGTTTCAAGTGATATGATGTTTACTCCGACGATAGTTAATTTCAAGGAATGATTTTAATCTCAAACCTTTGCAATAGCGCTATTACATCCAGAATTGCATTTTTAGCGTAATGTATTTCATTTCACACTGCTGTCAAATTTAAATTTACGGGAAATTTAATTCAAATCCGATAAAAAAAAATCAAATTTAATCATAGATGTCTTCCTCCCAATTGCAGATATAGTCAAGCAGGCAGGAGTGCAAACATCAATCCAAAACATTGCTTTTTTTCGGTCAAAAATTAATATAATGCATTTACTATGAGCATCTCCAAACCTCTAAAAAAATCTTATCAGCAACGCGATCGCAAAACTGATTGGCGATTATTTTTGCGTTTATTACCCTACGCTCGCAGCTATAAAAAGCTGTTGGTGATTTCAATGTTATTGTTAGTACCCGTAGCAGTATCCAATGCCATACAGCCTTTACTAGTTGGGCAGGTAATTTCTCTTGTTCGTAAAGATCCCGATACTTACGATTTTCTGATAAGTAATCCCCAGCAAGGATTATTAATTCTGCAAATAATCTTACTTGTTACAGTTATAATTAAGCTTTTATTAACTGGCTTTCAAGGATATTTAGTTCAAAAAGTTGGACAGAAAATTACAGCCGATATTCGCAAAGATTTATTTCAACACGTAACTTCCTTAGCGGTACGTTTCTTTGATAAAACCCCAGTTGGTAAATTAATTACCAGATTGACATCCGATGTAGAAGTTTTAGGAGATGTATTTGCGACTGGTGCGGTAGGTATATTCGCTGATATTTTTTCTACCTTAGTAATTATCGGCTTTATGTTTTACACTCAATGGCAACTAGCATTATTGCTGCTGTTATTGCTTTTCCCCGTATCTGCCTTAATTACCTTCTTTCAACAGCAGTTTCGTAAAGCTAATTATAAAGCTAGAGAAGAGCTATCGGTACTCAATTCCCAGCTACAGGAAAACATTACCGGAATCAACGTAGTACAGTTATTTCGTAGAGAAAAATTCAACGCTCAACTATTCGAGAAAACCAACAACCGCTACGTCAAAGAAGTAGACAGAACAATTTTTCACGATTCGGCAGTCTCAGCAACTTTAGAATGGGTTGCCTTAGTAGCGATCGCCGGAGTATTATTGATTGCTGGCTGGTTAATTTTAGGAGAGCAGTTAACAGTTGGGATATTAGCGACTTTCATCCTTTACGCGCAACGATTATTCGATCCCTTACGACAATTCGCAGAAAAATTTACCATAATTCAAGCAGGTTTTACCGCCATCGAACGAGTTACCGATATTTTAGATGAGCCTATAGAAATAAGTGATAAAGCAAATCCGAGATATTCGCTGACAAATAACTTTGAATTTGGATATATAGACGAAATAGTCGAAGATTTAGACAATATTGACGATCGAATCGATCCTGCAAAACTAGGAGAAATCCGTTTTGAACAAGTTTGGTTTGCCTATAAAGAAGATGATTACGTCATTAAGGATTTGGATTTTACCATAAATCCGGGAGAAAAAATCGCTTTAGTTGGTCCCACCGGAGCCGGAAAAAGTACGATAATTCGTTTATTATGCCGTCTTTACGAACCCAGTAGAGGAAGAATTTTAGTAGACGGTATAGATATTAAAGAAATACCTCAAGCCGAATTAAGAAAGTATTTAGCCATCATTTTACAAGAAGGATTTTTATTTGCTGGTGATGTCAAAAGCAACATTACATTAGGTGACAACTACACCTTTGAAGAAATCCAACAAGCAGCAAAATCGACAAATGTAGAAGAATTTATCGAAAAATTACCTCAAGGTTACGATTCCCAACTTCGGGAAAGAGGAACAAATATTTCCAGCGGTGAAAAACAGCTTTTAGCCTTTGCTAGAGCAGCAATTCGTAACCCACAAATATTAGTATTAGACGAAGCAACCGCTAACTTAGATGTAGCCACAGAAGCCAAAATTCAAAAAGCTTTAAACCAACTTTTGCAAACACGTACAGCAATTATAATCGCTCACCGTTTATCCACAATTCGCAACGTCAACCGCATTTTCGTACTCAAACGCGGTGAATTAATCGAACAAGGTACCCATGAAGAATTAATCGAGCAAGGAGGATTGTACGCAACATTGCACAATTTACAAATGTTGAATCAGTAATCAAGTTGTTAGTTGTTAGTTGTTAGTTGTTAGTTGTTAGTTGTTAGTTGTTAGTTGTTATCAATTGCTAGAATTAATATATGTTTCCATTAATTTAACGTTGTAGCTTATGGAACTGTGGATAAATCTGAAATTTGGCGATGGTGATTTTGAACGCGGATTTACAAATATACAACTTCAGATAGATGATTTTTATAATCAAAATAATTTCATCGAATTAGAAACCCAATTACCCCCAGGTAAGGAAATCCTAGATAGCTATGAACTTTGGAAAGAAGCCTACGAATTATTAGCTGTTAATAGCAGAGGTTTTAAAAAGAACCAAGTAAAAAAAATATCTGCGGATGCTTGTCTTGAATATGCTAGGGATTTACAAGCAAAATTAAACCAATGGCTATTACCTATTAAGTCTGAAGTAGAATCTGTAATTAGCCTGGAAAATTTAGATAATGATCCTAACATTTGTCTAGTTGTTAATACTGGTGGAGTGGCATCGGAATCTACAAAGAATATTTTACATCGCATACCTTGGCAAGAGTTTAATTTATTTCTAGAAAATTCTCAATCTGAAGCAGCTTTGTGTTTTAAAGATTCTTCGGTTTCTCAGGTTCGAGAAGTCACTGCTTCAGTAGATCAAACTTTTAGAAGAATTAAAATAATCAATATTTTTGGAGATAGTAGAAATCTTGATACTTCAAAAGATGAAAAATTAATTATTGATTTAGAGAAACGAGGTGCAGAAACGATTTGTATCAAAGAGCCAACCCGTGAAGAACTCGATCGACTTTGGGATGAACCTTGTGATATATTATTTTTTGCCGGACACAGTGAATCGAAACATAATGGCGAAAAAGGTATAATTCACCTTAACGAAAATGAAAGTTTAAGTTTAGAAGAAATTCCGCGTACTTTAAAATCAGCAATTAGTAAAGGCTTAAAATTAGCAATTTTTAATTCCTGTGATGGTTTGGGTTTAGCCCAACGATTGGCTGATTTTAATTTACCCTACGCTGTGGTTTGGCGGGAAGTTGTACCGGATGAAATCGCCCATAAATTTCTCAAATTTTTTCTTTCATCCTACTCTAAAGGGGATTCTTTAATTAAGGCTTTTCGGAAAGCAAGAGGTAAATTACAAGAGCTGACACAAAACTCACAGTCACACAACAAGCTTTTACCAGGAGTGAGTTGGTTGCCGATTATTTGCAAGAATACATTAGAGCTTCCTCCGAGTTGGGAAGAGTTAGGTGGATTATCTGCTAAGTTACCGGAGTCTCCTTACCAAGGCTTGTCTGCCTTTGGGGAAGAAGATGCAGATTTTTTCTTTGGTAGGGAGAAATTCGTTGATGAGTTGAAAACATCTCTCTTAACTAAATCTTTAGTAGCTGTAGTTGGAGCTTCTGGTAGTGGCAAGTCTTCTGTGGTGTTTGCCGGGTTAGTTCCACATTTGCGAAAACAAAGCAATGTTGAGATTATTTCTTTTCGTCCGGGGAAAAATCCCTTCGGTAATTTGGCGATCGCCATAAATCATCATTTTCATCCTTTGAATTCATCAGAAGTTGAAAATACGGGAGATAGGCAGCGCAGGTTAGATCAAATGACTTTAGAGATCGACTTGCGAGAACATGAGACAGAGTTAACCCAGTATATAAATGATATTACCACTAATATTACTACTAAAAAATTAGTACTAATTGCAGACCAATTTGAAGAACTTTACACCCTTGTACCACAAAAAGAGCAGCAATATTTTTTAAATGCATTAATCTACGCTATCAACTATGCTCCTAGATTTACCTTAGTGTTGACGCTAAGAGCGGATTTTTACGCTTATGCTTTATCAAATCGTGATTTTAGCGATGTTTTGGGTAAGGGAATTTACAATCTAGCCCCGATGAATCGAGAAGAGTTGCGTAGTGCGGTAGAAAAACCAGCGCAAAAATTGAAGGTGAAACTAGAGCGCGGATTAACCGATGCTTTAATAAAAGATTTGGGTAATCAACCAGGAGGTTTACCTTTACTTGAGTTTACCCTGACGCAGCTTTGGCAAAAACCAAGAAAAGGATTTCTGACTCACGAAGCTTATCAAGAAATAGGTGGTTTGGAAAAAGCTTTGGCTAATTACGCCGATACAGTGTTAGATAAATTGAGTCAGTACGATCAAAAACGCGCTGAAAAATTATTTATTCAGTTAGTGCATCCAGGGGAAGGTACCGATGATACCCGAAAAGTGGCTACAAGTCAGGAAGTAAAAGAAAAAAATTGGGATTTAGTCAAAAAATTAGCTGATGAGCGTTTGTTAGTCACAGGTATTGATGAGGGTAGCGAAAATCACCAAAAAACCGTAGAGATAATCCACGAAGCCTTGATAAGAGAATGGGGAACTTTTCGCCAGTGGATTCAAGATAACCGCGAGTTTCGTAGTTGGCAAGAAAAGTTGAAGCAGGATGTTTCGGAGTGGGAAAAGAATAATCAAGAATTAGAAGATTTATTACAAGGAGCGCGGTTAGCTGTAGCTTCAGATTGGTACAAACTACGAGCAGATGAATTAACACCACAACAGCAATATTTTATCGCTGCTAGCATAAAACGACGGAAACAGGAACAGCAAAAACGCAAGCGCAGACGAAGGCTAACTATTTCCGGGCTTATATGTGGTTTTCTCATAGCATTGATATTAGCAGCAGCAGCTTGGTGGCAATGGCAAAATGCATACATCAACCAAATCAAAGCTATTAATGTATCGAGTCAAGCGCTTTTAAAGTCGGAACAAAATTTTGAAGCGCTGATACAAAGTTTGTCAGCATCCACAAAATTAGAACAAACACCCTCTTTTCTGGTATTTAATAAACTCAAAGAAAAAACTAATATCCAAAAGCAGGTTGATATTGGATTGCAAGAAGCACTTTATAAAGTTAATCAGCGCAACCAATTGGAAAAGCATACTTCGGAGGTGAAAGACGTTAGTTTTAGCCCTGATGGTAAGACGATAGCCACTGCAAGTGATGACAGTACCGTAAAAATATGGAGTTTGGATGGTAAAAAAATCACAACCTTAAGCGGACATCAAGGTGTGGTAAATAAAGTTAGATTTAGCCCTGAAGGAAAGACAATTGCAACAGCTAGTTGGGACGGAACTGTCAAACTTTGGCAGCCCGATGGTGAATTAATTATTACCTTAAAGGGCAAAAAAAAGCCTGATAGCGTCTACGGTTTGAGTTTTAATCCAGACGGAAAGACAATTGCTACGGCTGATATTAAAGGGATAGTTAGAATTTGGACAATAAACGGTAAATTGATTAAAACCTTCAAGGCACATGATATGCCAATTTTAAAACTGAGTTTTAATGCTAGTGGTAATATTCTTGCAACCTCCAGCGAAGATAGCACAGTTAAACTTTGGACTCCGGATGGAACAGAAATTGCAACTCTTGGCAGACATAAAGATGGGATTTGGAGCGTCAGTTTCAGTCCTGATAATCAAAAAATTGCCACTGCTAGTAAGGATGGAACTGTTAAAATCTGGAGCATTGAGGGAAATTTTATCACAGACTTAGATGTTAATCAAAATAGTGTTACAAGTGTAAGTTTTAGTCCTGATGGAAAACAGATTGCCACTGCTGGGGCTGACAATGTTGTCAAAATTTGGAGTGCAGAAGGTAAGGAACTTCAAATCTTGAGGGGACATAAAGATTGGATTTGGAGCCTCAATTTCAGTCCTGATGGTGAAACAATTGCTACTGCTAGCAAAGATGGTACTGCTAAACTATGGCAATTAAAAGGGAAGAAATATCAAATCCAACAAGCCCATAGCGATAAGATTTTAAGTGTTAGCTTTAGCCCTAATGGGAAAGAATTTGCCACTGCTAGTGAGGATGGTACTGTCAAACTTTGGAAGCGCAATGGTGAATTAATCAAAACCTTAAAATTGGATAACATGGAGTTTACTCACGTTAGTTTTAGTCCAGATGAAAAAATAATTGCTGCTGCTACTACTAATGGAAATGTCGTATTTTGGAATCGCAAAGGAGAGAAAATCAAAGATTTCAAGGCACACCAAAAATGGATATGGCAAGTGAGTTTTAGCCCTGATAGTAAGACATTTGCTACTGCTGGTAATGACGGTACTGTCAAACTTTGGAATAGGGAGGGTGGCAACTTAATTAAATCTATTGAAGCACATACAGAAGGCGGCGTGAATAGCGTCAGCTTTAGTCCTGATGGTAAAATTTTGGCTACTGCTGGTTGGGACGAAACAGTTAAACTTTGGAGCTTAAAAGGTAAATTAATTAAAACCCTAGAAGAACATAAAGACGGAATTCATAGCGTCACTTTTAGTGCCGATGGCAAGATGATTGCAACTGCAAGTGAGGATAAAACAGCCAAACTTTGGACAAGAAAAGGTAAATTAATTGCAAATCTCGAAGGACATGAAGCCGGAGTCTTTGATGTAAAATTTAGTCCTAACGGTAAAACAATTGCCACTGCTAGTTTCGATAAAACAGTAAAACTATGGAGTATTAAAGGCAAAGAAATAATAACTTATAAAGGGCACGATGCCAAAATCTATAGTCTTGATTTTAGCGATGATGGTCGTACCTTGGCTTCAACTGATGGTGCCGGAAAACTAATTTTGTGGAATTTGGGCTTGGATTCAAAGCATTTATTAGATGATGGTTGTGATTGGGTAGGTGATTATTTAAAAAATAACCCCAATGTTAATAAAAGCGATCGCGCTTTGTGTAATAACATTGGGAATCTCTAATTTATATAATACTTTTTGGACGTTGGACAATTGTGAGAAAATTTTGCCCAAAATAGAATGAATTAACAATAGTTTCAACCGTCAATTGATGCCACATTTATCCAACGTCCAAAAATTTAAAAGTAGCCGCTGAATTGATCGATGTAATCTACAATCGGAGTACCATTTCCATCCACCCAAATCTTCCCAGTTTTTAAATATTTTGCGACATTTCCAGCACCGCCAATATGAGCACCGGCAAGAAGTCCAGATAAAGTAATTCTATATCTTCCTTGCCATCGTTTGCGCGTATCTTTTCTGCCATCAACATTAGAGTCAAAATTAGTAGTAATATTGTAACTGCGAGTTTTGCCTATATAGGATTTGACATTAGGAACTTCCGCAGTTAAATATTTTTGATACAGCTTCAGAGCGCAACCCATAGCTTTTTCTTGTACCCGAGGTAAATTAAGTATATTGTTAGCTTGTTGCCGAGTAATACATCGATTATTTACCAAATCTGTAAGCAAAGGCTGACCAAATTGATACTTACCCTTGAAACCCAATTGATTTACACAACTGTATTGACCGTTAGGACAGCCTAATCCTCCCGTTTCCCTTTGTCCAAGTGCTTGTAGAAAAGCCTTTACTCCTCCTCGTTTACTTTGTTTAAGATGAATACTCTTCGATCTATTTTCTACTTTTAACTCTTGTGCAATTGGTTGCTGCTTGAAAGCAACTTGAGACCAACTTGGAGAAACTGTACCTAGTATTATGCCGGGTAAAAGTATTGCAGCTGATACAATTTTAAATTTCATAGTTTTTGCCTTTTCTGATGTATTTGACAGCGAATTTTGCGACACTTTGGTGATAGTCTTTTGGCCACAGTTGATTGATTAGGAAATATAGAGGTTTTGGATTGAATGCAACCAACTCTTACTCCCTTCCCTTCTCTGTTCATATCGCAAAGCGGTGCCCTTAACGGTGGAGCATAGGAAGGCTCTGCTCAACCGAAAAGGGCTATAGTTATAGAAACAATAAAAAAACAAGTAATTATATTGATATTACTCAAGAGCTATTAACTTGTTTATCTTGCTTCTACCTTTTAATAGGTTTAAGTCAAATCAACATATTCAGTTGTGTAACGGTTAAAGAGGTTTTTCTTTAATCAACAGATTTTTCAAGTTAGCAAAATCCTATCTACGTCTGCCATACACCATTGTCCAGTACAATTGACCATCACGGCCTCGAGCAACACCTACGCCAGCTTCATTAAAGTTTGGCTTCATTAGATTAGCGCAATGGTCTGGACTGTTTAGCCATCCTCTAACTATTGACGAAGCAGATGTCTGACCGGCACCTACATTTTCTCCAATAGTTCTGTATCTATATCCAGCTTGTTTTACCCGTTGTTCCATAGAACTACCGTTAGAACCTGTATGGCTCATCCTTCTAGTATTAGCCATATCTTGACTATGGTACTGTGCTGCATTAGTTAACCTTGTATTTGCACTAAGAGCACCTGCACGAACGAATGTTTGTCCACCACAGACAGCTCCTCGAGACCTAACTTGATTAACTAATTGAATAACTTGGCTCCTTACTGAAGCTTCAGCCTGTGGGATATTCAGATTTGACATTACAAGTACAGTAGCTAGTAAGCCTATTTTAGTTGTTAACTTAGCCATGTTTTGGTTTTCCTTGATTTTTGTGAGATATTTTGAGTCTGATTTAGAAACATTTCTATATATGAACAAAACATAGGTATTGTTGATAGATTAATGTTTCAAATGCAGGAGGAGACTTTGAAAAGCGATTACCTTTTTATCCTGCTTATACTTATGAATAGGTTTAAATCAAATCAGCATATTCAATTTTGTGACGGTTAAATCAGCTTTTTTTTCAATCAAAACACTCTCGAATTGTTATATATCAAGGCTTACAGAATTTTTTTTAAAATGAAGGTACAGCAACCACATTCATAACCGCTGCTGACGGAAAATGTAATTAAAATAACTCCTGGCTTCTTATTCATAGTTTGCGCTTTGCTCCGGTGAATAAGTTGATTGAAGTTAAACCTATATATATATAGATGCAAAACAACGGTTCGGAGTTGTTTCGCAAGCGAAGACTCGTTGACACTTTAATTAAGCAAAATTCTCGTTTTACAAAATGATAAAGTAACTAACTGTATTGTTCGTAACCGCTATGAAAAAAATATTGATATTAGCTGCAAATCCCAAAAACACAAATAATCTGCCCTTAGATGGAGAAGTGCCACAAATCAAAAATACACTCACTAAATCTTCCAATCGAGATGAATTTCAGACTATTACTGAATCAGGAGTACGACTGCTCAATGTCATGTATTTTGCAATTTGAGGCAATTAAAGATTATGGTAGCACCGAGCCAATATTGGCTAATACAGAAAATTCCTATCGCACAAGGTTCTCAACTAAAACATATCAAGGAAATATCTACAGCTAAGGAGTTTTTTAACCGAAAATTCCCTAGTTTTAGCAACATATCCACACTATCTAAACAACAAAATAAACAAATTCAAACAGTTTTATGGGAAATTTTTCGTTGCGATGGTGACATTTATCAACAGGCGCTTGCTGGGCTTTGTTTGCGCTGCTATGTTTCACGCACAATTCTCAACACCTGCAAACAGATCCCTCACATCTACAACGTCAGTGCAGAAAACCTTTTTAACTACACCGATTTTCTTGGTTTCGTTTTAAACGACGATGGTAAAGCACTGGTGATTGTAGATAGTGACGGTAAAACTCAATATCGCTTGAACAATACCTTAGACACAGTTGAGCCTTTAGCGAGAGGGGGAAAATTATTTAGTGTTGAAATTTTGCAGAAATTTAATCCCAATTTAGACAACCATGAAAGTTTAGATAGTTGGGCTAAAAGACTCACACGTCAAAATGAAAATATTAAATCATTTTTATGGGAATTTGGCTTAGCAACTCCCACTGATTGGGGACTATTATGTAAATCTATTCCTTATTGTATGTCTAGCCTTTTTTCAAAACAGCAATATGAAATTATTAAAGCTTTTAAAACAGTTTACCAACGAGATAGACTAAGTAAAAAGGAAAAAGGACGCTGTTTGCAACCGACACCAAGTCAATTACAAGAAATGCAATGTTTGTTGGATGAAAAAAATGTTACTTGTTCTACACAAGTCTTAATATCCGATCTTAAGGGTATTGCAGAAATTTTACGTCAAGATTGGCTTTCTCGCAAAACTGGCAGTCCTAAAACCTTAAGTACAGAAGCTTATGATTCAACAAACGATCGTTTATCAATAGGAGAATTACCATTAGATACACAGAGCAAATGTCCGGATTTGGAATTTGAAGAATTACAACAAAGGTTGGACAATTTGTTTGAGCAAGTATTGTATCAAGCAATAGCCCAAGAAATTAAGCAGCGCATTCAAAATTTGGAAAAAAGCAGAGCTTACAAAAGATTTGCTCAACTATTTCCACAAGGCTTGCGACTTTATTACCAAGAAAACAAATCTTTGAGTGAAATAGCTCAAGAATGGAGTATAGAATGGAACAAAGCCAGACGTATTTTGAAGTTAGAAGATTTTTTAGAACTTGTGCAGTATCGAACAGAGGAGATTTTTTTGGATCAATTTTTACAATTAGTTGATGAATATAAATATACAGAAATTACTCATGAACCAGATGATTTGAGAAATATAGCCATATTAATTAGAGAATTTATTTGGAATAAAACATTTAAACAAGCTTCATCTGAATTCAAGGCTAGTAAAAAGCAGATCAAAAACAGCTTATTTGCTCAAGCAATCCGGAACATTTTGATGGATTAATCATCCGATGGAAGATAAAATTAGCGAATTATCAAAGTAAACATATTATTATCTCACCAATGAATTTAGTAGAGTTACAAACTATGAAAAGAAATTTATTAGGAAGAAACTTATCATCCAAAGCTCTTTGGTTAGAACTAGAAGAGTTTGAGTCGGCTCGAGTTATGAGTGAAAAGAGTTTTAGGTTGAGTAAGAGCAGCCAATGGAAAACATATCTAAACTCACTCGCACTACTTGGGTTTACAAAGTATGTCCAAGAGCGAATTCCAAAGTTGAAAATAAAATCAGAGCAAAATACTAATACAATTGATAATGTTTGTTATCTTAGTATAGGCAAATTTCGCGCATGCTTGATTGTATACGATAATCTAATTGATGATTTTATTTTCATAGCACCAAAATTGCTTACATCAGCTAAAACATCTGCTCACTTCTATGTCTTACTAGAGGTATCAGAAGAGGAAGAACAGTTAAATATTCATGGATTTTTACGCCACGATGAATTATTTAAATATTGTCAAACAGCACATTTGCAATATCAACCAGATGAAAGTTATCAAGTACCAGTATCTTTGTTTGATTCCGAGTTAAATAACCTATTATTATATACTCGTTTTCTGTCACCATCTGCAATTAAATTACCACGTGCAACCACAAATAATAACACCCTAACTCAGACAAAAACTATAGTAAATAAAGCATTAGTCAATTTAAGTAAATGGTGGGATGGAGTATTTGAAAAAGATTGGCAAACTACAGATTCTATTGGGAATAACAATCTAAAGAAATTAACTTGGGGTTACGTCAGAAGCAAGAAACCCTCAAGCAGATTTTCTATTTCACGGACTAAATTGTTTGATTTTGGCATACTGCTACAAAATCAAACTTTAGCTTTAGTTATTCATCTTCAAAAACAAAAAAATACAGAACAAGATGTGCTTGTACAAGTACTTCCTAATGAAGCAGAATATTTACCATTTGGGTTAAAACTGAAAGTTACTCTTAATCCTGATACTCCTGAGTCTGTAAGTGAGGAAGTCACAGCCGAAAAAGCTGAGAATGCGATTCAGCTAGAATTTAGTGAAAAATCAGGGTTACAATTTAAAGTTGAACTCAGCTTTCAAGATGCTGTAATAGTTGAGGAATTTATTTTGTAAATTTTTTGTCCAGAGAATATTTGATGTGGAAATATCTCAATCAAATTAAAATTACCGAAAACTTAGCCCACCTAAGCTAGCATATCGGTAAAAATACAGCCGATTTGATGTAAATGAGGTACAGAAAAATATCCTTATAAAAAACCAGGGAGCAGAAAGCACCGAGCAGTGGTAATATATCTGATTTAAGAGCAATCCGCTGTATTACTTCATTGCGATGCTCCCTTTGTTTTCACTTAACTGTTGGTTGTATGTCGCTGTGGGGAGAGGCTCACTGATTACTGCTCACTGATTACTGCTCACTGATTACTGGTAACTGCTCACTGCTCGAGGGAATTAAATAAAGAGATTTTTAAATTAATATATTTACGAAGCTGCTGCATAATTGTATTCCGTATTTTAACTAAGTTGGTATTTTCTTTTCTAGGAATGTTCCAATAAAGTATTGCAACAGCATCTTGAATAGAAGCCTCTAATTGAAATAACTCAGAAGTAGTTAATTTTAAAGCATTTGAATTATTAAAATTGTCGTTATCATCTACCATATATAAATCAGGTGGAGAAAAATACTTCCCATTTGGCATTGTTGCATCAAACAATATCGTATTTTGCAGTTTTACAGAAGAAAATATTGCTTGGTACAAATTCGCACGACTTAAATCGGCATTTGTAAAATCTGTTTTTATCAGCTTCGCTTTATTCAAAGACGCACTTCTTAAATTAGCATTTGTTAACTTGGCTCCCATCAAATTAACACCAGATAGTTTCGCACCACTCAAACAAGCACCACTTAAATCTGTGTCGCTCAAATTAGCATCAATAAGCGTCGCACCTCTCAAATTAGCACCTCTCAAATTCGCTCCTTGGAGATTTGCTTCCCTTAAATTTGCTTCCCCCAAGTCAGCTTTACTTAAATTAGCCCTGACAAATCTGACTTTGGAAAGTTTAGCGTTAAATAGATCCGCTTTAACTAAATTAACGTCATTCAGTATCGCTGCTTCTAGATTAATATGGCAAAGTCTTGCACCTACTAAAGATGAAGAAGCTAACTCAGCTTCGCTAAAGTCTCTTAAGCCATCTGCGTAGCTCTGCAATAATTCATTAGCTTTCATTGATAAGAAAAATCTAACTATGAGATAAGTAAAAGTAAATATTAAGGAAATCTTAAATTATCAACTATACGATAGTCTATAAAAATCTACATATTTTTACAAATGCGAATAGAACAATACTACTATTCAAAATAATTAATAAATATTTATATCTACAGATAGTTGACTTATTAAGAAATTGTCTATGGCAATATAATTTTTAATAAAGTATTCAGGTAAATAAACTGTATCTAAAACAAACTTCCTCTCTCAACTTCAACCTACACACTCTTTGCGCTTATCCACCTAACCCTATTCCCTGTTCCCTTTATTAACTATTTTTCTTACATACTTAGTGAAGATGAGCCATAAAAATAAAATCCCGACTCTTTTAAAAAGCCAGGATTTGTGATTCTAATACTTTTGAAATAAATCGATTTTAGGCTTTACTTTCAAAAAAAAGTCAAAATTACGAGTTACTTTTTAATGGGAGCCTTAACCTGACTAGCCATATCTAAAAATGAATTCATATTAGCACCAGGGCGACGGCGCATTCCATCATTTTTAGGAATCAGATATTTAGGTGCAAAAAGAGTTTCTTTATCGTCTTCAGGTTTATCTGTTGTTACGGCTTCTTTAGCAGCTTTCTTTTGAGCTTCCTTCTTCTCAACAGGAATAACTTTAGCTTCTACACCTTTAGCCGTTTGCACCATTTCCACATCCACTTCCTGTACTTTGTTGGATGCAACGTCTTTTACTTTATTATCTTTATCCTTTACCTTGACTGTATCTTCTGACTTAGCCTGAGTAGCTGCCGCTGGTTTTTTGCCATTACTAGAAGCTTCAACCGGCTTAGAATCAGCCTTTGGCATTGGCTCATCAGGCTCTTCTTTCAATTCTAAAAAGAAGTTACCATTACCATCTTTTTTTCCACCGAAAAGTCCAGAAATAAATTTCATAATTTCCTCAGATTAAGGTTTTGATAAAACGAAACGTGTTGATTTCTTTTGCTTTTATACCCGAATTTCGACACAATTAATTAATAATTATGTATTTTAGTAAATCACGATCAAAAATACTTAGTATCTATTACTCGCCTACTTTCGTTCTTATTTTAGTAAGAGATACAAATCTAAGTAACATTTTTGTGCTAATTTCACTGCTGGCAAACGCTAAATCTCTTATAATTCAAGCGATTGGAGGCAATTTACACTTTATACCAATTATTAGATTTTCTTGTAACTTAGAGCAAGACTGTGAAAGATGATTTAACAAAAGTTTACAAATTAGTAGTTAGTAGTTAGTAGTTAGTAGTTAGTAGTTAGTGATTGGGAGTGATGAGTTTTGAATTATTATTCTTCCCCTTGTCTCCTCGTCTCCTTGTCTCCTTGTCTCCTCGTCTCCCCATCTCGCTATTTTCCGGTAACTGCTAACTGGTAATTGATATAGGAGCAATTTCAGTCTCGGGTTCAAATTCAGGTTCGGATTCGGGTTCGTTTGTTAACAAAATCAGCCCAATTATTGTCCACAGAATTATGAATAAGCAGTAATTATTTCCTTTCAATCTATCGTTTTTTCCACATTTAAAGCATCTTCCATTGTACTCATCAAAAGAGACATGTCTAAAAGGACAATCACTTCGATTGCAATCGTTAAAATCCATTGAAATCAACTCCTTTTTACTTGCTTATTAATAAGTTAAATGTAGCTTTTTGATATTTAGTAAGAAAGGGACAATCGTTATTAAAAAAATATTATTGTATTTTCTTGAAAGAATTATCTATCGAAATTACTTAGCCAGATATTTTGTATCTATAAAGATAAGTAACAATCGAATATTATTGCTATAAACTGTAAAAATCGTTATTTTTATGAGTTAAATATTTAACTAAGTAAAATAAAATGGCGGCTTCGCGATCGCATAGAATACTATAAGCATAGATAACAGTCGTTAATAAACACTCTCGAAACTCTGTTTTAACAGTAGTTATTAATAATGTATTAAAATCAAATATGAAAGTCAGGAACCAGTTTAAATAACCTCGGATGAGTGGATTCAGCTAAATTTTCAAGGTAAAACCCGAGAGGAGTTTGCTGTAGAAATTGTCAAAGGGGATATATCGGTAATTGAGAATTTTATGATTTAGCTGTATGGAATTTAACTGAATTTCAGTTTTATATTTTGTAGCGAGCAGTTTTCTAATTGCACGCTTTTCCTAGTATCTAGTATTCCACCAAATCAACAAAGCTCAGATATATCGTAAAAACACAAATATGTTTTCTTCCCTCTCTTCCCCCTCTCGCCCACGCCACTTTGCTCGTACTGCGGGAACCTCCGCACGCAAGTGGCTCCTCTTCCCCCTCTCTACCTTTACCCGACAATAGATTCAACCTTGGAAGCAGATTGTGCTGTCAGTTACGTGATTTCGATCTCAAGGTGTGCATAAATGAATCGAATTCTAACCTATATATAAATAAGAGGGGTATTTGCTGTAAATAGCTTAATTTATGTTTTATCAGCAGACTATGACTTAATACGAATAATTTTTTTTGCTTAGAGTACTAGATTAAATTCTATTTCTAAAAAAGTGGCATCTATGACTAAGGTAATTCTGGGATTTGGTAATGGAAATGTAGAAAACGGTTGCGAGCATATCACGGTGGAAATTCGCGGTGATGATGAAAAATTAATTGCTCGGGGTAGTGGCAGTTTACCTGCTTCTCCAGAGTTATGGAAATTATATAATTCTTGGAAATCAAGTTTTATAAGTCGTTTTGGAGGAAGAATTAATATTATAGAAAATTCGGGAATTAGTTCTTCTGCTGTGGAAACTACTTTCTCTGAATGTGTCAATCAATTCCCTATAAAATTCAATCAATGGTTAAATTGTGACGATTTTTTTGCGATTGAAAAACTATTGCGGAATCATCTTAGTATTGGAGCGATCGCCAGTTTTCATGTGGAAGCGGAAGATAATCAGTTACGACGTTTACCTTGGTATTTATGGGAATTTTTTGATGATTATCGCTATGTTGAACCGACTTTGGCTTTTAGCAAGTATGAATCGGGGAGAATTGGCCAGGCTAAGCGTAATTTGGTTAGAGCTTTAGTTGTCATCGGCGATAGTCAGGGAATTGATACTGAAGTTGATAGAAAAATATTTGAAGAGTCTTTGGCAGATGCAGAAGTAATAATCTTATCTCAACCCTCTCGTCAAGATTTAGATGAATATCTTTGGGAGCCTTGCGGTTGGGATATTCTGGCGTTTTTGGGACACAGTAGAAGCTCTGAGGATGGTAGCACTGGCAGTATCAAAATCAACTCAAAAGAGAGTCTTTCCCTAACAGATTTGAAAAATGCTTTATCTTCCTCAATTAAAAAAGGTTTGAAATTAGGGATTTTCAATTCCTGCGATGGTTTGGGTTTGGTTAGGGATTTACGGGATTTGTATTTACCACACACCATTGTGATGCGGGAGCCAGTGCCGGATAAGATAGCGCAAGAGTTTATCAAAAATTTTCTTCCTGCTTTTCGTGGTGGTAAGTCTTTACCGATGGCGGTAAGAGAAGCGCGAGAGAAGTTGCAGAAATGGGAGAATTTTTGTCCTTGTGCCACATGGTTGCCGGTATTGTGTCAATATCCAGCGGTTGAATCGCTTAATTGGGTAAACTTGGGAGGAAAACCTGCTTGCCCATATCGAGGCTTGTTTGCTTTTAAGGAAGAAGATGCCGATATTTTCTGTGGTAGGGAAGCTGTCAGCGACGAGCTATATCAAAAAGTGGAAAGCAGACAGCGTTTGATTGCTGTGGTAGGTGCTTCCGGTAGCGGTAAATAAGCGCGTGGTGTTTGCAGGTTTAATTCCTCGGTTGCGGAATACTGAGGTAGAGATTGTAAATTTTCGTCCCGGTAGAAATCCTTTTGAATCTTTAGCTGTGGCGTTAGCTCCTTTATTATGTTTTTTTAACGCAGAGGAGCGCGGAGGTAAACGCAGAGGAGCGCTGAGAAATGTAGTTAAACCAGGTGAAGGGTTTTGGGAGGAAAATCGCGAATTAGATTTAGAAGGTTTGATTGAGAGGTTGAAGGATAAAAACGGTTTATGTGAAATTATCGAAACTATCGTTACCCCATCCCCATCCGCTACCTCATTTCCATCCGCTGCCCAACCCACATCCGTTGCCAAATCTTCCCGTCGTTTGGTAATAGTTGCCGATCAATTTGAAGAATTATACACTCTTTCACCACAACAGAATCAAAGTAACTTAATCCTCGATTGTTTATTAAATGCGGTAAACCAAGCACCAAATTTTAGTTTAGTTTTAACCTTAAGAGTAGACTTCTTCAAAAACGCAATTAAATATACTAAATTCGCCGATGCGCTGCAAAATAATAACTATATTTTGAGAGCAATGAATCGGGAAGAATTGCAAGAAGCAATTAGGATTCCGGCAGAAAAACGCGGTGTGAAATTAGAAGCGGGTTTGTTGGAACTTTTATTAGATGATGTGGGAGAAAAAGCGGATAATTTACCTTTATTGGAATTTGCTTTAACTCAACTATGGGCAAAACAGGAATTGAATCCAGAAACTGAAAAATTAGATAATAATCCAGAAAAAGTAGCTGCTGCTGCTTTTGTTGCTCAAGGTAAAGAGCTTGTACGGGATGGTGAGGTGAAAGAAGCGATCGCAGTTTATAACAAAGCATTAGAAATTAATCCCGACTTACAAATCTCCGCAAAAAATTGGAACTCACTCTGTTGGAATGGTGCGATTAATAACCATGCCAAAGATGTCATGTTTGCTTGTGAAAAAGCAGTAGCTCTTGAACCGAAAAATGGAAATATTATAGATAGTCGTGGACTTGCAAGAGCGCTAACTGGTAATACGAGCGGTGCAATTAAAGACTTTGAAGTATTTGTGAAGCAGACTGATGATGATAAGTTGAAATCACAGCGTCAAAGTTGGATTAAAGATTTACGAAATGGAAAGAATCCGTTTACACCGGAAGTGCTGGAGAAATTACGGTAGTAGAGTGGAATTGGGAATTGAAACTACTTCATTAATATTAGTGTTCCCAATTGTGGAGCGATTGCGATACGGTTTGAGATCCTCAGTTCATAGTAGTTACTATCTTGGCTTGAATCCACAAACTGAAGAATTGAACGGCTTTAATCTTAGCTAACAACCGTTAAATTATCGATAGTTTTAGATAACAGTTGCCTCTTTCGTTGACTAAAACCAAAAGCTTATATTAATTACATAAACCAACATCTACCAATAACATTTGAATCATGAACAAGCGAATTTTACTAAGCACTGCCTTAAGCCTTTCTTTCTTAGCTATCAACAATTTATCAGTTTCTGCCCTTGAAATTAATCCCCAAACAACAGTAGAAAACCTAGAAAAGCAAACTAAAAATAAAACCACTTATTTAAAATCAATAATAGTTACATTTCCAAAAAATATCGAATTTGATGCAGGAGGAAACAAACAAAAACCTGTAGTTTTACGTGTAGTTAAGTCAATTTATAATCAAGCCGGAAAAGTAGTAATACCAACCGGCACTAGAATTGATGCTTTATTAGTACCCGCAGGTGAAGGTAAAGAAAAAGGTACCAAGATTATTGCCCAGTCATTAATCATAAATGGCAATAATTACCCACTTAACGCTACAGGTATAACCCACATTCCTGCTTATAAAATTCCTAAGAAAACTCGCTCTCAACAAGCAGAGGAATATAAAAATTCAGTTAGAAATGCTTTACCCACACCTAATAATTTCAATGCCGAAACAGGAAGCCAACAAATTAATCCAAACAGTATGATAATGGAAGGATTAGGTGCCGTAGTAGGATTTTTATCCCCTCGCTCTAAGCTAGTATCTGAGTTTTCCCAAGGTGAGGAATATATCCTGCACCTGGAAAAACCCCTTGCCTTAAATACAATTGAATATATACCCGCACCTACTCAAGATTCTCAAACTACTCAAGATTCTCAAACTACTGAAAATTCCGATACTACTCAAGATTCTCAAACTACTCAAGATTCCGATACTACTCAAGATTCTCAAACTACTGAAAATTCCGATACTACTCAAGATTCTCAAACTACT
>CAYMZW010000034.1:0-27777 GCA_964395005.1 uncultured Rivularia sp.
TACTAATCCGGTAGTTTGGGTTCGCAACCGTTTGAAGAAAGTTTTCGATCTTTGAGAAGAATAATTTTTATAGAAAGAAATTGATATAGCGTTTCCCAGTCTATTGAAGTACACAGGAAAATACTCCCCAGCCCCTCTCCTTGATAAGGAGAGGGGAGATAAAGCGCAGCTTTATCGGGGTGAGGTTATCGCTGTACCTCAGAGTTGGGTTGCGCTAACGCTTAACCCAACCTACAAATACTAAACTCTGCCTCCATCAAATACATTCTCAGTCGGGATACCCCAAAGCAGTCAAGAAGAAAAATCTTTGCAAGAGACTGAATTAATGTCGGAAGATTTTTGACTATCTTGGGGCATTTTTGCCACGAATAACACATCACCGTTAGCATCAACTACCCATCCGGTAGCTTCTACAATTTGATTTTGATTTTGATGTTTATGTTTATTATCAACTCTTGAGGTGCTATTGCGATAATTTGGATAATTTTGATTGTTAATATCGGAAGCTATATCCCGTGTTGGTATTAAATCAAATAAATCTGTATGTGTTGCGTTTCCATGAAATAAGTCATCAGGGCTTTGTGGCAATCCACCTTTGGGGCTGACAATAAAGGTATTTCCAGCAGAAGCAGCACATCCAGCTTGAATTCCAGTTGTTTCTACCAAAGTTGATGGTAATTCGACTAAACCAGAAGCTGGATTTACGTTTAATTGATTTACCGTTACTTCTCCCCTTAAACCAGATTTAGAACTTACTGTAATATCACTTTTTTCTGTGTTTTGATCGCGAAATACTAAACCGAAAATATTCTGAGTATTGATCTTAATATTACCGCCTTTTCCTTCACTTGCATTTGCATTAATATCGCTATCTTCAAAAGGCAGTCCAATTATAAAACCTTTTGAATTTTCTATTGTAATATTACCTCCATTCGCACTACCAGAAGCTTTTGCAGAAATTTTACTGTTGTTTTCCATTCGCAATAAATCTTTGATATTCAAAGTTATATTCGCGCCTTCGGAATCACCTACCGCGTTAGTTTTAGCAGTTAATTCACCTTGATTTAAAAATAAATTATCTGCTGTAATGTTTAAATTTCCTGCTTGCCCTGATTTACTGCTGCTACTACTAGATATCTCAGTATTATCTTTAAGACGTAATTCTCTGGTATTAATCTTTATATTACCTGCATCACCATCTCCAGAGCTTTCAGTTGATAACTTGGAATTTTTAAAAAGTTTTACTAAGTCAGTAGCCTTAATGTCAATATCCCCTGCCTTTCCACTCCCTTCAGTATTAGTCGAAATTTTCGTTCCATCAGAAATAATTAACTTAGAAGCACTATTAATTATGATACTCCCACCATCTGCTGAGCTTTCAGCATCTACCGTTGCATCCAATACATAATTATCAATTTTGACATTGCCGCCTGTAATTTTAATATCGCCTCCCCTTTTCTCACCGCTTGCTTGCCCATCATTAGCAAAAGTCTTTGTATTAATTTCGGGCTGATAATCTTCTCCCAACCATTCAATATTTTCTCGCAACAATTCAATATTTCCACCATTAGTTGCTTCAATAGTTATATTTCCTGTCTTGCCATTATCACCAAAAGCAGCAGCATTTATAGTGGTATCAATTAATCTAATTGTTGATAAGCTAGATTGATTATCAACACCAGCTTTAATCGTGACATTACCACCTCCCCCTTTTATCGAATCGGAAGAAGCATCTGGCCGATTATCTTTATTAGTTTCGCTAACGGGATCATATACATTCGCTTTTTTATTTTCACTTAAAGAAGAAGAATATAGCCAACCATTAGTAGTAATATTGCCCTTAGCAGTGAGTGCGATCGCTCCCCCATCTTCACTGCTTCCACCCCAAGAAGAAGAATCTAGCGATGAGGTAGTAATGTTACCACCAGCAGTGAGTGTAATATCTCCCCCATTTCCACTACTTCCTCCATCGGAAAAAGACCAAGAAGAAGAATCTAGCAACCGCCTGGTAGTAATGTTACCACCAGCAGTGAGTGCGATCGCTCCCCCTTTTTTACTGCTTCCCTCAATGGAAAAAGAATAAGAACCTAGCCAACCATTAGTAGTAATGTCACCGCCAGCCTTGAGTGCGATCGCTCCTCCATTTTCACTGTTTCTTTCATAGGAAAAAGAATAAGAGTTTAAGGATTGAGTTTCAATATCACCCTTAGAATCAATAAATATATTTCCCCCATTTCCCGAAAAACTATTCGTATCAATATTTCCCTTAATTTCAATATTTCCCCCACTCAAACTACTATCAGCACTATACTGATTGCTCAAAAACACTAAACCATCGGCGGTTTTAACTTCAATATTTCCATCAATAACGATATCGCTACTACTTGCACTTCCTTCCGTATTGGGATTCCCCGGAGTAAAACTTCCACTTCCAGTAACTCCCTCAACCCCAAATGCAGTGGTACCAGCACGAATATCTAAAGTTGCTTGCTTCTTACCATCAATTTGCAAACTCTCCCCATTAGAAAGAGTCACCGTTTCTTGCAATCCATTCTCACCATCTGCACCATCAATCGTCACATTACCTGTAATATTGACACTTCCCCCAGCCAAAATATGCAGCGAAGCACCATCATAACTATCAAAACTGACATCACCACTAGCGCGTATAATAGGGTCATTGGGACTTTCTAAATTTCCCAAACTGCCATCTAATTGCTCAATCCTGAAACTTCCACCACTAAAATAATGAGCATCACCAAGTACTGGATTTGAGCTTTGCAAAACTAAATCGTTTCCAGAGAATAAACCACTATCTGAATGGTTTAATGCAAAAATATCTATCCTTTGATTTGCTTGTAATAACAAATCTCCATCAGCAGATGCAATAAAAGGATTATCTGAATTATCCCTAATCTGTAAAGTATCGCTTGCTTTTAAATTCAAATCTCCACCGGAATCCAACTCTCCTGTTAAATCCAGATTTTTTCCGATCAAATTTAAATCTTTTCCCACAGTCAAATTTGCTTGATTTTTAATATCCCCTTGTTGAGAGCGAGGATATTGCAAACCAGGGGTTATATTAACTTTTAATAGCGGTGGTGCTTGAGGATTTGTGGCGCTAAATTCAAAACCATTATCAAACAAAATACTTGGTGAAGTAGTTGCAGAAAATGAACCATAAATATCTAAACTGGCATCTTTTCCAAAAACAATTCCATTGGGATTAAGTAAAAATAAATTCGCATTTCCCAAAACTCCCAACTTACCGAAAATATTCGACTGATTTTTTCCCGTTACCCTAGTTAAGATATTTTGGATTGCACTTGGATTACTAAAATAAACGCTTTTACCGCTATCAATATTGAATTCTTTAAAACTATGAAATAAATTTGAGCCGCGAATTGCACCACCATCAATCCTTTGCAGTAGGTTGGTAGGAGTAACTATAGAATTTTCTTTACCTAAACTATTATCTGGTACTAATTGTGCTTTGGCTTCGATAGAGTATGCAAGTGATAGCGTAACTGATAAACCTAATAATATACTGTAGCGATCAAACATAAAAAAAAAGGTTTCCGAAAACTCTTTTACTAAAGGTACTTAAAGGTGATATTTATAGAGTTCCCGGATTTCCAGAGAAAGTAACATCTTTTGTTATTTATTTAGGGCATAAAAACCCTCACAAGATGCTAATTGAAATCCGGAAATTTTTTGATAAAAGTAAAAAAATCTGTGACTAATATCAGATTGCCTTTAGAGGATGTATTAAAAGTCTCCGGCGAATATAATATCTCCCTTCGGGAGACGCTTCGCTAACGCTGCTACACAAAGCAAAGTCCGGCGACCTGGACTAATAAAATCAACCCGTGCAGACGGGTTTTGCTTGTGTAGACGCGGTTTAAACCGCCAGGTTCTGTAAAATTACCGAAAAATTGTTGAAAACCTCACCCTCTTTCCCTCTCCTTATTAAAGAGAGGGATGTTTTGCTATATACCAATTCCCCATGCCCGATGCCCCATGCCCCATGCCCAATTCCCAATTCCCAATTTGCTATTTATCCTTTGTTATCGACTTATAGATTGAATCGAGATATGCTTCTGCTTCGGGTGGCTTATTAGTAAAGCGAATATAAAAGCTATTTTTTGTTGCTGCTGGTTTTTCTAAGACTTTGGCATAAATATCCCCACTTCTATTTGCATCGTTGATGGATACCAATAGATTCATTTTCATATTGGTTAAGGGCTGGGGAATCGAAATGACTTCATCTGAATCCTTAATGTAGACTTCTGCCGCGTTTTGGGAAAGCTGTATTAATTTTGCGATTTGAAGAGTATCGCTAATGTCTTTACCGTCTAAAACAGCATACTCAAACATTATTGGTTGCGATAATTTGACAAATACTTCTTCTTCTTGCTTTAAATGAAGATTGTAATTTCCAGCAATACCGCCAACTTCATAAATTGTAATCGGTTGCTGCACTCCTTTTGGCTTAACTTGCCGCTCTCCGATAATTTTTACAATTGGCTCGGCTTGTTTTAAAGTAGATTCAGAAATAAAAATTTGCCCGCCGAGGGTATAAGATTCAATCCGATAAGTTAAATTAACCTGTTTGCCAACAATTCCATACTTAGTACGTTTCTCCGAACCAATATTCCCCACTACAACTTCCCCAGTATTTATACCGATGCCCATTTCTAATTTCGGCAATCCCATTTCTTTCATTTTTTGATTGACTGGTTCCATTGCTTGCTGCATCGCCACAGCGCAGGCAATTGCTCTGGTAGCATCATCTTCTCTGGCTGTCGGTGCCCCAAAAAGTACCAGAATACCATCTCCCATAAATTCATCGATTGTGCCTTGGTATTCGGTAATTACATCCGCCATATATCCCAAATACAAATTGATAATTTTGATTACTTCTTCGGCTGGTAATCTTTCTGAAGTTGCAGTAAATCCACGTAGATCAGAAGTAAATATTGTAATATTGCGCCGCTGCCCTCCTAATTTTAAACCTTCGGGATTTTCCAGTAAATTAGCTACTACTTCATCATTCAAATAGCGCCCAAAAGTTTTACGAATTTTACTAGCGCTTTGAGCCACAAAAGCCGTGACACCAACCGCAGAGCCTATCAATGTTAGCATCGGCGGCACCACAGGAATCCACCAACCATACAAGAAGCTTGCATAACTAATAGCAACCAAACAAGAACCTGCCAACACAAGACTTACAGGAGTTAATATCTTGCGTTTGCTCGAACGCAACAGCCATATTGAAATAGCTCCAACTAACGACCAGCTAAAAGTCCATAACCATTCAAGTGGCTCGCTCCAGGTTTTTATCATAGGGCGATTACCTCCGGTAGAGCTTCGCTTAACGCTCAACCCGGCATCTAATATTTGACTGATGGCATTAGCATGAACGGTAACTCCTGCCATTCGGTGATTATTCGCAAACTTATTGGCGCTTAGCGGTGTATAAAAGAAATCGTTCAAACTTGTTGCAGTAGGACCGATAAGCACAATGCGATCTTTCATCAAGTCTTTGGGAACCCGATTTTCTAAAACATCAATTGCAGATACACTCTGAAATTTTTCGATATTGCCGCGATAGTTCAATAAAACCTGATAACCACCATTATCTGCGCGAATATAACCACCATCATTCTTTTCAAAAGGCGTAAATACAACTTCACCAACCTGGATTATATTATCTGGAGGAACTGGTCCAACGTAAATATTCATAGCACTTAAATAAAGATAAGCCAGTGTGAATGAAAAGCTAAATATTTCAGTGCCATCTTTATCTGCTAAGGAAAAAAAGGCGCGACGGATTTTACCATCTGCATCCGGAGGAACATCATTTGCTCTGACTTTTTTTAACGCTGGGGGTGGATTAACTCCTTCACTGTCAAGACTTCCACCTATTTTTTGTACTCCTACCAAATTTGGCGTAGATTCAAATACCTTAACTAACGAATCATAACCTTCACCAACTGGTTGATCTCGGTAAATATCCAGTCCAATCGCACGGGGCTGTTGTTGTTTTATATTCTGTAAAATTTGAGCTAGCTTATCATCGTGAATCGGATAATCTAATTCTGTTACTGCTTCTTCGTCAACTTTAACGATGACAATACGCTCATCTTGTTTTTCTGGCTTTCGCAATACAAAAAGTTGGTCGTATGCTGCTAACTCCAAAATTTGCAAAAGTCCAGTTAAACGCACCAACATCACAAGTAAAGTCACGCTAGGAGCGGCGATTAAAACGCTACTCCACTGCCAAGTTTTCTTTTTTAATAAGTTCCACATAGCTAAGTACAATATTCCTTCTGGTATGAAACGAGTCATTCCAGTTATAGTTGCGAAATCCGAAACAATCAAACAGCGATTAGAAGAGGCTGTATTTGCTGCGATGGGATTTGCACCAGCGATGATAACTAGAATTGCATTTACTATTAAAGCCGATACAATTCTAGAAGGCTATACTAGTGAAATTACTTAAAAAAAAAGTGTAATTGTCTTATGCCGATAAGCCCGGTTTAGCTATGCTGCTTCAAGTACGAAAAAATGACATTATATTTTGTGATTTTTATTTTTGATTGATAAAACAGCATCTACACAGACGAAAAACCGGGTTTCTTGCAAATGGCTAAATGAAAAAATAATGTTTTTAGCAGAAGAAAACGGGTTTATTTTTGCTTTAAATACTAGTGGTTTGTCCCCGGCGGTTTTGGTGGCTAGTACCCTTTTCAAAAGTTTTGACGGGTTGTATCTTAGTCCTATTGATAGGAATGAAGGCTATTAGCTTGGGGTTTGCAACCCCAAGTGTGTGTGAAAGAAAACCCATCAAAATTAATGAAACGCACTACTAGTACTCCACCACATTAATTCTGAGGGGTAGCATAATGGTATTTGTAGGTTGGGTTGAACGGAGTGAAACCCAACATCCGCGTTGGGTTGCGCTTCGCTTAACCCAACCTACGAATCAATCTCTCAACCTAGCAAAACTTATGTGGTGGAGTACTAGTGATCTGTCCCATTAGTCTTGATGAGTTTTTACCGTAACCCAACTGGGGTTGCAAACCCCAGTCTAATAGCAGAAGTCATATAAATATGACTGGAAACTAGCCATCAAAATTAATGAAACGCACTACTAAGAAGAAAGATGCATTAATTCCACATTTGTAACCCGATTCCCATTAACTACTATCGAATGTATACATCCTTGCAATAAAGCTTTTTTATCCTCTATCTGCAATCCTTGCCAAAATTCTGGATTGGAAAATGCTCGGATAATTCGCTCTTTGGCAATCAAATACTGTACGGAATCATTGCTTTGTGTTGCTAAGGCATCGGCTATTTGCATTCTCATATCTTCTTTGGCTTTCTCAATGGCTGGGTTTGATGGTAGTGCTTCAAGAGTATTTAGGGATGCTCTAAGGGTTTTTACTTGGGCTGATTCTTCTATTATCTTTGTCTGAGGCTCTATTAATCCCGCTAACCGCTCGGCTTCTTTAACTAAATGTTCGATGACTTGTTTTTCTAGGCTATCGGAAGAAATCATCTGTTTGTTATCACAAGCACCCGTGCGATAAAAGCTGCATTGATAATGATGTCGAATAAAATTCTTTTTCTTAACTAATTTTTTGCACTGACGACTGTAAGCAGCACCACAACGCTGGCATTTGACTAAATTTGCAAAAGGATTAGTATATTTTTGTTCGCTAGCCCATCGGTTATTACGATTCCCACGAATCATAGTTTTTATACCCTCGTGTTCTTCATGGGTAATAATAGCTTGATCCTGATGAGTTCCCCATACTACTTCCCATTCATCGAAAGGTTTGCGATGCCCTTTGGAACTAACTACAGTGTTATACAGAGTTCCCCCTGCATATATGGGATTAACCAGAATTGAACGCAAGCCAGAAACCGACCATTTTAAACTTGTGTGGGGATAGCGCAGATTTAAGCTGCTGCCACGAGATTTATTGATATTCCTCAAAATAATTTCATCTTCTTCCCCTAAAATATTGATTTTCTGGTTGCGGGATTTGGGAACAGCATTTGCTTGAATCCCAAAAATATCGTGTAATTTTTTAACAGTTTGCGATACCGTACCTACTGCAAAAAACGTGTCAAACACCAATCTCATTAATTGCGATCGCGATAGTTCAATTTGCCCTTCAATAATACAAACACAGGGGCTATCATCCCTTTGATATTTATCATTTTCAACTTTATATCCTAAAGGAGCATTCCAATGAGCTTTTTTATTTGCTTTGCGAGTATCTCGTTCTTTTTTGACTCGCATTCCTAACATTTTGACTTCATATTTACTCGCTGCCAATCTGACATCAATTGTCAATTCTCCACCAATACTAGAAATATCAAAAGGCTCATCAATTGCAGTCGGCTCAATACCTTTTTTTTTCAAAGCATCCATCAACCGATAAAAAGTCATAGATGATGAAGTTAAACGATCGATTCTAATAAATAATAACTTTGAAACCTTGCCTTTTGAAGCAGCATTAATATCTTCAATTAACCGTAAAAGCCCTTTGCGTTTATCGCTTGTACGACTTTCAACGTCATAATATAACTTCGTTGCTCCGGCACTCCGCAAACGGCGCATTTGTTTAATCAAAGCTCCCTCATCGTCTGCTTGCTCATCCGTGCTAACGCGAGCATATCCCCAAACGTCCATACAGCATACCTTACAGACAACAGCTTATATTATAATGAATTATACTCGATAGTAAGCATATTACTTCTTTACTATTCACCGAGCCTGTAGACTTCATGATCGGTAACTCTTATGGTAAGTACTTAGAGCGCGATACTAAGACTCCTTTGATCAGAGTTGGTTATCCTATCATGGATCGTCACAATCTACACAGATATTCCACCATTGGTTATGAAGGTACAATCAACCTAATTACCTGGGTTGTAAACGCTATCTTTGAAGAAATCGATCGCAACACCAACATTCCTTCCAAGACAGATATTTCCTTCGACTTAATTCGTTAGAAATTGAGTTAACTAAGGCATTATCGCTTGCCTACGCCCGAAATAAGAAATGGTAATTAAGGATGAGGTATAAAGGCTCAAGTATGAAGTAGAATTCATCCTTCATCCTTTATACTTCTGACCTCCTTTTTTACCTTTTTCTTATTTTTGGGAATAGGGGATTGGGTATTGGGCGTTGGGCATTGGGCATTGGGCATTGGGCGTTGGGAATAGAAATGAAAAATAAAGCTATTAAATAATGTGAGCAATATTAGCCATTTATATGTATTTTCAATAATCTATGAAAGGGGCGAAATAAACCGTATAAAATAAAGGATGAAGTTGCTTTTTCTCATATTATCCTGCTTTGAATAATAAATAATTTGCAATTAATAATTATTTAATAGTTGAGATGTTTAATTAATCGTAAAAACAAAATGAATATAACCTATTTCCAATGCCCTATGCCCCATGCCCTATGCCCTATTCCCAACTTTATTTCAAATCAATAATTTACACTTACTATCTAACTTAAATCATGAAAATCACTCAAACTAAAATCAACGAACTATTAACCGAACCGGGTTGCGAACATAATAATCAAAAAAATGGAGAGAAGAAAAATAAAGCCTGTAAGCAACAAGCGCAACCTGGAGCAGCACAAGGAGGCTGTTCTTTTGATGGTGCAATGATTGCTTTAGTTCCAATCACCGATGCCGCTCACTTGGTACATGGCCCTATTGCTTGTGCTGGTAATTCTTGGGGTAGTCGCGGTAGCCTTTCCTCTGGCCCGATGCTTTACAAAACAGGCTTTACTACCGACTTGAACGAAAACGATATCATCTTCGGTAGCGAGAAAAAGCTTTACAAAGCTATCCAACACGTACAACAGAATCACAACCCCGCAGCTATATTTGTTTACTCTACCTGCGTAACAGCATTAACAGGGGAAGATATTGATGCTGTCTGTAAAGCTGCTGCTAAAAAAGTTGGTATTCCCGTTATTCCGGTTAATGCACCAGGTTTCATTGGTAGTAAGAATCTTGGTAATCGTTTGGCTGGAGAAACTTTATTAGAACATGTTGTCGGAACTTCTGAACCACAACGCTTACAACAACACCTTTTATGATATGATTTGTGGAATCGATTCAAGTCGTTGGTTATGAAATACGGTTACGCTCGCGTTAGCACCCAAGAACAAGCTGAGGAGTTTGACGCGTTAAATCAGCAAATAGCTAGATTAAAAGCAGCAGGTGCAACGGAAGTATTAATAGATATAGAATCTGGACGTAGTGATGCCAGAAAACAATTTAACGAGTTGCTTAAATTAGTTCAACTTAATCAAGTTGACGAAATTATCATAACTCGCGTCGATCGCTTGGGTAGAAGTGTGATTACTATTCATAAAGCGATCGAGGTATTTGTGAAGCATAATGTCAATTTACGGGTATTAGATGCACCAGTCGATCCAAATAGCCCGTTTGGTTGGTTTAGTATCAATCAAATGTCTGGGCTGGCAGAATTTGAATCGAGGTTGTTGTCTCAACGGGTGAAACAAGGAAACGAGTATTTTCGACAGCAGCTAAAATTCTGCACTCCTCCATTTGGATACGCTAAAGACGAAAATCATCGCTTGACTCCGAATAAAAATATTCATCAAAAATCTGGTAAAACTTACTTTGAGCTAGCCAAGATTATTATCGATTTAATTTTGTCAATGCAGTCGCTTAAAGATGTTTGCAATTATATTTACACTGAATATGAAGTAGTTTTTACAGTATCAGGGTTGCGAGATTGGTCAAAAAATCTAGCTCTACAAGGACATACAGCTTATTTTGTCAAGAAGAAAAAAGGTATTAATCGCCAACCAATAATCAATTTTAAAACTCACGAAGCATTAATTGACTCTGCAACATTAGATGCCATCGAACGTAAGTTGTCTGCAAATAGGAAATACCGAAGCTCTACAAAATCTAATCGTGGTAATTATCCACTTGCAGGCTTGATCAAATGCGTTGATTGTGGAGCAAGTATGTATCGTAACTTTTCCCGACATAAAACAAAAATTGAGTATATGCGCTGCGTTAATTACAGCAAACCGGGCTTATATCACTGCGAAAATTCCAAATGTACTCGATTGAGAGAGATAATTAGCAAGACAATTACAGCTTTATGCAAAAACGCACCGAATTTGATCGAGCATTTAGAAAATCAGTCAACCACGACGCAGGTGACAAATACCGCACACATCGAAAACTTAACCAACGAATTGTCCGTTATGCGGGGAATTCGCAGTTCTAACCCCGATATCATTCAGGCGATCGCCAAAATAGAAGCAACAATTAATGCGCTATCAACTCCCAGTAAAATTGTCGATGGCGATGGGTTTGAGAATGCCAAAAGAAAAATTGCGATTGCCTCTCAAGCTACATTTTGGGAATCATTGGAAGATAGAGAGCTTAAATCGACTTTATCAGAGTTTGTAGAAAAAGTTGAAGTCGATTCGTCTGGAACTGTAACACCTTTTTTTAAGCTGCCATTAACTCGATCTTCTATAGTTCCATAAGTTGTAATAAACTCTTGAGGAGACATATCGCCAACTTCCAAGTTTCCATAGTATCTTTCATAAGCTTCAAGTAACTTGTCGTTGAGCATTTGTAGCACTTGTTGAGAATGTGTTGAAGTCATAGCAATACTGTAGCGATGCTTAATGGTTATTCCTTGGCTGAAATTTTTCTGTTTGTAGCGAACGAATTAGAGAGAGTCGTTTAAGAGAATGTTTTAAAAATTTTAAAAGTATCCGGCGGTTAAAACCGCGACTACACAAGCAAAGTCCACCTGCGTGGACTAGTATATATACAACCCCGCCGGGTTTAGTTTGTGTAGCCGCGACTTCCAGTCGCCAGGTAGATGTAATTCTATGTCCCAAATATCGCTTCCTCAATCGCCTTATCCAAAATTACCTTTGACTGCTCTTGCACCCATGCAAGACGTGACAAATCTCTGGTTTATGAAAATCATTGCCCAATACGGCAGTCCCGACTATTACTTTACCGAATATTTTCGCGTCCGTGATGATTCGCGGCTCAATCGTAAGATTTTGGCTTCGATCGTTGAAAATGACACCGATCGCCCTGTTTTTGCTCAAATGATTGGCGAAAGCATACCAGATTTGATTAGAACAGCAAGGGAACTCTGTCGCTATAATATTGCTGGAATTGACTTGAATCTGGGTTGTCCGGCACCTAGAGTTTACCGCAAAAATGTTGGTGGTGGATTACTGCGAGAACCACAAAAAGTGGATCGGATTTTGGCAGAATTGCGTTCTGCCCTAAACGACCGACCTTTAACCGTAAAAATGCGGATAGGCTTTGATAATACCGATACCTTTGAAGAAATTTTAGATATAATTAATCGTCACAATATTGATTTAGTAAGTTTGCACGGTCGCACGGTAAAAGATATGTACCGTGGGGAAGTAAAATACAATTTAATTGCTAAAGCAGTCAAAACAGTTAATTGTCCGGTGCTTGCCAATGGAAATATCAGCTCTGCCGCAACTGCCTTGAAAGTGCTTTCTCAAACAGGTGCAGCAGGTGTGATGGTGGGGCGCTGGGCGATCGCAAATCCCTGGATTTTCGAGCAAATTCGGCAGGCTTTGCGGTGTGAACCGATTTCACCCGTTCCTTTAATCGAAGTGCGCTCCTATATTGAACGTTTACGGCTAACCCCCGAAGCAGTAAAAACTCCACCCCGAGCGCGTGCGGGACACCTCAAAATGTACCTTAACTACATTGCACTATTAGTTGATACTGAAGGTGAATTTCTGCGGCTGATGCGAAAGACACAGAGCGAGGTAGAATTGCTTAAACTTTGCGATCGCGTTTTCCTCGCCGACATTAATAAAAACCTAGCTTTAGCACCCTATTCAAGTAATTAATTAGCGATCGATTTGTCAAGTGCCTTGTGGTTATTGTAAAAAATAGTATTAAAACTATACGTTTAAAACCTGCATAAATTCTGTGTGTTAATACCCATATAAATAACAGAACTGTTTAAAAAGATAGTTGAAATGAATGCTAAAGAAAATATGAATAATTTATCAAGATATTGGAATATTTGGAGAATTAACCCTGCTGCGGAAAAATCGGGGTACAAATTAATTCCAGTTTCAACTGCTCAAGAGTTTGCAATGAATCAAGTTTCGGATATAGAAACGATAAACGCTCAAAATCATTTATTATCGTGTTTTAACTCTAAAAAACCTAGTATAAAGCCAATAAATCGCGCTCAAGCAGGTCTTTGTTTGAGATGTTATGTTTCCGAACCAATATTAAAAGAATGTAAAAAAATTGACTCTTTATTTAGCGGTGAAAAGCAATTTACCTATCGAGATTTGTTACCTTTTGTTCTTAATGATGATGGAGAAAAATTGATTATCTTAGATGCAGATGGTAAAACCCAACTAATGGTAGATGACAATTCTACGACAAAAGTATCTGATTATAAGTTTTTTTCTGTTAAAGTGCTGCAAACCTTTGATGCCGATTTACAATCTCGAATGAGCTTGGATAATTGGGCATATTTGCAAACAAAACAAAATCCCCAATTAAAGAACTTTTTAGCTGAATTCGGTTTTAAACATTTGAGCGATTGGGCTTTGTTAAATCGAACTCGAACCAAACAACTTGAACGCTTATCGTCACAATCTAGTAATATTGTCAAAGCTTTTCATGTTGTTTATCGTCGAGACAGAAAGCAACAACACAGCAGGGGAATCAAAAAATGTCCAGATCCGACTTCCGCTCAATTGCAGGAAATGCAGGTTTATTTGCAGCAATTCCAGGTTTTGATTAATACTCCCCAAGAGTTGATTAAAGAACTCAAGCAAATAGCCGTACAGCTGCGAAATTACGATATTTGGAGTTCTAGAGAATCCTTAGATATATATGATGCCGAAACCAGTACTTATGTACCGAGACGCGATTTACCTACAGATTCTCTCGATGAATTAGATGTAGAAGAGCAAGATTTTTTAGAATTTTTACACGAACATCTTTATTTAACTTTAACTCAAGCAATCAAGCAGCAAGCAGAAGCTAATATTCAAAAATTACAAAAAAGCAAAAGATATGCGCCTTTCGCGGCAAAATATGTTCAAGGATTGCAGTTGTATTATTTTCAAGCGATGTCTTTAAAAGAGATTGCTCCTGAGTTAGGGATGACAAGTTGGGATCAAGCAAGACGAATTTTGAATCCCGGAGAACTTTTATCAAAAGTGCGTAGTAAAACAGTAGAGCAGATGTTAGAAAGTGTATTGAAAAAAGCCGCAGAAAAAGGTTTAACTAAAATTCCACCAGAACCGAATTATCTAATAGCTTTAACAGAACAAATCGAATCTTATGCTGATGGAGAAATATTTCGAGAAGCTGTAGAAGAAATCAGAACGGGAAAAAATCGCACCATGAATAGCGCTTATGCAAAACAACTTCGTTGTTTCATTGAAGAATTTATTTCCAATAATAACGAATTAACTAAAACAGAAGAAGTTAAAAGCTTGTGAAATTTGTTATTATGCCATGTAGCTATACCTATCTGGTTGCAGATAGGCTGTAAGCTTTTAGGGCGTGCGACGCACCTTGATATTGATAGCCGCATTCAAGCGATTAATTTTTTTGGGGTAGCTTTTGGAGTTGAAGCGTTTTAAGGATTTTTGTTCCCTATAACTTCTCGATTTTATTTTAATTTGAACTTAGCTTGCCAAGATTTTGATTGATGATGCATATGTTGGATAACTTTGAATTTATATCAAAGCTCCATCAAGTAAAATCTATCGTTATCAACTGCATAAGCTTTATTGACTCACATCTATTTCACTTTAAACCCCAAGTAAAATTATGGCTAATTCAATTTCCAAACAAGACTTTAGACTTCTGTTACCAGAAACCGTCTGGTTGGAACCCGAACATTTTATCCAAGCGAATCAAGCAAGCTCTGCAAAGGTAACTAATGGCAGCGATAGTTGGCAAGTTTATCTTAATACATTAGCAATACTCGCTTTTGAAGTCTGGTTAAAGGAACGCTTACCCGATAAACTAATTGTTAAAGATACTAATTTTATTGAAACTGCTGGTAATCTCAAAATCGATCAATTCAAATTTTGCGCGATCGCAATTGAGCATTTGCTTTCGGAAGTAGTCAACATACCACTTTCCCTAATCGAAAACCCAAAGTATTCTGCACATTTTTACGTGTTGCTTGAGGTATTAGAAGAAGAAGAGGAAGTTATAATTAGAGGCTTTTTACCTTACAACCAATTAATGGAGATTAAAAGCAATTGTGAATTACCTATAAGTGAAGGTTGTTATCAATTACCGCTGTCTGTATTTGATATGGAACCAAGCCATTTATTACTGTATCAGCATTATATACAAGCATCCGAATTTGCTGCACCCGTTGCCAAAAATCAAGTCGATATCAGCGAAAATTTATCGAACTTAATACGTACAACTACCACTAAATTAAGTCAATGGTTCCAAGGAGCAATCGATGAAGGTTGGCAAATAATAGATTCTTTTACTTATCAAGAATTAAATTTAGCTTTTAGAACTAAAATTGGTGAAAATACTAAAAGAGCAAAAATTATTGACTTAGGTATAAATAATGGTAATAAAAAAGTTGCGCTATTAATTAATATTTCTCCAGAAAAACCTACTGATAGTAAAGATCAAAGCAGTGAAGAAAAAATTAATGTTGTGGCTCAGCTATATCCAATGGATGGAGAAAAATTTTTACCGCAGAATATCAAACTATTATTGATTTCTAAAGCTGGTAAAACCCTCCAAGAAGTTAAGTCTAGAATTCATGATAATTACATTCAATTAAAACCTTTCAAAGGTCAAGTTGGCAAAAAGTTTAGCATTCAGATTAGTTTGGAAGATATGATTGTTAATGAAAATTTTGAATTGTAAATAATTTTTATAAAGCGCGATTTTTTTTACAGCATCTTTTTGATGACAAAGAGATGCTAAATTTTCTTGTAACTAAGTCGGCAAAAATTAACATACAGTACAAAATAAATTACTATTGCCTTGCTTTTGAAAATCTGCTTCTACAGTTTTAAACAAGTTATTTCAGCGCCTTTGAAACAACATCATAAACATCTTATGTCAAGTAATGCTTGACATTTTTATTTGTGTGGTTGTAAAGTAGGACTTGACAGCAAACAGTTAAAACTATGAAAAACCGACTGAAAGAACTCCGGGGGCTGCACCAAAGATCGCAATCCGATCTTGCCAGAGAGTTAGGGGTAAGTCGTCAGGCAGTGAATGGGTTTGAGTCTGGTAAATTTGATCCTAGTTTAGATATGGCTTTTAAAATTGCCAACCTGTTTAATGTTGCGATCGAAGATGTTTTTATTTATGAGGCAAAAAATTCTATGCAAACTTTAGTTGAGCGAGTTAAAAATTTCTTTGGTTTAGATTTTGGTTTCGAGCGGTTTACGCAAAAGGCAATTAATGCAATCATTTTTGCTCAAAATCAGGCAGTAGCTTTAGGGGAATCGCAAGTTAAGCCGGAACATCTGCTAGCTGGATTATTCGCAGATTCAACAACAACTTCGGCTCAATTATTGCGAGCTAATGGCGCGACATTAGATATTGCAATCAATGAACATTCTTTTGAATCCGGCAAGAATCTGAAATTTAATCCACAAAGCAAGTTTGTTCTAGAGCTTGCCTTACAGGTTGTTCGACTTAGTCGTAAAAAATCGATAGGCACAGAACATATTTTATGGGGTTTAGTCAGACTTGCTGATACGGAAAAAACTATTGTGACTGAACTGTTTGAGCGTTACGAAATTAATCTCGAAACTTTGAACACTCAATTAACACAAACAATATCACAAGTATAATTAATCCGATCGAACAGCACCATTTTCAATAACCGCTATGCTGAACCTTTAAACCCTTGCTCCCAAGTTCAACCTGGGAGCCAGATTAATTTTACAGTCATTCATCCTTAAATATCAGCTTTTGAAATAGATAGGAAAAAAAACGCTCTTTGTGTTTATAGAGTACAGCACAACAATTAATTAAGCATTATTTTAGTCTTGATAAATTTATCAGCTAATTTTTGCTGTGAAAATTGCAACAGGAGCAAATGAAAACTTTAGCCGAAGAATTACTGGAACAACTAATGCTGTTCAAACGTTTCAAACATCTTGATGATGAAACATTAAAAAAGATCATGAACAACCCAGAATTAGCCAAGGAATTCGATAAAGTTAACAGTGACAACCTCGCCGCCTAATATTGTCACTGACTTTACAAATTTCTTGTATAACTTGATTTTTACCGATTCTTTCATATTTTTATAGAGTCTGACATCGGAAAACAACTCAACAAACTCTTTAACTTGTTCTGCTTGAAAAATAAAGCTATCGCTACTATGTTTTTGAAACTCTAAAATCTGTAATTGAATTTTTACAATTGCCTCCTCAATAGCTGCATTAGGAGGCAGTTTTTGTAAATTTTCTAATGTGTTCCTTAATTCTAATACTTCCGCCGTTTCTGTATTTTCCTGGGACTGACTATTAACTGTATAATCTTTTAGCGCAACAGCTTTTTGTGTTAAGACTTTATCTACAGCTTTAATAACGGTGGCTAGATGGATACTTTTCTTGTTTTTGCAAAAATCCGAACCATACATTCCACGCTTTTTACAATAGATAGGCGTATAGGGCTTACTATGAGCGTACATTTTACCTCCACAGTCGCCGCAAAACATTTGTCCGGAAAGTAAACCTTTGCCTACTTTGCTTGTATTCCCATTTCTTCCCCATCTGCGGCTATTTTCAGCCAATAAAGCCAATATTTGCTCGTAGGTTTCATTGGTTATTAAAGCTTCATGGGTATTGTACCTGATATCCCAATTTTCAGGTTTATTACGATTTGCTCTGACACCATACCTTGTATGTCCCCGCAGAGTAGGATTATGCAACCAGTTTGTTAATCCTGTAGTTGAAAACTTAATATTATACTCTTTTAAAAAATATTGAATAGTAGCGCGAATAGATTTTTTATTAGTTAACAGATACTCTACAATGTCGTTGGCGATCGCCCATTTAGTTTTAGTCGATTTGTCGGGTAGTTGATGCACCGATAAGTCTGGTTGATAAAATCCATCGACTCTCTTATAACCAAATGGAACTGGTGGCGAAGCTTTCCCTTGTTCCCGAAGATGTTTAAAGCCATGCTTGACTCGATTCTGAATTAAATCTAATTCAAACTCTGCTAATGCTCCCATTTGATTGAGCGAAAACTTAGTAAAGGGATTCTCTAAGTCTTCAACGGGTGAATCCAAAATAATTAACTTAATGCTCAGTTCCTTGAAAAGGGCGATCGCCTTATTAATAGTGACAATCGAACGAGCTAATCTATCAATTCGAGTAATAACGATTTCTGAAATATCGCCTTTTTGGCAAGCTTCTAAAAGTTTGTTAAATTCTTTTCTATCATTGGATCTACCAGACTTCACATCTGAGAAAATCATCGAAACACCAGCTTTCTTAATGCGTTCGGTTTGCTGAACTAATGCTTCTTCCTGTTCTCCCGTACTTACCCGCACGTAGCCAACACGCATACGCCTAAAACACTTAAAATCACGACTTTAAAGAGCATATCATAAAAGTTAGCGTTGTACGTTCTTTTGGTGTAGGAATAGCTAGATTTTTGTTGTTGATGATTTTCTCAGCTAAAGTAGCGTATTCCTTAGCTTGGTTACTGTCAGGTGCGTACTCGTTAACAGTCATACGACGCAATTCAGCGTGCTGTACAATGTTGTCGCGAGGTACGAAGTGAATCATTTGAGTGTTCAAACGCTCAGCCAGAGTTTCAATAAGTTCAACTTCTCTGTCAACTTTACGGCTGTTACAAATCAAACCACCCAAACGTACACCACCACTGTGAGCGTACTTGAGTACACCACGAGCGATGTTGTTGGCTGCGTACATAGCCATCATCTCACCAGAGGTAACGATGTAGATTTCTTGTGCTTTTCCTTCGCGGATAGGCATAGCAAATCCACCACATACAACGTCACCAAGTACGTCGTAAGATACGAAATCTAAGTTTTAATTTCTTACTCAGAAGCGTTATACAATAATTATGCTTAAGGAGAACTGTTTACAGCGATATAGATGTTCAGCTTAAACAGTCAAAAAAATAAGGTAAGAGTAAGGTAAATATGATTGATAGAGATACAGGGAATTTTGCAGACTATCAGCCACTACCAAGCACGGACGGATCATACTTCGGAATCAAAAATCATGACCAACATAGAGAACAATATATGCAAGAAGAATTTGAAAAACAATTTGCTCTATTAAAAGAACGATTAAAAGCAGCTAGGTGTAAAGCTAAGGTGACGAAAAACAACAATAGTTTAGCTCTACAAGCAACACTTCCCCTTAAACCTAGCGATAAAGATAAAAAAGGTACCGGAACTAAACAGTATTTAATTTCCTTGGGAATACCAGCAAATCTAGATGGATTAAAAACTGCTGAAGAAGAAGCTTACGAATTAGGTAAATTAATAGCGAGAAAAACTTTTACATGGAACGACAAATATTTAGGAATCAGAAGTAAACAAAAGCTAGAGGTAAAAACCTTTGGTCAGTTATTAGATAGATTTGAGGTTGAATACTTCAAAAACCATAAACGTACAATCAAGAGCGAACATAGTTTTAATAATTATCTTAGGGAATTAACAAGACGCTTACCACGAGAAAAATTAGCAACATCCGAACATCTTTTACAATCTCTTGATGCAACAGAAGCACAAAGCTATCCCAGACGAAATCTAGCTATCTCGATATCAATATTTGCAAAATATTTTGACATAGATATAAACGTTGCTGAGTATTTAAAACGACCAAAACCAAAAAAAAGAAATATTCCTAGCGACAGTCAAATAGAAGCAGCATATTTAGGATACGAGCAATATGCTAATTGCAGACAGCAGCGAGGAATTAAAAATAGAAAATTTGAGAATAACTGGAAAATATATAGGTGGATATACGGGATGTTAGCTACATTCGGGCTGAGACCTAGAGAGTTATTTTTACGTCCCAATATCAAATGGTGGCTAAGCCCTGATAATATTAATAGTACGTGGAAAGTAGATGAATTAGGTAAAACAGGAGAAAGAGAAGTTTTACCGCTACACGAAAAATGGATTCAACTATTTGATTTAAAAAATCAGGAAATATGTTCATCTGTTGCAGAATATTTTACAGATTCAATTTGTTATAAAAGGCTTAATGCGAACAAATTAGCTAATTGTAAATGGTTTCAAAAAGCAGAATGTAGCTTTACTCCCTACGATTTACGTCATGCTTGGGCTATTAGAGCGCATTTAATGGGTATACCAATCAAAGCTGCATCGGATAATTTAGGTCATAGCGTTCAAATGCATACCAATACTTATCAAAAGTGGTTTTCTCTTGATAATCGTAAAAGTGCTATTGATACAGCAACTGCCAAACAGGATATGATGAAATTTCTTGAGAATAGAGTCAAAGAACTAGAGTTAGAGAATGAAAAATTAAAGATAACAATCAAACGTTTAGAGTTAGAGAAGCAGGGAATAAAGTGATTTTACTTGAAGGAATTATGTATTTTTGAATATTTATATATAATTATACATTTTCGTCATTTACATTAACTGTATTTTCCCTTACAAGTATTTTGATTAAACTCAGAATATTGCACTTACTCAAAGCAGTAGAATAAGATAAAAGTAAAATAAAAAATAAATGTGGTTTAGGTAAGTTTTTTTTTAAATGCTTTACTAAACCATTTTTTATTAGGCAGCAATATTAGTTTTTTAACTTAAATATAATGTAGAGTATTAGCGATTGCGGCGTTATGATTGTTATTTAGGAAATATAATGTTTCTACTATCAATTCTAAGTCCTGGTAAGCACCATTTTCTTCCAAGAAGTTAATGGAGGTGATAATACCACGACCTGCACAACCTACACCAGGCTCAGGACCACCGGATTCTACGCAGCGAACCCCACGGAATCCTTCGAGCATTACTTCTTCAAGTTCTAAATCTTCTACTGCACCGCGCTCAGCAGCTAATGAGAGTACGGTTGTTTGTGCTTTGGAGTGGAGCATCAAACGAGTGGAATCTGCTTTAGGGTCACAACCCACAATCATAATTCTTTGTCCCATCTCAGCCATTGCAGCCAAGGTATTTTGAGATGTAGTGGACTTACCGATACCACCTTTTCCGTAAAACGCTATCTGTCTGATATTTTCGTCAGTCATTTATTTTCTCCTGCTAATTGGTTTGCTAAGTGGGTGCAGTGCTTCTTGTTAATTGTCACTCCTATGAGGAAGGTGACTCGCTTATAGAACGACGCGGGTGGCGCACGCTCTACAACTATTTGCTGTAGATTCATGATTTTTGTTCGTTGATGGTTGTTATTTGATAGTTGTTCGTTGATGGTTGATAGTTGTTAGCTGTTAGTTGATATTCATAGATTTCTACTAACTACTAACTATTAACCACTAACTGATTCAACTGTAATACTGGTGCTGATACGTTCTTTTAATTTAGCTTCGATGGCATTTTTAAGAGTTGCCAAGCTGCTAGAACATGAACCACAAGCGCCTTGAAGCATTACTCTGACCGTATCGCCTTCTACGTCGTAAAGTTCTACATCTCCCCCATCGGCGATTAAAATGGGTCTTACTTCTTCGTCTAATACTTTCTGTATAAGTGCTATTTTTTGCACTGGTGTTAGCGGTTTATCGCTAATCTTGCCGTTTGTATTACCGTTACTGGATGTTTCGGGTGGTACAAAAGTAGAATTTCTTTGGTTTTCGATGATTATGTCATCAATAGTTGCCAAACAGGTTCCACATCCGCCACCAGCTTTAATGAAGTTTGTAACTTCTTCTGCGGTTGTAAGCTTATTTTCTTTTACAATTCGTTTAATTTTAGGCTCGGTGATGCCGAAGCAGGTACAGATTATAGCTCCTTCGTCATCTTCATCATGAGCCGCAATTGGAATACCTTTATAGTTAGAGATTGCTGCTTCTAAGGCTTCTTGCCCCATTACCGAGCAGTGCATTTTCTCTTGAGGTAGTCCGCCTAAAAATTCGGCGATGTCTTTGTTAGAAATATTGAGGGCTTCATCTAATGTCTTGCCCTTTACTAATTCTACCAGAGCTTCCGAAGATGCGATCGCACTTGTGCAACCAAATGTTTGAAATCGAGCATCAATGATTTTGTTTGTATCTTCGTCTACCTTGATATGCAGTCGTAGTGCGTCACCGCAAGCGATGCTACCGACTTCTCCAACAGCAACTTTAACACCTGTTTCGCCGTTATCTTCAAGAGTACCTTGATTTTTTGGATTGTAAAAGAATTCTAATACTTTATCTGTGTAGTCCCACATAGCCGTATTTTGAGTGATGAGTGATGAGTTATCAGTTATCAGTTACCAGTTACCAGTAATCAGTTACCAGTTACCAGTGATGAGTTATTTTTTGAGTAGGAAGTGGGAGTTTAAGGTAGAGTAAGATAAATTATTAATTCTTAATTCCTAATTCTTAACTCCTCACTCCTAACTCCTAACTATTAGTTTAGTGTTGAGCCAAAGCTTGTTCTTGATCTTTGAGCCAAGCCGCATCATCGTTTTTGAAGGGTGATAGTTCGCGCAGACGGCGCACGATGGCGGGTAATACTGCTAATACTGCATCAATATCGGCATCTGTGTTGTAACGAGATAGACTAAAACGGATAGAACCGTGCAAAGTTGTGTAGGGTACTCCCATTGAACGTAAAATATGGGAAGGTTCTAAGGAGCCGGAACTACAAGCAGAGCCGCTTGATGCACAGATTCCGTGCTGATTTAATAATAGTAAAATTGCTTCGCCTTCGATATATTTAAAACCAATATTTGTAGTGTTGGGCAATCTCTGCGTTGCGCCACCATTAATTTCGCATTCTTCAACTGATTCTATTATAGCATTTTCTAGGCGATCGCGTAAAGTTTTTTGTCTTTTTCCAGCTTCTTCTAAATGTAACAGTTCGAGTTCGGCAGCTTTACCTAAAGCTACGATTGCTGGCACGTTTTCGGTTCCCGCACGTCTGCCGCGTTCTTGCCCTCCACCGATTATCAAAGGACGGAATCTGACTCCTTTTCGCACATATAATGCGCCAATTCCTTTGGGTGAATGCATTTTATGCCCGGAGAGTGTCAGCATATCGATGGTGCTGTTTTTCATATTAATGGGAATTTTCCCTACAGCCTGAACTCCATCAACATGAAACAGAGCGCCATGCTTTTTAGCTCGTTTGCCAACTTCCTCTACTGGGAATATCACGCCAGTTTCGTTGTTAGCATACATAACGCTTACCAAAGCGGTGTTATCAGTCAGAGCTTCTTCTAATTCATTTAAATCTAGCTGCCCCTGACGATTCACCGAAAGATAAGTAACTCTATAGCCTTGCTTTTGCAGTAGTTTGCAAAGGTTAAGTACAGCGGGATGTTCTACCTGGGTTGTAATAATGTGTCGCTTATCAGGCTGTGCTTGGAGTGCAGCCCGAATAGCAGCGTTATCTCCTTCAGTACCACCACTATTAAAAACAATTTCAGAAGGTTCAGCACCAAGTAAAGCTGCAACATTTTCTCTAGCTTGCTTTACTGCTCTACCGACTCCTCCTCCAAACGTGTGCATACTCGAAGGATTGCCGTAATTTTCGGTTAAGTAGGGCAACATTGCCTCTACAACTTCGGGATCTACTTTAGTAGTAGCGTTATTATCTAAGTAAATACAGTCTTTTTGCATAATTTTGATATCTCTAAGAATATTCAACGAATAAACGGTGTTTCTTTTACTGTTTTCTTATAAGCAGTGGGAGAGAGGGGGAAGAGCGGGGAGAGGGGGAAGATAATTATTTCTAACTCCATCCGTTGCCCAACTCCATCCGTTGCTCAACTCCTAACTCCTAACTCCATCCGTTGCCTAACTCCTAACTTCTAACTGTTCGGAGTATTTTTGGGAATAAGTATTAAACCAGTTTTCCCAATAATCTTTTTTATTAGTTACTTTTGATATTACATTTTTGTAATTTTCAAACCAGTTTTCCCAGTAATCGGATGTTATTTCTACACAGCCGTCAAATGTGGGACAACCTGCTTTACATTGAGGTACTGAATAAATGCTATCAACGCAGTTTGTACAAAGTTCGGGGTCAATCCACGGGCGATCGCCAATTGTTTTGATTGCGTTTTCGGGACATATTGTTTTACACAAATCGCAAGAAATACATTTATTGGTAATTTTATAAGCCATTTTTGACACCTGTGTTTATATTCTGTAATTGAGGTAATGGCAGTGGGTAATGGATGATTTTAGATATTGAATTTTAGATATTGAATTAAATTCAAAATCTCTGTTGGAATTGCGTGGGGGATGTTATTTACACCCCCATTTTCCACAAAACCTAATATCTCAAGTTATTAATTATCAGAAGAATTATCGTCAGAGTTGTTGATGGTTTCTTTGTAAAACTCTAAAGCAACTTTATCGATTATGTCGTAAGCTTCAACAGCTTTTATTCCTGCTTTTTGGAGTTCATCTTTGGGACAATCCCCAATTTTGGAAACCAATACTGCTCGACAATCAGCGAGTGTTTTAATGATATTTTCTAAAGTCGCTTCTTCACCGTATCCATCTTGACAGAAGTGATCGACTTTACGATGTCCGATGAATTGTACGTTTTTACCATCTACTTCGTAAATTTGAAACTCTTTAGCGTGTCCGAAGTGTTGGTTTACTATACCACCACCTTTGGTTGCTACTGCTAGCAGCATTTTTTCGCCAGTAAGCTCTAAATCGAAGGTTTCAAGTCCTTTTTTAGCTGCTTCGAGTTCTTGTATATTTTTCTCGATGCCTTGATGAACTTCTTGACGCTGCTCCAGATTATATTCTGGAGTCATTTCCATGAATTTCTCTTTGCTAAATTCTTGGCTGCGGTCTTCTCCTAATAATCCTACTGCGTCTGCACGGCACTGACGGCAATGGCGCATCATTTTCATGTTACCAGAACATTTGTCCTGTACTTCTTTTAATTCTTTGGAAGTAGGACCGCGTTGTCCGTTCAATCCAAAGTGAGTACCGTGTTCTGGGGCGCTAATCAAGGGCATAATATTGTGAATAAATGCACCTCTTTCGCGAACAGCTTTGTTTACTTCGGGAAGATGATGGTCGTTAATTCCTGGAATTAATACAGAGTTAATTTTACAAAGAATATCTGCTTCGCGAAGGAGTTCTAAACCTTCCATCTGTCTTTCGTGCAGAATTCTTGCTCCTTCAATTCCTCTGTAGCGTTTGCGCTTGTAGTGAACCCAAGGGTAGATTTTGGCTCCGATTTCAGGATCGACCATGTTGATTGTAATAGTTACGTGATCAACATTTAATTCCTTAATCCGGTCTACATAATCCGGTAGCATCAAACCGTTGGTTGATAGACACAATTTAATGTCTGGAGCTTGAGCATGAATCTGCTCAAAGGTGCTGAAAGTCTTATCCGGATTTGCTAAAGGATCTCCAGGGCCTGCGATTCCTAACACTGTCATTTGAGGAATCTTACCAGCAACTACCAAAACTTTTTGTGCTGCTTCTTCTGGTGAGAGTAATTCGCTAACTACTCCGGGACGACTTTCGTTTGCACAATCGTATTTGCGATTAATACGATTTGAATAAATACTCACTAAAAGCTTAAAATGTTTACGAGTAACGATTTAGTTGAATAAATTGTTACTGATAAACATTTATTTTTTTAGTCAAGATTTAGTAAAAATATGGATGATATACAGGGTCAAGTTTTTAATGACTTTAAAGTTCCTAGTACTTCGGATGGAAGCTATAGAGGTAAGATGGAAGTCGTTAAAGAGCAGAAAAAACACTTCAACATGAAGCTCAAAGAAAAACTTGCAGAGGTTAATAAAAGGCTTAAGGAGAGTAAATCTAAAGTAGCTATAGAAATAAGTGCAGGCTCTATACAGTTAAGAGCTACGCTACCTTTAAAACCTCTTGATGTATCAAAAAACGGTAAACAGACAAAACAGTATAAAATCTCTCTAGGTATTCCAGCGAACTTCGATGGCTTAAAAACTGCTGAAGAGGAAGCATACGAATTAGGCAAACTCATCGCTCGTAAAACTTTTGTTTGGAATGATAAATATCTAGGAACCCAAGGCAGTTGTAAAAACAAAATTACTTACAACGAGTTCTACAAGACTCTTGAAAAAAGATATTTCAGCACGAGAAAGAAAACAATTAAAAGCGAGCATACTTTTATGATTGTTGAAAGGTTTTTCAAGAGATATTTTTTAATAGATAGCATTATATCTCCTGAAACAATGACAGATATAGTTAAAGATATTCCCCTAGCAACTATACGTAATAAAGTTATCTCTTTATGCTCTTTTATTTGCGAAGAAGTTGGGATAGAAGTAAACCTTAACGATCTAAAGCTTGAATATAAGCTAAAAGAACGTAACGTACCATCCGATCGGGAAATAGTAGAAAGTATTGATTTATTTAGAATCCGCTACTCAAATCATATGGTAAAAACTAAAGTTAATCAACAAAACTGGATTGTTTATAAACAAATTTATGGGTTGATGGCTACCTATGGTTTACGTCCGAGAGAGGTAATCAATAAGCCAGATTTAGATTGGTTTCTATCTAAAGAAAATATACATAATACTTTTAAGGTTCATCATGACAATAAAACTGGTTCGAGGGAAGTATTTCCTTTCGTTCCTGATTGGGTTGATTTATTCGATTTAAAATCAGATGTTCAAATAAATTATTTAAAGGAATTTGCCCAATCTTGGAATGATGTAAATCAACTAGAAAGCAGAATTGTAAAAATCGCTGCTAATTTTAGACGTGCCGGAATTCAATTTAAACCCTATGACTTACGTCATGCTTGCGCTATTCGGGCACATCTACAGCGAATACCAATTAAAGCGGCGGCAGATAATTTAGGTCATACCGTTGAAATACACACTAAAACTTATCAAAAATGGTTTTCATTAGAGAACAGAAGAAAAGCTTTTGATACCGCTTTTGAGGAAGAAAAAGAAAACGAAGAGTTAAAAACCGAAATTATTTCTTTAAAGAAAAAAATCTTTGAACTAGAAGCCGAATTAACGAGGATAAGGCTTGAAAAGATTATATAGCATTAAATTGTATCTATTGTAACTTTTAAATACGATGGCAATTTCAAAACCATCGTATTTTTTATTTTTAATCATTTTTATGATAATATCTGATGCTTAGTTGTTCTAAATTTCCTATTTATTTTAATAAGTGCAATAGATGTTACAGAATTGTCAATTAGTCATTTTTTAGTCAATTGATTTATCTAATTACTTTAGTAATTCAGTTAACTTAATAAATATGACATTATTATTTTAGTCAATTTTTAGTTAATCATTAAACAATATAAACTGTAAGTCATATAAACAATAGCTTTGTAAAATTTAAAAATATTTGCGATTACAGTAGTTACATTGAATATTACAGGCAGGAGCCACTGCTACATGCATCCGAGCGTAGTGGTGGTGTGCCTCTTCGCTATAACAAGGATGTTTTGCAATCCGCTCTTTTGTTCTCTCATCGATTTCGATGCTGGGGCTGCTATTATCGTCGCAGCCAGTTCCACAACCAC
>CAYMZW010000035.1:0-27193 GCA_964395005.1 uncultured Rivularia sp.
TAGATATTTTTGAAGCATATCGTGACCGTTTTGCCATTTTATGCTTCAAGTCACAGGTACTTTTAACTTGTTAACAACATCGCTTTCATCAAGCAAATCCAATGCTGTCATGATTAACTGTTGGTTGGGTACTCCAGGAGCTAGACTCCGGAGCAAAATTGAATCAGCAACACCCAAAGCGCTTCTTTCCCAAAGCCACTCTGGCAAGACTTGAATGATTGTCATTGGACTGGTGCTAGCCCAAGCTGCTAAAGCTTTTGTTATCGTACCGTTACGCCAAGCTGGAGAAACACAATCACTTATTATTACAAACAAACGCCGACCATTGGGGTCGATTAGTTCTCTGGGATTATGTAACTTTTTTTGGCGAGATACTGAAGCAGTTCTAGAACGCAGCCATACTTTACTATCTTCGGAGATAAATAATCCCCAAGTACGCACATCTCGGAAAGCACCGTGTCTTTCCAGCAGTTGTTTAAATTCTTTGATAGTTTGCTTCCACAGCATCATCGATGCTTCTTCGTCTATTACCAAAGCCAGTTCTAGCCAACGTTCGGGTGCGGGACGCATTACGGGTAACAAAAGTTTTTCTTCAGCAATGCGTTCTGCGGTAGCAACTTCATCAAGGATAAATTCGTTTTTGGAAGGAACTCGACGTTTGAAAGGTTTTAAGGAGCGAGATATAGCTAACTGATTTCGTAATGCTTTAGCTGTTGGAACTTTGATTGGCAAACCGCTTGAAGTTTGGTTGCTATCCTGGGGCGATTGGGGATAGACGTTAGCGCTAGTTTCGGTTTTGTTTGAAGATTTTGGCGACTTTTTATTTGGATCTAGTGCTGATTGAGGAGGAACTGGAGTGATTTGTGGGGTAGATGCTGGTGTTTGCTGTTGTAATTGTGGCAAGGGTGAAGATTGAGAGCGCCGCATTTGCACGCTCAGCCAAAGGATGTCGGCAATTTCCCTATCATCCAAATCAAATCCCAAGTCCTTAAAAGCACCAATTACCCGCTCAATCATATGTCCTCTGTGCTTGTAAGATATGTCATCAATGCCTCAAGCAGTCGTTGTTTATCGTCACCAACCGGACTTCTTTCACGGGTTACTAAATAAATAGCATTGAGTAACTGATCCGTTGCTAAATCCCCTGCATCGCTTCTGTCTCGACGTTGGATAAATTCGGTGATTACAGCTTCTGCTTCAGTCGTTACAGTATCACCCAGGTGAGCTTGAACAATTTTTTTCAAAGCTGTTGCATCGGGATTTTCCATTGTCAATCGCAAACAACGTCTTAAAAACGCTGGAGGAAATTCCCGTTCGCCGTTGCTAGTTAGTAGTACAAAAGGAAATTGGGTACAGCGCACCCGCCCTTTAATGATAGTAGCGGCACTGCCATTATAAGTACGTACTTCCACTGACTCGTATTCCTGGGGTAATCGAGCTAATTCGGGAATTTCAAATTCCCCTTCTTCAAATATATTCAGTAAATCGTTGGGTAAATCAATGTCACTTTTATCAATTTCGTCAATCAGCAAAACGCGGGGATGAGGTGACGGTAGCAGGGCTGTTCCCAAGGGACCAAGTTGGATATACTTGCCGATAGTCTCGGTATTATCTTTACCTTGGGCATCTTGTAAGCGCCCAATTGCATCGTAGCGATAAAGTCCTTCTTGCAAGGTTGAGCGGGTAGTAATTGCCCATTGCAGTACAGAACCCAGTTGTAGCTCGTGAGCGACTTTGTAAGCAAGGGAAGTTTTACCAGTTCCCGGTTTACCCGTCACTAGCAAAGGACGACGCAGGTAAAGTGCTGCATTAACTAGTTCAATTTCATTGCGACGGACTTGAAAGGTTTCACCCCGTTGTTTTTGCTTATTTTCTCCAAAATATCGCCATTTTGGCGGTTCGGGAAGATGTTTAACTCCATCATGGGGCTTGTCTGTACCTCGAAAAATCAGCCAGTCACTCATTGCTTGCTCCTCATTTACGATACAGAGAATTCCAATGCAGGGTTTGGTGGTACTCGATTGGGGTTATCCCATAGTAAAACTAAATGATTACCTAAATGTTGATCGCGATCGGCTGCGAAACGTTGTTCTTTTACACGAGTAGCTAATTCGTGTAATGGCTTTTCTAGTAGCGTGTCAAAGTCAATAGCATTATTTAGACTTTTCACTTCACAGCGCGACCAAAGTACAATTGGTGTTCCTGCACTGTGAACAGCCCTCAGTAAATTATCCCTTTCTGAGTTTGACAACGTACAGCATACCTTAAGAAGAATTTTTTGAGTCAATAATTTTCTTAATTTATTTGGGTCAAAACGAGCTTGAGAAATCGTTATGATTTCCTCATGACAAGGAATATCTTTCCAAGTAAAATTTACTTTTTCCCAATTGCTTCGCCAATAGGAACCTTGTTGCGTGCGTAATTTTTTCAGTCGCTCGTAGGAGCGTACCACAACCCGATGCTCTGAACCAATATTAATATCAAAGCCCTCGTCGTCTTGATACGACCATTTTTCAACTTCATCATTTAGGCGATCGCGCGGGAGAAATATTTCGATAGTTAGTTCTGTTGGTTGTCCTTGCAAGTATTCTTCAAAACATTGCTGGAGCAATTTACTTAGCAGTAGGGGCAGATTTTCGGGTACAAAAGAAATTTCTGGTTCCTGTTCGTCAACTGTTAAAGGTTTAAAACGTTCCCAAGGGTCTTTGATAGTATCATCGGGGATAAACCAAGCTTTAATAAACGATTTATTGTTTATTTCTGGACGAAGTTGGATTAGTAGGTAGGAATGAAGTGGTTGTAAGGATTTAGTTTTATTGTTAGTTTCAAAAGAGTTGTTAGTTAATAATTGCCCTAGTTTTTCACGTTTAATTTGCTCCATATTTTTATCTTGAGCAAGCAAATATATAAAATTTAATAACGGTGAATTATCGGGGTTTGTCTGGGGAATCTCTACTAATTGGGCAATAATATCATCAATGTTTTTTGGTTTTTCTCGCCAATCAAACCAACCATCGGGAAGCTTGATTGCGGAGAAAGCTTTACTAATTGTGGCAAAATCGGAAATATTCAAGATGAGATTTATTTGGTTTTGAATATTCTCCTGTTTGATATCCCCAGTGCTTAAATCTCGTCCCGCAAAAATATCTTTCAAAATGTCTTGTTGGGTTTCTGATTTTATGATTTCCTCACCCATCACTTCCTGCAAGACTTTTTTTATTGCTTCTGCATCCGTATTTTGGTAAATCTTATCGCCAATATGAATATCTCTACCTTCAGAAATATTGACAATATGCTTACCAATCTGAATTTCCTTTTCGCCATTACCCCTACAAAGTAAACTTCGTAATTTTTCTCTGTCATCCTCAGTTTCCTGATGGTTGACAATGCGTTCAAAAATAAACTCTAGGTTGTTACACTCACTCATTGATATTGTTTACGATTGTGGCTAAAGCAAGAGAAAAGTAGACAAACTGAAAAAATACTGTTGATAATTAGTATTTATTATGACAAATACTACAATTTTAGTGTTCCTTGACCGTGTAATATCACTGACATCGGGAATTAAGGTCGTAAAAACTAGTTGAGCAGAGGAGAACAAACATTGTGAGTAGTGTATTTAAAGACATCAAAGTGATTGGCGAGTACGAACAACCTGAATGGATTGCCGCCAAACTAAAAAATATGCAAGACCCAGAATTTATGGACAATGTGTCCGAAGATACGAATCCAACTAGAGGTGGTAAAGGTATTTTAGAGTTCTTAAACTTAGTTCAAGACCAGCCTTGGATGTATGCAACTCATAAATTTGGTTATATTCCTCCCACTAAACCAGGTTCGCTAGAGCCTCAAGTTATCAAAAATCCTAGTGCTATTACTGCGGATACTAGTCTTAAAAATAACAGTATAAATATTCGTTTAGACCGTCTACATATTGCAAAATATCCCGGTGGTGGAACCCATAATGTGATGGTGACTTTTGCAGCTAGGAATCAGGTAGCAAATACACAGGAGACTGTCAGCTTTAGTCAAACTTATCGGGTACAGGAAGGACAATCTGCTGGTATTGCTGGTTATCCGGTGTTCATTGGTTTAAATGTTGGTTCCCAAGGGGTAGCTTTTGAATGCTCGACGGTGAATGTCAAAAATAACGAAGACAAAGCAATATTGAGCGCATTAGAATCTTCACCATTTCAAAGTGGGCTTAAATTATTAACAACAGCACAACCTGCGATCGCACCTTTTACGGAAATCACTGTAGGTGTAGTTAAAATGTTGGCACAACGCAGTGAAAATGTTGCCGTGCAAAAATTTTATCTGGGATTGGATTTTGAAAATATGGCAATGGGGTGTCGTTTAGCAGAAGGTAATTACATCGCAATCCAGGTTGATGATGAAATTGCAATTAATTGGGAACGGTGGGTTTACAAACCTGGTATTGGTGCAATTGTACATAAAGCATCGGATTATGAAACCCTGCCTTATAATTATGTTATTTTCCGCGTCAGTCGTTATGAAGAATAATTAATTTTCCAAATAATCTTGTTTCTAATTCACAGATATTTTTAAATGGAGTTAAATAAAAATGAGCGATAATTTCAGTAAATTCAATAATGGTTATGCACTTTTGATTGGTGTTGGAGAATCTAAATATGCTCCTTTATCATTGCCTGTAACTGTCAAAGATACTCAAGCCATTTATGCAGCATTAATTGATCCAGAATTATGTGCTTATCCCGATGATCAAGACCATATTCGGGTTTTAAATAATCAAGAAGCAACGCAATCTGCTATCTTGGATGGTTTGAACTGGTTAAAAAACAAGGCTAAATCTGACCCGAATGCAACTATTTTTATTTACTATTCCGGTCATGGTTGGGTGGATAAGAATACACAAAAATATTATTTACTACAACATGATATTAAGCCTACTAAATTAGCCGCTTCTGCATTATCAGCAGAGCTTTTTACTGATGCATTGCGACAGATTGAAGTAGAGCGGTTATTAGTTGTAATTGATAGTTGTCATGCTGCGGGAATGGCAACTTCTAAAGAAGCGGATTTAGAATTAGAAGATGAGTTTGATGATTTTATTCGACTTGCTCCATCAAAAGGTTTTATTGATGAGTTGAAGAAAGGTAAAGGGAGAATCGTTTTTACTTCCTCTGAAGGTGAGCAAAAGTCATATATTAAAGATGATTCATACAGTGTTTACACTTACCATTTTCTTGAAGCGTTGCAAGGTGCGGGAAATAAACCGGGGGATACAGAGGTGCGAGTTTCTAATATTATGAATCATCTAGGTAAGGCTGTATCTGAAACTGCGCGTCAGCTACATAATATCGAGCAAGTTCCTCAGTTTGATATGACTGGAGGAGATTTTATCATTGCTAAATTACGGGGTGGTAAAGGTTTACCAAGTAAGGGATGGGATGAAGTAAAACCGGAAGCTACCCAGAAGATTAATAAGATTGCCGATGTTATTAATCAGCATGGGAAATTTATTACTAATATTAATGAAGCTCGCGGTATTCATATTGGTGATGTTTATAACTAATAAGCCATAGTTATATATTTCCGGAATCGGTCATTATTTGATCGAAGTTGCTTATAATTACAGTAAAATTGCTGAGCATTTTTTTAGGTTTAAAGCCCCCGGATTAATCCGTGGACTATACTCTGCCAAAGCCCCTAAATTCCATTTATGGGGAATTAATTACGAATTATACTTACTGAGGAGTAGTCCAAAGAATGCCTGACTCTGACGATTTATTAGCAATCATTAATCGCATTACCAGTCACCAGCATAGTGATGATGATTTGACTGTATTGCGTCAGGTAATTAATACAGGCTCTAGCCAAGAGAAAGTTCAGATTGCAATTTAGCAGCACTCTATTATTCCCAAGGAATGTACGAGAAAGCTGAATCCCTTTACATCCAAGCTTTGGAGTTACATAAACAGCTACTCGGAGTTAATCATCCCGACACTGCTAATAGTACATGAGTATTGAATTAGTAAGAATGTGTTTTATTGGCTTTACTCGAATTAGTAACAATAATTAGGGCTTGCTGAATAAATATAAAAATGTGATGCAGCATACATTTTCGGCAGAATATAACCTTTTTATATGGAGAGTCCGACAAAGAACCTAATCCACTCATGCCCCATTCACCATTACTTAGCTTTTTGCGGACAGTGGAATACACTCTATCAATTAATGCCATCACATCGCTCTAATGAGTGAAAGAGCAATATTAACATCTATCGGTCCATAACCATAACGTGCTTTTTGTAAAGGATCTTCTGGAGGGTTGTTTTCAGCGCTTTGGATGAGAATATCGCGAATTTGGTTAATATCTAATTCAATGTTGCGATCGCGAGCTTCACTTAACATCAAGGCTATAATTCCCGTGACAACGGGTGCGGCCATACTGGTGCCGGATTTTCGGGAAGATTTAGTTTCCGTCAGCGAAGATGCTGCCCATATATTTTGTCCGGGAGCGATAAAATCGGGCTTTTGTCGTCCGTCGCGAGTCGGACCGGAACTGGAAAAATATGATATGGGTTGATTGGGTTTTGTCGGGTCATAAGAACCAACCATAATGCTGTTATGTCCGCAGCCAATAGAGTTAACAGTATGGGTATTATCATGAGGAGGGACAAAGCTGGTTTGAGAACCATCTTCCCGTTCTATCCAAGCGTGAAAATTACCTTTATTTACTTCAACTCCATGCAGTCTTATAGTCCAAACTCCTCCCGGAAGTCGGGATTCCATAAAAACACCAATCATATTATCGCCGTTGTTGGGATCGGAGAAACGGTGAGATAAGTAAATCACGGTGTTATCATCTTCGTCTACAATTTCCCCATTTTCCCCTAATTGCAGACTTACCAAAGGTTCGCTATCTGGAGGAATAATTTCCAAACGAAATTTATCGATACCATCGTACCAAATATCCATTGATTTGTATTGCTTATGTCCTTGGGGAATATCCCAGTGCAAATCGGTGAAACCATTTTGCGATACTTTACCCGAAGCATGAATTCCCCGGTCATAAGAATTTCCCGCTGCAATAACTACTGCTCGATTAGGTTTTGCTTCCACTAAAGCATCTATACTTTGTTCAACCAAAGATGTACCATCATGAGGTCCGCCATGTAAACTTATATTAAAGTTAATTGCACAAGGGCGATTGCCAGCCATTTTAAAAATAAAATCTACTGCTTTCACAAGTTCGGTAGTATCTCCCAAAGACTTATCTACAGCAGAACCGCCATCAGCTAAAACAGCTTCTACAGCACCGTTAGAAAAGTGAACAAATATAATATCAGCTTGAGGAGCCATACCCGGATTTCCGGTACCGTTGCCATTTCCCGCAGCAATATCCATCACGTGAGTGCCGTGAGCGTGTTCTCCAGGATAGTAACCTAATGCTTTATAAGGATCTTCAGATTGTAAAGCTTGATTTATTTCTGCGCTGCTATAAACTTTTCCATAACCGAAAGGACTATCCGGTGCGGAGGAACCATCCTGATCCCATAAAGCGAGGATTCTGGTAGAGCCATCTGGATGACGAAAATTCTGGTGAGCGAAATCGCAACCCACGTCAATAATTCCTACAATTGCATTCTTTCCCTGCTTACTAGTAGCATTTTTCGATGGTTTGTTATATTCTCCTTTTAGACTTGCTAATATGACAGGAGATAAAATTCCCTTAGTAATTTCTGCATCTGCAAATTCTTGACTATTTATCAGGTTTAATAATTCTTGTTCATCTCCATATAATTTCTGCGTTAATATTCGTGAATTAATTACTAAGTATTGATAATCATCTTGCCTATTACTGCGTTCCAATGGTTCGCCGATAATTTCCAGAAGATTTACAATTTGTATCTGGTCTGGAAAGCTAAGTTGCTTTTTAAGAGAATTAGTAATTTTCTCAATCAAAGCATCAGGATTCAAATAAGCCTGTGCAATGCAAGATTGAGTTAGGGTTATTTCGGAACGCTGATTTCGGTTAGGTTTTTTCTTTAAATAAACTGATAAAAATTCAGCTAATTTAAAAGGGCGCTCCCAATTAAACTGATTTTCTAACTCTAATAATAAAACTTCCCGTATTGATGGTTCTACTTCGTACAAACCCTCATCAATCTGACGACATAAAGGCGAAAGAAGAAAATCAACTTCAGCAATCCAAGGGATTTTTTCTTCTTCTAAGAAATTAATACGTACTAAATTGACGATTTCTGAACTTACAATTAGAGGTAAAGCAGCGTGGCAAGCTAGCATTAAATGCTTAGAACCAAAGCGTCGTTCAAATGCTAATACTTCCTGTACAGCTAATTCAGTAGACAGCCATTGTTCTCTAACCAGATTCGGAGTATTAATGATGCGTTCAAATATTTGACTCATAAACCCACTCCTGAAGGAAAGGGATGCCCCCGCAAAATATTTACTGCATCATTTAGCCCTTCTCGGTTCACGGAAAACATTGGTACTATGCGAGCAATATCTTCTGCTGTCGTTTTTTCCCATCGATTTCTAGGCATGGGATTAAGCCAAGCGTAAAGATAAGTGTATATAGTAAGGGTTTGCAAAAAAGATTTAGTTTCTGCAACCCTAATTTCATCGTAATTACCACGTGCTGCTCCTGCATCACTAATAACTAGTACGCTATTACCTTTTACTTGCCGATCCAAAGCTGTTGTCAAAGGTAAGCCATTGGTTAAATTAGGACGTTGATATAGGTATGCTTGGGGGAAATCATGGAAATAGTAAATTTTAGTTTTTCCCAGTAAACCTCCCCGTAAAATACTTTCAATTATCGTTTTGATTAAAGGTTCAAAAGGAGTCATTGAACCTTGTTTATCCACTAATAATACTAGTCGTGCTTGGTTACGACGGCGGGGTTTTAATGCAGGATTTAGCAAAAATCCTGTATTTGAAATGTTTTTAATTGTATTTTCTACATCTAATTCTTCTGGAACCCCAATTCTTTGAGGACGACGTAATTGTCGCCATATACCTGCCATTTCGCGGCGACTCATTATTAAACGGGGTGTTAATTGATAGTATTGCTGTTCTTCAGTTATTATTTCATCACATAATAATTCGTCTTCTAATCTCCCCGGTACTTTTAACTTTATCAGTTGGGATTGCTCCCCTTCTGTTGTTTTTGTTTCTTCTGTTTTGGGCTGTGATTCGTTTGGTTCAAGCGAATCGTCAAAGCTAATGTTTGCAGGTTGAGAATTTTCAAAAGGTTTCTTGGACTCATTAGTTAGGGATTTCAATTTGTAGCGGGATTCTACCAATTTTGCAAAAGTAGTATCAAAAAATTCCCCATCTTCTCTTGATTTTGTCCAGAATAAACGTAATAAACTCTTGAAACTATCAATGTCTTCGAGTCCCCACCCAGTTTGAATTGTTTCAATTGCCTCTAAATAATCCGATACTCCTAACGGTACGCCCTGTTGCCGCAATTGTTCAAAAACTTGGAATAGTGAGGTGTCTAGCTCAGACATTTTAGGGTATCAGTTTATAGAAAGTTTTAATCTAACTTTTTAATTTGTGCTTGGAATTAGTATCGCTGATAATTGCATCGTAATTACTCTACTTTCCTTGACCTGACTCTAATTTTAATATTTTAAAGAGTATATTTTTGACAAGAATATTACTATTCTCCAGCATACTTATTTTGCATTTTTAATTGTTTCAGAGCATCGCGATCGCTTTGGGTTTTCACCAGTGTTTCTAGATGGGGCAAATCAAACGAGGCAAAATTATCTAATTCTTTGGCTGTCAGTTTGTTGGCTTGATGTTCTCTTTCTAATATTGCCACCCAATCTATAAATTCACTAGTTCCGGGTATTTTTCGCCAATTTATAGATTCCCCTCGTAGTTTCCAAAACTTTTCCAAAGCAGCTTTAAATATTGGATTGAGCTTTGGTTGAAAATGGCTTTTTAGAATTTCTTGGAGATTTTCACGATCAGGAAACTCAATATAGTAAAACAAACAGCGACGTAGAAAAGGTTTAGGTAATTCTTTTTCTCGGTTACTTGTAATAATAATTAGGGGTAAAAATTCCTGCCTTTCTTTCCTACTTTTGTCTTTTAAGGCATCAAACTTAATTTCTGGTACTTCTTTTACTTTAAATTGCAGCCTATCTAATTCCAACAGCAAATCATTAGGAAAATCAATATCCGCCTTATCAATTTCATCAATCAATACTACAGAGGGAATATCATTTTGCGATTCTTGAATTGCTTTGCCAAACTCACCTAAAGTAACATATTTGTCTCGTGATGTAACTTTATTCTTATTCGTTGCTTTTGCTTCTTGAATATCATAAAGCCTACCCAAGGCATCATACTCATAGAGTAAGTCTTGTGCGCGACTAGTAGAACGAATATAACAAGCATGAAGCGGATAGCCAAGTTCATAAGCTACAGCATAAGCTAGTCTGGTTTTCCCACAGCCAGGATCGCCTTCAAGCAACAAAGGACGACGTAAATATAAAGCAGTATTAACTGCATCTGTCAAGGATTTGGAGGCAATATATGGTTCTTTCTCTTTCCATGCATTATCGAGTGGTTCGTAGTGACAATTTCCCGTACCTATATACAATCGCTTTACTAAGTCATCCATAGAGTCTAAAACCTCCTTGTAATTCTTGAATCATGTGATTCATTTCGCTATAAGTAGCTGCAAAATGACCATCAGGTTCCTTTAATCTATCGAGATAGTAGTTTATTTTTTCTTCTGCAACTCCTACTTGTCTAAGTTTGGGACGGAACCAAGTTTCTAGCTCATGAAGTTCAAATTTTTCAATTGGTAAGATTGTAAAGACTTCAGAAGGACTTTTATTTACATTTGCCCAAATAAACACACAGCAACGGCTTTTCTTTTCGACAAGCTTTAAAATACGGGTTCTCATTTCAGCCCAGCTTCTTTTACCCCATGAATTCATGGTCTTGAGTGGTATTTCGTAATTCCACACAATGACAATTATGTCAGTATTAACTTGAGAATTAAATACGTCTGCCAAAGATTCATATTTGTTTCTGTATAAAAATTGGCGTTCTATATCTTCATGTTTACTAACATTATTTTTATATAATTTAATGTCAAATATGTTGTTCTCATTTTTAGTAAAGCCTTTTAGTTCACGTCTAATTCGCTCAATTATATATTTTTCTAAAAGCAAACTTTCACCACCTACTGAAAATGCAAAAGCTCCCTCATATGTTATTTTTTCCCTAAATCTCAATATTATTTTTTTTAAATCAAAGTTGATAATTATATTCTGGTCAACCTTTATGGGAGTTTCAACTTGTGGAATCCCAGATTCTCTACGACGACCTTGAGATAACAAGCTTTCAATTTTATCTTTTTTCTGTTGTTGAATACTAGGCTTATAGTTTTGTTTTTCCCATTTATTAATGACTTTTTCAATAAAATCTTGTTCGTCACTTCTTATTTCATCATCTATTTCAATGAGATATTCTAAAAAAACAATTAATGCTAGTCTGTCCGAATTTTCAACAGTCACATTAACTTTAGAGAGTTCACTGTAAAGAATAGTAACAAAGAAATCACTAGGTTTATCGAACTGAATTTTTGTACAAAATGTTTCTAACCCACAATTTTCTAGTAAAGCAATCCTATATTGTGCATCAGGAGTTTGCAGCAGTTTGTTATTAATTAGGATTTTCTGAAGTTGGATATTCTCTTGACGTGTTAAAAAACTCACTTTTACTTATTCAAATAAATCAATATCAAGTACTTTCTCACTCAAAAAGCTTTTCTAATACCGCTAACTCAGCTTCTTTTTCTGCATCAACTGCTGGTAAAGGACGCTGCATGATAGAAAATAATGATTTTCTTTGAACGTTTCCTGCTTGCAAACCTAACTCCTGTAAATAATCTTCAATTTTCAGCACCATCTTTTTACGGTCAGATTTTACTATATCAGAACTGCGGTAAATTGCTGCTTTAATAGCAGGTAAAAGTAATGTTTTTACCGCTTCATATTTAGCATCAAAAACAGCATCTTGTGCTTGTTCAACCAGTTCTTTAATACTAGTTAACGATTCCCAATCTTGAGCGGTACGCTTTTCTAAACGAAACAGCATATAACTGTAGCCTTCCAAAGGTTTAGCTTCACGTACAAATACTTTAGTTTTTCCGGGATAACCAACTTTGAGGCTATCATTAACAATGCATAATTGTTCGCTGTTGATTTTTTGTTCGGCAGCTAGAATTGCGACAAAATAACCTTCTCGGAGAAGATTGCTACCACCTCCGTCAGCATCTGAAAAAGTTTGCTGATAACCGAGTTCTAAGCGACGTTCTCCAATATCAAGTAAATCTTCAATTCCGCGATACACTGGGTCTGCTAAATTGAGAACCTTTGAAAGTTCCGGCACTGGTAATAATTGGGAAAATCGCCCCATTGTTTTGATAAACTTGCCAATAGGATCGCTAGCAGTCATGCTAAATAAACCTGCCTGCAATTCTACTAAGCCTTGATTAAAAGGAAATAGTGGTGTCAACGGATAGTTGTATTGAATTACTTTGTCAAGATTATCTGCTGCTAATTCTTTCAGGTTTCCTGGTGCTGCTATGTAGGGAATGGTTACGGATTTTTCACCATGATTGAATCGAACCGCTGTATGAACCACAGGATACCTCTGTTTAAACCAGTCCACATCTTTAGCTAAACGCATTTCCACAAGCCAAATACGACAATAGGCTTCACCAGCATTAATTGGAGTGCGATCGCCATCTACATCAACCCGATATTCAGGAAGAAAGAGAGTTGTGTATTTCTTGGCTTCGCGATTAACATTGTCAGTAAAGCTTTCCCATAGTTTCACAAGTTTGCTCCTTGATTTACTTAAGCTAGATAAGGTGTAATTTTATCCCATATAGCCTGTATAGGAATACCCCCTAATGTTCCTTTTATAATCTCACGACCAATACCGGGATGACCTTGGTGAATTGCAACTAATTCCCAGTCAATGTTAAAGATTGGCGCTCCAGAAGAACCTTCCTTAGCAATAATGTTATGGTCAATGTACTCCTCTCCTACGCGTATAATTTGACCCACATCGGAAATTTCTACTGGTTTTCCCAAAGGGTGATGAATAAGACGAATTTCCTGATAGTCATTTAATAAGGTATTCGTAGGAGAAATAATCGGTTGCTGTGGTTCTCCTTGAATGCGGACTAAAGCGTAGTCAGGGCGGTTGTTGTAACTAACAAATTCCAAATCGAGTTCAAATACATCTTCCAAACCATAACCTCCGCTTTTATAACCGAAGCGCACCCAAGCTTGCTGAACTTGAGTTTTACTAAAAACATGGTTACAAGTTAATAAAAGATTGTTTCCTACAAGTACTCCCGTACCAATACCATTACCTAATGGTGATTCAATTCTTCCAACAGCATTACAAGCCTTTAAAGCCTTGAAATTTTCTTGACCTTTTTCTACTAACTGTTGAAACAAGATTATGTCTTGCTCTGATAGACTATAAATTTCAGCAATACCACAAAAGTAGTCTAAGAGATTAATCATCGGGTGATAATCTAATTGCTTATTATGAATACGATATTTTTTGAATTCTGCAACTAATGTTTGAGCCAAAATATTTGGTGGTGAGTTAAGCCTTAAACGACCAATCAAAGCTGAGTGTATACCAGCACTCTCAAGAACACTTTGATAATCGTTGGAAGGGATATTCATCAGCACTTTTACCAGTGCCTTAACTAAAGGTAAAACGTCTTTCTGCTCCAAAAATACTTCTGGCTTCATTTCCTTTATTAAGCTTGTTCGTTTTAATTCTAGTACTTAACCCAACTATTTCATTTTTATACTTTTCCTAGAGCGTCCCTTAATCGTATTATTGAAGTTGATTCGTAGATTGCTCGCGACAGTATTCTTGAACCGCTAACAATGCAATATTTACATCTATCGAACCATAACCGTAGCGAGCTTTTTCTAAAAAATCTTGTGGGAACTTCTTTTCGGCACTTTGGATGAGAATATCGCGCAGAAGGTTGATATCTAATTCAATGTTGCGACTATTCGCTTCACTTAACATCAAGGCGATTATTCCGGTAACAACGGATGCGGACATACTGGTGCCGGATTTTTGGTAAGATTTAGTTTGAGTAAGTGAAGATGCTGCCCATATATTTTGTCCGGGAGCGATAAATTCGGGTTTTTGTCGTCCGTCTCTCGTTGGACCGGAACTAGAAAAGTATGATAAAGGTTCCCCCGATTTTGTCGGATCGTAAGAGCTAACCATAATAATATTATGTCCGCAGCCGATGGAGTTAACGGTATGGGTATTATCATGAGGTGGCAAAAAGCTGGTTTGAGAACCATCTTCACGTTCTATCCAAGCGTGAAAATTACCGTTATTTACTTCAACTCCATGCAATCGTAAAGTCCAAACTCCTCCCGGAAGTCGGGATTCCATAAAAACACCAATCATATTATCACCGTTATTAGGATCGGAAAAACGATGAGATAAGTAAATAACTGTTTGATCATTTTCGTCTACAATTTCTCCATTTTCTCCTAATTGCAGACTTACCAAAGGTTCGCCATCGGGAGGAATAATTTCTAAACGGAATTTATCCGAGCCATCATACCAAAGTTCCAATGCTTTGTACTGCCAATGCCCTCTAGGAATATCCCAGTGCAGATCGGTGAAACCATCTTGCGGTACTTTTCCCGAAGCATGAATTCCTTTGTAATATGAATTTCCTGCTGCAATAACTACTGCTCGATTGGGTTTTGCTTCCACTAAAGCATCTATACTTTGTTCAACCAATCCTGTACCATCATGAGGACCTCCATGTAACGCTAAACTAATATCTATTACACAAGGGCGATCGCCAGCCATTTCAAAAATAAAATTAACTGCTTCGACTAATTCCGAAGTATCTCCCAAAGACTTATCTACAGCCGAATCGCCATTAGTTGAAACTGTTTCCACAGCGCCAGTAGAGAAATGTACAAACACAATATCAGCTGTCGGAGCCATACCTGGATTTCCGGTACCGTTTCCATTTCCCGCAGCGATATCCATCACGTGAGTGCCGTGAGCGTGTTTTCCAGGATAGTAACCCAATGCTTTATAAGGATCTTGTGCTTGTAAAGCTTGATTAATTTCTGCGCTGTTATAAACTTTTCCATAACCGAAAGGACTATCCGGTGCGGAGGAACCATCCTGATCCCATAAAGCAAGTATTCTGGTAGAGCCATCCGGATGACGAAAATTCTGGTGAACAAAATCGCAACCTAGATCAATAATTCCTACAACCGCATTCTTTCCCTGCTGTTTCGCTAAGGAACTCTTGACATTGGAGAGAGGCTTTAAATTCTCCCCCTCTGATAGAGGAGGAGGCTGGGGGGTCCTGTCTTCCGTAGCTAGCCGTAAACTTTGTGACGCTTGTAAACTGACAACACAAGGAGAAGTACGTACAGACTGCAACCGCGACACTGGAACTCTGGCAGTGACAATAATATCTCCATTTGCCGTACTGCCAAGCTCCGCACCTTGTCGTACTTCACTCATAGAAAGCCATGCTTGTAAATCGTTCACCTTAGCAATTACAGCGACTTCTCCCACCTCTGTTGAAGCTGTGAGTAGATTAGATAGTCCTCTGCGACGACGTTGTATAAGTCCTTGCAATCGGGGGTCAATATCTGTAAAAACATTTGTCCATTCAAATCGCATCAATCATCTTTCCCGTTACGAACGATGTAAAACTTAATTATTTATTGTATAAATCTATTTTTTTATTACGCTCCTTTAACTTTTATTTCATCGAATAAAAATTCCGTAATAAAACTGATATTTACTGATTAATAGTAGCTTAAAATACAGCGTTTTTAATTTTACTAGAGAATAATTAAAACAGGATAAAACATATAAGGCGTTGCTGAATCAAGAAAGGTAAAATTATGATTTCACATTGCCCAAGACGAAACACTGTTACATCTCTACACAGGTTTAATATTTTTTACAAAATGTATATAAATACAATTAATTCATAGCTTAATTCAGTAACGCTAAAATTTCAGATAAGTTTTGAATAAAAAAACTGAAGTCAATCAAAGAATTTATTGCTTAAAATTAAGTAATGACCGACCTACGATCATATATTTCCGGAATCAATAATTACCAGACTGAAATCTCTTAAGCATTCGGTAAAATTACTGAGGAGTAGTCCAAAGAATGCCTGACTCTGACGATTTATTAGCAATCATTAATCGCATTACCAGTCACCAGCACAGTGATGATGATTTGACTGTATTGCGTCAGGTAATTAATACAGGCTCCAGCCAAGAGAAAGTTCAGATTGGCAAGCATATTGTCAATATTGCTGAAGGTAGAGATATTCATATTGGTGACAAAATTTACCAAGGTGCGGATGCAGAAGCGATTCGGAAGATAATTCAAGAACTTGTAAAATCCAAAGCAGCAGTTAAATACATTCCCTATTCTGGTACTCCTAATTTCGTGGGACGTAGGGACGAACTAAAAGAAATTCATGATAAATTACACCAAGAAAATAACGCTGTAGCGATTTCTACGGTGTCGGGGATGGGCGGGATTGGTAAAACAGAATTGGCGGTAAAATATGCTAGGGAACATATAGATGATTATCCCGGTGGGGTTTGTTGGTTAAATGCTAGAGATGCAAATTTATCTGGGGAAATTATTCAATTTGTGCAGTTACAGATGGGTTTGGAAGTTCCCCAACAGGATTTTCAAGGAAATCCATTGACGCTGAATCAACAAGTAGCTTGGTGCTGGCGAAATTGGCAACCTCCAGAGGGTTTGGTATTGCTAGTTTTCGATGATGTGACAAGTTTAGAGGGATTTGGTGAGTTGACTCCCCCTAATCATCGCTTCCGGATTTTGCTGACAACAAGATTGCGAGATATTGATGCGAATGTGGAGGAAATTTCCCTCGATGTGTTGTCACCGGAGGAAGGATTACAACTGTTAATCAATATCGTAGGGGAAAAGCGAGTTAATAAGGAACTAGAAACAGCGCAAGAATTATGTGAATGGTTGGGATATTTACCATTAGGGATTGAATTGGTGGGACGGTATATCAAGAAAAAACCGCCCCATTTTAAGTTAGAGAAAATACAGAAACTGTTGGAACAGCAACGACTGCAACAGGAAGCTATTAACCCCCAGCAAAAAGGATTAAGTACTGCACAACAGGGGGTTTTAGCAGCATTTGAGTTGAGTTGGGTGGAATTGAGTGCAGAAACACAGCGAGTCGCAGGATTATTAAGTTTATTTGCAGCAGATATCTTTGTATGGGAATGGGTTGAATCCACAGCAAAATCACTGAATTGGGATGAGTCCGATGTGGAGACAGCTATTGAGCAACTTTATCAACGTCATTTGGTGCAATGTTTGGAAGAGAATGAAGAATACTTTTATAAAATTCATCCCTTAATTAGAGAATTCTTAAAAATTAAATTTGCAACAGATGGTGATATTAACGAAATTAAACAAGCATTTACCAATACTTTTATAGAAATTGCTCAAACAATTCCCCAATCACCAAATCTAGAATTTATCAACTCAGTTAAAAAAGCTATTCCACATTTAACGGAAATTGCCGAAAACTTTACGGATACAGTCAGCGATGAAAAATTACCTTGGTCTTTTGCTGGTTTAGCTAGATTTTATGAAGCACAAAGTTTATATTTCTTGGCAGAGCCTTGGTATGAGCAATGTGTGTTAACAATCAAATCCCGCTTGGGAGAAAATCATTCTTACTTTGCTACTAGCTTGAACGATTTAGCCTTACTCTATGAATCACAAGGAAGATATGATGAAGCTGAACTCCTTTGTGTCCAGGCATTGAAGTTAAGAAAACAGCTACTGGGAGAAAATCATCCTAATGTTGCACAAAGCTTGAACAATTTCAGTAAACCAAAAAGTTTTCTCCGAACGCGATCGCCAATCAAGCTTACGTAAGTGTAAGTATTACATAATACTATGAATATAATTAATGCTTATATAGCGACAAATAGGTTGAAAACATGAAATGATGTTTCTGAATGCGTACTTTGTCGGTTAATATAATTGACTTTTTCATCTACTAAAAACGCTACTTACAGCGCGGCTACAGAACAATTGGCTCTCACAGACTCAGAAACGCTCGAAGAAGTTCTTGAGTGTTTATCTGAGAATTTTTCGATTGAAAGTCAAGGAGCATGTAACCAACAAACTTTATTTGAGATATTAGTAAAAGCGGCAAGTAGTGGAGATAGTATTGAAAATACAGCTAAAATCTTAAAGAAAATTCCAACAGCGAATGATATTAGATACCATCTTAATAAATTTAATAGTTTTGAAGAACTAGAAGTTAAAATAAATCAAGCATTGAAAAGTAGAATTCCAAGTAGGATAAAAAAAGGTTGCTTAAAGATTGCAATTGATTTAAATTTAATTCCTTACTATGGAAACCCAACAGATGAAGAATTACCATACATATATAGGAGCCAAGCTAAATCTGGAACTTGTTCATTTTATGCCTATGCAACTTTATATGTTTTAACTAAGGGAAAACGACTAACGCTTGCAATTAGAGGTGTTCGCTGGCTAGATACCAGTGTTGCCATTATTACTTATTTATTAGCGGAGCTAAGTTTTCTAAATATTAAAATAAAAAAACTTTATTTGGATAGAGGTTTTTTTAATGTATCTGTTATTAGATGGTTAAAGGCATTAGATATTGTGTTTACCATGCCTGCTATTAGAAGAGGAAAACAGAAAGGAATTAAACAATTTTTGAAGGGTAAAAAAAGCTATAAAACTACCTATAATATGACAAAGGACAAAGATAATTCAGTCACTTTCGACTTATGGATTATCTGCAAATATAAAAAAGGTAAACGTGGCAAACACGGAGTTGAATACTTTGCTTACGTAGTTAATAAGGTAAAAACAAACTTAGATTATATTCATCAAGATTACAGGAAAAGATTTGGAATTGAAAGTAGCTATCGAATGAAAAATGTTTGTCGAATTAGAACAAACAATAAAAATCCTGTTTTGAGATTATTATTTGTCGGTATATCATTTCTTTTAATTAATATTTGGATTAATCTACTTTGGTTTAGAATTAGTAAAAAAAGAAGAGGTGGTCGATTAATTTATCGTAAACTTTTCGGATTAAAGCAAATGTTGGCATTTTTGTGCCAAGCTGTTGAGCGAAAGTATAAAGTCGCTGAAAGTATTTATCTCCCATCTGGTTAATATTCGTAAATTTATAAATCAGTTATTTATAAAAAATCTTAATTATTAAAACCTTGGCTGATTCATAATTGAGCCTTAAGTTTCATGTCCAATATAGCGGGATAAAGTGATAAAAGTGGGCAAGAAACACGAAACGGGAAGTACTTCCGTGCAGTTGTACTAACTACTTCTCAAGTTACTATCTGGCATGATGATGTTTTTGAGAATTGCTTTATAGAAGTCAATGTTTTTGGTATTCCTGAAATGAACTATGTTCAAATTAACATTATTAAAACTGGCTTCAATTAAAGTAGTTCTGCTAAAGCTAACATAAGTATAAATATTAATTATACTCTTTGTAGTATATATCACTATTATTTACGTAAGCATGATTGGCGATCGCTCTTCATAGAAAAACTTTTTGGTTTACTGAATTTAGCTACACTCTACAAATCCCAAGGAAAATACAATAAAGCTGAAATTATTCATCTTCAAGCATTGGAGTTAAGAAAACAACTGCTAGGAGACAATCATCCTGATGTTGCACAAAGCTTGAACAATTTATCATTACTATACTCTTCCCAAGGAAAATACTGTGAAGCTGAACCCCTTCACATCCAAGTATTGGAGTTAAGAAAACAGTTATTGGGAGAAGATCATCTTGATGTTGCACAAAGTTTGAACAATTTATCATTACTATACTTTAATAAAGAAAAGTACGAGAAAGCAGAACCCCTTTATATCCAAGCTTTGGAGTTACATAAACAGCTACTCGGAGTTAATCATCCCGACACTGCAAACAGCTTCAACAATTTAGCACTACTCTACTATTTCCAAGGAAGGTACGAAGAAGCAGAACCTCTTTTCATCCAAGCTTTGGAATTAAGAAAACAGCTACTCGGAGTTAATCATCTCGACACTGCAACCAGCCTCAACAATTTAGCACTACTCTACTATTTCCAAGTAAGGTACGATGAAGCTGAACCCCTTTATATCCAAGCTTTGGAGTTATATAAACAGCTACTCGGAGAAAATCATCCCGACACTGCAAGGAGTTTGGACAATTTAGCTTCACTCTACAAAAGTCAAGGAAGGTACGAAGAAGCTGAACCCCTTTATATCCAAGCTTTGGAGTTAAGAAAACAGCTACTCGGAGTTAATCATCCCGACACTGCAACCAGCTTCGACAATTTAGCTTTTCTCTACTATTCTCAAGGAAAGTACGAAGAAGCTGAACCCCTTTGCATCCAAGCTTTGGAGTTAAGAAAACAGCTACTCGGAGTTAATCATCCCGACACTGCAACCAGCTTCGACAATTTAGCTTTTCTCTACTATTCTCAAGGAAAGTACGAAGAAGCTGAACCCCTTTGCATCCAAGCTTTGGAGATTGTAGGACGGGTTTTGGGTGCAAATCATCCCAATACGGTGACTTATCAGGAAAACCTGGAATATTTACGCGCACAGATGCAAGAAGATGAGTAATATGATGTCCAGAAAACCACCCATAATATTATTTTGTTGTAAGTGGAAAAGAGCGCTAAAGCACAACTACAAACCTTTCTATATATTCTTTGAATTGTCTAAAATAAAACAAAAACTTCTGATAAATGGAGACTTCTGAAGATATAAGTAGCATTATTAATCGTATAGCATCTGGCGAATTTACTGACGTAGACATTGCAGCTTTACGAGAGATGCTTGATTATGGCGATCGCCAAGTAACCCTGCAACTGAGCAAATATAACGTCAACATCGGAGATGGCAAAGAAATACACATAGGCGATCGCATTTACAACCAGTGGGATGAGGAAGCGATGAAAGCCTTGGTTAAAGCGATTCAAGAAACAAACGGTATTCATCAAACAACTGAAAGTGGGGATGCTGCTGCAAGAGATATTGATAAACGCAATATTTACCAAAATTGTACATTTATCAAAGTTCTAGCTAAAGATAATAATTTTGAAAATGTTCCTCAAGATTCATTAAATAATTTAGATTTTTCTAATATTCCTAATGAAAGTATTCAAAAGGCTTATCAAGATGTTTTACCTCCTGATGCTGGAGTTTGGAATTTAGAGGAAAATAATATTACACAAATATTACAATCGCTGAACGAATTTAGAAGATTATCTGAGTTTTTAACCCAGTTAAGTCAAGATAAAAATATTTCTGAAGAAATTCGCAATCAGTTGAGCGATTTTGCAAACCAAATAGTATCAAAAAAGTATCCTGAAAATAAGAAAAATATAAAAAAAACAGATTATTTTTCTAATAGAGAAGGGCAACTTGAATCTTATTTAATTGCGACTATTGAGCGTTTTGATGATGATAATGAAAAGTTTTTACTTAATGCTTGGTTAATTATTGATGACTCACTACCAGTAAATGACTTATCTCGGTTTACATCACTACTCGATCAAGATGAACAACAAGTAGGAACATTATGTAAGTTTAGTGATATACCAAAGCAACTAAATAAATTTCTAAAGACAGGTCTGAGATATCTTAGAGGTAAACAATATCAGCTAATTGTTGAAGTCTTTTTACCGAGTGATTTAATTGGTGTAGAGGTAGACCGTTGGAAAGTCTCTGACCCAATTATAGAAGAAATAAGTTTGGGAATTAAATATCCTATTAGGCTGCGTTCCTTAGAACGTTTGGACTTGGAATATTTAGATTATTATTTATCTGACTGGTATAAGTATTGGAATAAGGTTAAAGATGTTTTGCATAATAAACCTGTTCAAGAATTATTTGAACATCTTGAAGAAATGGAAACTTTTAATTGGAAGTTGTTAAGAAATAGTTTAAAGGAAAAAATCGGACTTAAACTAACTTGCGCTCCACCTAAAGCCAAAACTAAAGATTTATTCAAAGCTATTTTAATGGCAACAACACCAATTGCTATTTGGACAAGATACGATATCCCCAATTTCGATCATGCGAGTGCAATAGATAGAATATTAACTTTTAAGCCATTGTGTCATTTGTGTGAATCAGTTAGAGAAACTAGAGAAGAAGCAGATGCTCAAACGGAGGAACATCTGGGTTTTCATTTAGCCTTGCTTTGGGAAAATCCTTATCGTCTGACTCCTGATATCATGCTTGAATTAACAACTGTCGGACAGTGATAATAAATTTAACCAAAAATATGACTAGTTGGAAAATTTTTCAAGGTAACAATCAACCGCACGATAATATTAATCTTCTTCCTCCTCCTCCAAGTTGGCGTACATTTATAGGTACAGATGATGAATTAGTAGAAGAGATTGAACAACGCTGGCAGAAATTTTGTGAGGGGTTAGAGCGAAATACAAGGAATGAGCAACGGGGAAAAAGTTTCCGTATTCATAGCGATAAAAGCGATGACAAAAATACTGTTATTAACATGGTTAATGCAGGATTATATTTAAGACGACCTTTGTTAGTAACAGGAAAACCAGGTACTGGTAAAACGTCTTTGGCTTATGCAGTAGCTCATGAATTAAAACTGGGTAAGGTTTTACCTTGGTATATTACTGCTCGTTCTATTTTGCAAGAAGGATTATATCGTTATGATGCGATCGCCCGTTTGCAAGACGTGCAGATGGATAAGAATAATAAGGATATTGGTCGCTACATTCAACTTGGACCACTAGGTACAGCCCTTCTTCCTTCCCGTCGTCCTCGGGTGCTGCTAATTGATGAAATAGACAAAAGCGATATCAATTTACCCAATGATTTACTCAATTTATTTGAAGAAGGGGAATTTGAAATTCCGGAATTAGCACGTATTTCCAAAGAAGTGGAGCGGGTAGAAGTCCGTACTTATGATGGTATGGATGTTCCAATTAAAGCAGGTCGAGTGCGCTGTCATAATTTTCCTTTTATTTTATTAACCAATAACGGCGAGCGGGATTTTCCTCCAGCTTTTTTACGAAGATGTTTAAGGTTAAATATGCCTTACGAACCTGATGCAAGTGCTTTGAAGGAAATTGTGAAGGCACATTTAGGAAGTGATGTAGTAACCAAAGACGAAGAAAAAATTAATCAATTAATTGAAAAATTTAGAACATTGCGAGAAGGTGGGGATATAGCAACAGATCAACTTTTAAATGCCATTTATATAGTTACTCGTGAGTTTAAGCCAAAACAAGCGGAAGAACAAGACCTGATTAAAGAGTTACTCAAATACTTAACCAGTGCGGAGGACAGATGATTGACCAGTTAATTGCTGCATTGAGTAAAGAAGTAGAAATGTCAGCAGAAGAAATTGCTGATACAATTTGGCTGGCACTTCAAATGCAGGAATTTCAAACTGAGTCAGTTTCCTCTAGCTTATGCTTTGAAGAGAAAGAGATTAACAAGCAAGAAAGTCAGCTAGATTCGGAAACATCGCCAAAAACTACACCCAACACCTCTGATTTTAAGGAAACATCTGCTCAACTACCAACGGAGCAAAAAGCAGGTGTTTACCCCAAAAGTCAACAAAAAACTTCAGAATCGTTAGATGTATCCTTTAAAGTTCCTGATGCTCCTTCTTTACGCGAGCCTTTAACCTTAGCACGCGCTTTAAAACCTTAATTGATTTAACATTGATTGGCAACAATAAAATTTCTTTTAAAGATTTTTGTTACTCATTAATTAATATTTTAGTTGATGAATTCAATTTAAGTCATATCTTAAATTTAAAAGATTGGTGGAAAGGACAAGAAAGCTTCTTGGGTTACAGCACAATTTTTCGCAGATTTATTGAAAGAGTGCTATTGAAAGCAGTTAATCAAAAAATTATAATTTTTATTGATGAACTAGACTGGCTTATTGATACAGATTTTACTGAAGAATTTTTGATGTTATTAAGAGGATTATATGAATCCCAAAAATATAAGTCAAGAAATAATACTTATTCTTATAATTTTGTTTTATCAGGTATTTCAAATCCTTCTGAATTATACTCAATTGAAAACCGCCACACTTCTCCTTTCAATATTGGTAGACGAATTCAGTTAGAAGAATTTACTTATGAAGAAGCCTTACCGTTGGCTGGTGGGTTAGTCAAAAAAGCAGATAATCCTCAAAAATTGCTGAGAAAGATTTCGGAATGGACAGGTGGACAACCATTTTTAACTCAAAAATTATGTCATTTGGTAAAAAAATCAGAAGAATATGTTGCAGATAGAAATGAAAAAGCTTGGTTAGATAATTTAGTGCAATTTAAAATTATAGAAAATTGGGAAGAACAAGATAGTCCACCGCATTTACTAACAATCAGAAATAGAATTTTTTCTTCTACGAAAGCAAGTGAATTATTAAAATTATATAATTTAATCCTACAAGAATCAGGATATATAGCCTCTAGCAGAGCAGTAGAACAAGAATTAATATCAACAGGATTAGTCATTAGAAGAGAAGGAATTTTAAGAGTTACTAATAAAATTTATTCTGAAGTTTTTAATCATACTTGGATTGAACAAAGTTTGGCTAAATTGTCTAATACTGCATTAACCTCCAATTCAGAAATTGATTACACTCAACTGCGTAATCTACTTACTCATCAAAAATGGAAAGAAGCTGATGAAGAGACATTCAAAATAATTTTAAAATCTACTAATCGAGAGAAGGAGGAAACCTTAGATTATCAAGCAATTAAAAATGCTTCTTGTGCTAATTTAAATACAATAGATAAATTATGGATAGATGCTAGCAAAGGAAGATTTGGATTTAGTATACAACTAAAAAAATGGCAAGAAGCTGGTGGAAAAGCTAATGAAGAGACAGAGCATAAATTAGGCAATGATATAGGTTGGTATGTCAATGGTAAATGGATATCAGATATTTCAGAATTCACATTTGATTTGTTAGCGCCAGTAGGACACCTTCCTGTAAAGTGGACTTTTCATTTGGGAGGAATTTTTCCTAGAACAGAAGAATCAGTTTTATTTAGTTATCTAGCTCAAAGATTATTAGAATGTAATATTAATAATCTAAAAATAATTTCACAAACTAGTCAATCAAAACTTGAAAATAATTTACAGATATTTGGATTTGAAACAGTTACTGTCAACCATCAAGGCAAAATCATAAAAACTGAAACTAAACAGGCACAATATTTTGCAGAAAAACTGCATAATAATATTTCTTTGGAAATGGTTGCCCTTCCAGGTGGTAACTTTATTATGGGTTCACCAGAAGGAGAAGGAAATGATAGGGAAAAACCTCAACATCTTGTAACATTGCAACCTTTCTTTATAGGTAAATATCCAGTTACACAAGCACAATGGCGAGCAGTTGCGAACTTAGGTAGAATTAATCACTTTCTTAATCCCGATCCATCTCATCACAAAGGTGATAATCGTCCTGTAGAAAGAGTTAGTTGGGATGAAGCTGTAGAATTTTGCAATCGCCTATCTAAGTATACTGGTAAGCAATACAGATTACCTTCCGAAGCAGAATGGGAATATGCTTGCCGTGCAGGGACAACTACACCGTTTTGCTTTGGTGAAACTTTAACACCTGAATTAACAACTTTTGATAGTAATAGAATTAACTGGCTTATGCTTGAATATAATTCTAAAAATCCGACTGTTCGTCCTAGGTTTGTTAATAATTTTGGTTTATTTGATATGCATGGAACTGTATGGGAATGGTGTGCAGATGCTTGGCATAACAATTATCAGGATGCACCTCTTGATGGGAGTATTTGGATTAATGAAAACTTGAAACAAAAAGCTTTTCAATCTAGATTTGTAGTACGTGGTGGTTCCTGGGGTAAACCATCTGAAAACTGCCGTTCTGCTCATCGTCAATCAGAAAATTCAGATTATCAAAGCCAATATAATGGTTTCCGTGTGGTGTGTGTTTCTGAATTATAAAAATCAAAAAATCTAATGTACTAAAATCTTTACAACAATTTGCTGCAATTATCATCTAATTACACAAGTATATTAAATGGAATCTCCTGAAAATCTCCAGCAACTTCTACATCGATTTGAAAAGGGACAGCAAACCGATCAAGATATAACATTTTTACGTAAGCTGCTTTTAAGTGGCGATCGCCAAGTAACCCTGCAACTCGGCAAGTATAACGTCAATATTGGGGATGGCAAAGATATACACATAGGCAATCGCATTTTTTATCAATGGAATGAACAAGCAATCCAAGCTTTAATTAAAGCCATTGAAAAAGTAAATTGGCGATGTGTAGCTAATTTAACTGAGAAAGATTATACTCAAGTCGAAAACCAATCTACCGGAATTGGCATAGTAGATAAATTAGCCAAAAAATTAACTAATTTTTCCCAGCAGTCTGTGATGCGCTATGGATTAAAGTTAGCTTTTAGTCCAAATCCTATTCAAGAATATTTTATTAGCGGTGGCAATCAAATTATTAAACGTTGGCAGATAAATACGTGGGAAAAACTTCAAGAGATATCTGTTCCATTTTCGGCTACAGATACTTTTGATTTATGGTTTACTTCTGTAGTAATTAGTCCAGATGGTCAACTAATTGCTGCTTGTAAAGCTTATCAAATATATATTTGGAATTTAGGCGAAGTAAAGACTCTTCATACACTTGGTAAAACTGTTTTTAGTAATTTCCTTGATGCATCTGGTTTTGATTCAGTTGCTTTTAGTCCAGATAGCAAAATATTAGCAGCCAATGATAACCAGGATATTAAATTGTGGGATGTAGAAACAGGAAGAGAAATTGCGAAACTTTCGGGACATTCAGATAAAGTAACTTGTGTGGCTTTTAATCCTATGAATGGAAGAATTCTGGCGAGTTGTAGTTATGATAAAACCATCAAAATATGGGATTTGGATAGCAAAAGATGTTTAGAAACACTTTCAGCACACCGAGACGCAGTTTACACCGTTACATAAAACTTACCCAAAACTACCTATAACTAGACAAATCTAGACATAT
>CAYMZW010000036.1:0-27158 GCA_964395005.1 uncultured Rivularia sp.
AAGCAGCATTAGCAGAACGTTTGGGAGTAAGTCGTCAAACGATTAATGCTATAGAGAAGGGAAAATATGACCCCAGTCTTCCGCTGGCGATGAAAATCGCTCAACTTTTTGATTGTGCAATTGAAACAATATTTTTATTTGAACCCGATTCGCAATCCGGTTCACAAGGAGGCTCTATGCTTAACAAATTGATTGCTAAAGCATCGCAGGTAATAGCACTTACTCAAGGTTTTACACTTGGGAAATTAACACCTCAAGCAGTGCAGGTGATAATGCACTCTCAAGATGAAACTCGTCGTATGGGACAAAATTTTGTTGGTACGGAACATCTTTTGCTAGGATTAGTTGCACAAGACAATGGTATTGCAGCTAGAGCTATTAAATCTATGGGTATAACATTAGATAAAGCTCGTGTTGAAGTAGAAAAAATTATCGGTAGGGGTTCTAAATTTTTAGAAATAGAAATACCGTTTACACCAAGGATGAAAAAAGTTTTCGAGTTATCTTGGCAACAAGCGCATCAACTTGGAAACGATAGCATTGATACCGAGCATCTTTTACTAGGTTTATTGGTTGAAGGAGAAGGAGTTGCAGTTAGGGTACTGAACATACTAGAGATTAACACTAATAATCTTCGCCAAAAAGTTTTAGAAGAAATTACTTTAGGGGAAGCTAAAGTACCACAAATCGATACTAGTATTAATAAAAATACTTCTGATGATCGAGAATTTTCAAACCCAATTGATTTTACTTCTGGTGCTATCTGTGCCCGTTTTTGTAGCGTTTTATCTTCTTGGGTAGAGTCGCATCAATTAGGATATATAGTCACAAATACAGGATTTAAGCTATCTAATGGAGATATAATCGCGCCGCATATCTCCTTTTATTCTAAAGAAAAAGTCAAGCAAATGCCGCGAATTTATCCTGAATTATCACCCGATGTAGTAGTGGAAATTAAATCAGCATTCGATCAACTTAATGTAGTTGAAAAGAAGATATTTCAGTTTCTAGAAATGGGCATCAGTTCGGTTGTGTTGATTAATCCAGATCGAAGCACAGTTAGTGTTTACAATTGGGAAGGGGATAAGAAGCACGTAGTTAATTTGCAGGATAAAGATAAGTTAACTTTGCCCAACTTTCCTGGTTGGGAATTGGAAGTATCGCAATTGTGGGTTACATAGTATTTCCGGTTTGCTATAACGGATTGGGATACTCAAATCCAATCGTTTGCATTACCATTTGAAAAATTAAAATGAAATCCTCCGCCGCTGGAATTGCTTTATTAGCTACCTTATTTTTATCTCAGGGTTGCTCGTCTACTACGAAAACTGAAGAAAAATCTGAAAGTCAACGACAGGTACAATCTTTACCAGAAAAAACTTCTCAAACTAAGCAGCCGCAATCAAATTCATCAACATCTGAGAATAAAAATACTGAAGAGAAAAAAGAAAAATTACAAGCTAGCTCTCAACCTCAAAATAATTCTTCAAATACTCAAGGTAAATTAGCTATTCCTGAGAAAATTACACCAAATAAACCCGTTGCTGTAAAAGTTCAGCCCCCAGCAACTGTAGCAAAAGCTAATAGTAACGATGCTTCTAAACCCAATCAGATGCAAATGGTTGTAGTCAGTAATGACTTGAGATTTTTTGATTTAGTTCAAGCTAGCTATAAAAATAATCAAAATATTGAAGTCAAGCCTAAATTCCCGGCTCCCGGTGAATATACCGTTTTTAGCGATTTCAATTCAACGGGAGCAAAAGAACAACTTTCTGTAGAAAAAGTTACTATTCCTGGTGAAGTTCCATTTCCTACAGAATTAGAAAGTTATAGCAAAACAAAGACATTTGCGGATACGAAAATAGATTTGAAATTATCTGAGCCTGATATCAAAGCCGGTAAAAAAGTTACTTTGAAGTTTGATTTGAAGCAAGCTAAAAACAACAAACCAATCAAAGACTTAAAACCAAATTTAGGTAAAAAAGCAAATCTAGTAGTCATCAAAAGTTCTTCTTCCCTCGGAGAAACCGATTATATTGATACAGAAACTGTCAACAAATCACCAAATAGCCAAGTGCATTTTACAACTAAATTTCCCCAACCCGGAACCTACAAACTTTGGCTGCAATTCAACCGCAATGGCAAAGTCAAAACCGCCGACTTCTGGGTTACAGTTAACAGTTAGTGGTTAGTTGTTAGTTGTTAGTTGTTAGTTGTTAGTTGCTTTTTCCCTCTCTACCTACACTATTCTCTATTACCAATTACCAGTGAAGAGGTAATTCAAATTTCTCCTTGTCTCCTTGTCTCCCCCTCTCCCTATCTCCCCCTCTCCCCATCTCCCCATCCCTTTACTTCTTCTCCACGCCACTTGTTTTCAAAACGTCACCGATTGAATCGCAGTGGTTTGGTAAGTTAAAGGTGCCCGGATTTACTATTTCTTCGTAGCTAAAATGGCGATATTGCATACAGAATCTATCCCATGCAGCCATTTGAATGTTGAAATTTTTAATTATTACATCTGCTAAGGATGGAGAAAGAGGGATGCGGAAGTGAATCTTTTTATCCAAATAAGCACAAATTTGTTCTATTGCTTCATTAGCTGTAATTTTTTGCTGCCCTAATACATATTTTCTCGGCTCTTCTTCTTTGGGAGGATTATCGATAAGATGTTTGACTACGGTAGCAATATCTTTGGCATGGATAAAGTGAAAGCTACCGTCTGCTTTCAAAAAGCGAATTAAATTAATGTATTTCGTTACTTCGGGAATGCCGGAGGTTATTTGAGATAGTGGTTTATTTTCATCACCACCTACAACTAATGTAGGAAAAACTTTGGTGATTTTGGGTTCAATTGCTAGTTTTGAAAATCTCCGCAGACAATCGAATTTGGAACGAATATAATCTGTACCTAATTCCCCTGCTTCTTTAAGAGGTTTATTCTTGCTATCTAAAACGCTAGCTGTAGAAAAATAAATTACCTGTTCGCATTTTTCAACATCTAACAGGTTTAGTAATTCGATTGTTTTAATTACATTAATATCAAAAGTTCCCGTGCCTCCCCAAGCAGTTGCTGTTAACACGGCTACATCTATAGTTTTAAGCAATTCGGCTAAATCCCCGATTTTTTGCATATCACCTTGCAAAATATGCACACCGGGACGTACTAAGATATCAATCCTTAATTTGTCTGGATTTCTTACCAACAAATACAGTTCGTGTTCGGTTTCTTCTATCAATAATTCACTAATGTAATGCCCGATACAGCCACTTGCACCAGTAATTAGAATTCGCTTCTGGCTCATAGAATTATTCTAAATTTCTATTGTTAGTTGTTAGTTGTTATTTTTAACTTTTATACTCATAACTAACAACTACAACCAGATACCAAAATTGTCGGGATGAAAAAAGATGGGGAGATGTGGAGAGGGGGAGACAAGGGGATGGGGAGAGGGGGAGACAAGGAGATAGGGAGAAGAAATAATTTTAAATTCTTAACTCCTAACTCCTCACTCTTAGCTCTTAACTCTTAACTCCTAACTCCTAACTCCTAACTCCTAACACCTACTTACTTGCAGCTGTTAACATTTCGCTTTTTGTCATGTCCAATTGTTTTGCTGTTTCAAAGAAATGCGCTACATTTTCTTCTGGTGTGGTGGGTAAAACACCGTGTCCGAGATTGAGAATATGACCCCAATTTCCCGCTTTGCGAACTGTATCGTGAATGCGATCGGTAATAAATTGTTTGGAACCGAAAAGTACTCCTGGATCGAGATTTCCCTGTACTTTCATTTCTTTACCCAATCTTCGCCGCGCATCTGCCATGTCTACATTCCAGTCTACATTGATGATATCGGCTCCGGATTGACTCATTCTTTCTAATAAACCGGCGCTTCCGCTGACTAAAAGAATTAATGGTGTATCTGGATGGGTTTGCTTTACTTGCTCGAAGACTCTCTTTTGATAAGGTAAAGCAAATGTTTCGTAATCTTGGGGACTCAATTGACCTGCCCAAGAGTCAAACATCTGTACTACCTGAGCGCCGCAGTCAATTTGATAGCGGACGTAGGTAGCGATGGAATCCGATAATTTTGTTAGTAGCTGATGCAGGATGGCTGGCTCAGAAAAAGCCATATTCTTAATAATCGAATAGGTTTTAGAACCTTTTCCTTCTACTGCGTAAGCTGCTAAAGTCCAAGGCGCACCAACAAAACCTAGTACTGTCGATCTATTGCCTACTTCTTCTCGCAACGCTTGCAAAATAGTTTTTATAAATGGCAAGGATTCTTCTGGCTGCAAGGAATATAGGTTATCAACCTGCTCTTGAGTACGAATAGGATTTTCAATAACGGGACCTTTTCCTTCGGCAACATCCATATCTATGCCGATACCTGGCAAAGGAGTAACAATATCGGAAAAGAGAATTACGCCATCGGGTTGAAAAGCTTTCCAAGGCTGTAGGGAAACTTCAATTGCCACTTCGGGAATTTCCGAACGCTGGCGAAAGGAAGGGTATTTTTCCCTTAAGTCGCGATAAGCTTTCATATATCGTCCAGCTTGTCGCATCATCCATACAGGAGGACGGTTTACAATTTCACCGCGAGCGGCTCGAAGCAAATGAGGCGTGCTTGAAGTTAAACCCATATATTAATTCATCCTAAATAACTAATCTATTTAACCAATGATGATTCTCAGATTATCATTCTTTTATTGTCGTTTTTCAGACTTTTTGTTGCAAAATATTAAGTTGTCAAGCATATGTTTTACAATTTCAATAATTTGTCTTCAAGGTTAAATTTTAGAACGCTTTCAGTTTAGAGAAGATGCTTTGATTTTTTACCCCAGCTAAATAATATTTCTGCGGAATCGTCCCTTGATTAGCTGGTATTACAGTTATTAACTTGATTAAACAATTAATAACTTATGTAAACTATTATAATCAAATTTACCTTTTTTGATATTTAGCTTAAATTAATTAATCTCTATATTTTATGGTTTATGTAACGGCGTTGCGATCCCAAATCGTAATTATAATAACGGCACCATCTCATTCTATAAGAATAGGTTAAGATTTTATCAATTTTATTTGATTTTTATTTGATTAAAAATTTTTTAATCGGTGAAAATATGGGATAATTAAGAAACGATATATAGCAGTTTTTATAATGGAATGTGAATAAAATTTTTATAGAAGGCAATATTCCCCATTATCTAAAATCCTTTATAAGCAAAATAATACCACAAAAGCGTTACTAATAAAAAATTTTGCGTTGTTTTATCTAAAAATAAATTGAGCAATTATATATACCGCATTGACAAAAAAATAAGTAATTATCTCATTATATGCAAGGTTATATAGAGGTCATATGAATGTGCTAGGTATTATAAAAAACATAATTACTTCTTAAATAAGGTCAATGGCTTGTAAAAATATTCAATCAAAAGAATTTTTATTGTGCTGAAATTGAACAATATTTTTAACAATCTAATTGTAGTTGGTGGTAGTCGAGGAGTAGGTGCGGCTGTGGCAGAGCATTTAGCAACTCGTACCAATCGGCTAATTACAGTTTCTCGCTCTCCTTCAAATTTTGGTGAATGGGTGAAAGCGGATATTAGTACAAAACAAGGAATTGAAATTGTTAGCAATGCAGTAGGCGATCGCCTGCTTGACGGTTTACTTTATATGGGTGGAACATGGGAAAATAAAGCATTTACTCAAGAATATTCTTTTGAAAAATGCTCCGACGAAGATATTGAAAATGTATTGTTGGTAAATCTTTTAGCGCCAATTCGTCTGACAAAATCCTTGTTACCCGCTCTTCGTAAATCTTCCAATCCAAAGATAATATTTATGGGTGCTTTATCAGGATTAGATAATTTTCCTGCCAGGGAAGTAGCAAACTCTGCTTCTAAATTTGGATTGCGAGGTACAGCTCACGCCCTTCGAGAAGAATTACGTAAAGATAGAATTGCAGTTACAGTTATTAATCCTGGAAATATCGGAACTCCAGAAGTGTTATCCGATTTGAAAGCGGCTGGGCAATCCGAAGAAAATGCCATACCTCTTCAAGACATTTTGCAGGTTATTGACTGCGTACTTTCATTATCTCGTTCTAGCTGTATTAAAGAAATTCAAATTCCAGCGATGACTGCCGAAGGCGCTTGACAATTTTCAATAGATGTGATAGCAAAGTTATAGATTAATTAAACTAAAACTAATTAAAAATAATCCATCGTCTTTTCTATATTTCCCCGAAAGGCGATTACCTCCGGTAGAGCTAACGCTTAACGCCACAAATACTAGAGACGCGGCTGCTGAACCCATGTCTCGCTAAAACCTTCACTACGACAAGTTTTAAAGAAAGACTTGCAAAATTCATGCAGCCAAAAAAATTAAAGCGTCTCTTGCGTGCTTTGTCGCGGCAAGGAATGGAAGTTACTTACAATAATTCAATTTATTCTGTGCGATTGAGTAATAATACTAGCGCACCAGTTGCGGAAGTTTTATTACCAGAAAGTTTTTCTGTAGAAGCAAAAGCTCTCAAGCAGTTAGCGAATCTTGCTAATGTTAGTCATCCTGCGGGTGGCTCTGTTTGCAAATGTCATGCTACGCCGGATTTTCATCCAGGTGATGCCGGTATTGCCATCGGCTCGGTAGTGCAAACTGAAAACATGCTGATTCCTGCGGCAACAGGTTCGGATATTAACTGCGGAATGCGTTTGCACGTTGCTGATTTGACTGTCGAGCAATTTTTAGCAAAGCGGAATCAATTTGTAGAGTTGATGAAAGGCGATTACTTTTTTGGTACTCGTGATGTCACCATGACAGGTAAAGCGATGCAGGCTTTATTTGAATATGGTGTTCCCGGTTGGTTAGATGCAATGTTGGATTCAGCTACAGGAAGTGTTGCAAAATCTAATTTAGATCAGTTATCAGCAGAAAGTGACAATATTTTCTTAGGTGGATCGATGGATGGAAATTGGCGGCTTGCACCTCCGGAATTAGTACCCAATGACGGATTGGTAAGGGATGGCGGATTGGCAACTATCGGCGGTGGCAACCATTTTGTAGAAATACAGCGCGTTGATAAAGTTGAAAATTCGGCTTTAGCTTACGCTTGGGGAATCAAAGAAGGGCAAATTGCCTTTATGATTCATTCCGGTTCCCGTCATGTCGGTAAATATATTGGCGGAATGTGGCGAGATAAAGCTGTTGCAGCTTGGGAAGCGAGAGTTAAATATCCCAAATCAAAAATATTTCCGCTTTCAATGAATTCTCATCCTGAATTAGTTAATGGTTATTTGCAAGCTGAAGCTACTGCTGCAAACTACGGTTTTATCAATCGTTTGCTGTTAGCTGAATTACTGCGTTTGCGTTTGCGAGAAGTTTACGGTGATGTCGAAGCGCCTTTAGTTTACGATTTACCGCACAATATTACGCTACCTATAACTAACATTAAAGATTCACAACCTAAAATACCAACTTGGATAACTCGTAAAGGAGCTTGCCCAGCATATCAAAGACAAGCTGTAATTATTCCCGGCTCAATGGGAACTTATTCTTACTTATGTGTAGGAAAAGGTAATCATAAATTTGCAAATTCTGCTTCCCACGGTGCCGGAAGATTACGGAGTCGATTCGATCTCAGTCGTGGAGGTGCATCGGAAACTGAGGAAGAATTGGGATTAACAGGAGTTGACTGTATTACTTTGCGTCAAGAAAGACGGATTGAAGAAGCACCTGTTGCTTATAAACCGATTGAGTCAGTAATTGACGTGCAGGTGGAAGCAGAAATTATTGATGTTGTAGCGCGACTAAATCCGATTTTGACTTTTAAAGCTTAATAGTTTTGGGTGTATTTACTGTATTTGAATACTTTCAAGTAAGTTTACTTTATAAGTTGTAATAATCCAGCTTTGCATAAGTTCTAAAAAGGTAAGAGTTTAACTTAACCTTATTAAGCATCATCTTGTTATCTATTTATAAAGCTGATTAAAAGAAATAAAAACATTAGATATTTTTTAGTAATTTTGTTCTCGTGTGATTAACGCGAACACTATTTTGTATATTTTGTTCCCTACCTACTCTTAACCGACCAGTATTGTGATGTATTATTACTGAAAATTAAACAAAAATAATATTGTAATTGTGTCAGTTTTTTTGCTTTTACAGAAAATTACTTAAATTAAGTTCAGAGTTATTACTGAGGTGATATAAAAGCTATATCTGTTAGATTCTGTCTGCACTAAGTATACATAGATGTTATGTATAGGTACTGTTTTGGCGTTTCAGAATCTAGGAAAATTTATGAATGCGTTTAACTATCATGGGAACATTCTATCTTTATTGATTGCTACATTTTTTACAACGATTCCAAAAATTTCATTAGCTCAAACACCAAGCAGTAGCTCACCATTAAAGAATAATGTAACTAATGTCGATAGTCAGAAGATATTACGCTTGCAACAAAAAATTTTGCGTAATACTTTAGTTAACGCTAAATCGACAACAATATACGATGCTCGTTTAAATCTGTTAAACACAAAATATCCTATTCCATTCGATTATTTATCAAAAGATATAATTAATTATCCTGATAAAAAAACTTTAAAGAAAAGCAATGAATCGAATCAATTATTGCAGACAGAAAATACAGAATATTTAGTTCCTAAATTACCGAAATTAAAAGCTGCATACGAATTTATCATAGCAGATGTTATTCCCATTGAAAGTGATAAAATCAAGCCTCCCACACCAAATAGTTCGGAAGAGGAAATTGAGTTAAATCCAACTCAATCTCCAGTCTCTAATCCCCTAGATAAAAAGCCTGAAAATCCGCAAGAACAACAAAAGAACCAACAGCAAGTAATTCTCGATTCTCTGAGTATAAGTGCCGTTAAATATCCTTGGATTGTTAATCCAACAGATAATTTTACTTTTGCTCCCCAATTATTTAAACCAAATACCAACGAACGCTATATAGATGTAGATATTAGATTTGCTGAAGATAATCCTATTATCAATAAATTTACTTTTGGTGAATACTTAAAAGACGATCAATTTTATTGGGTACTTGACGATAATAGAGTCGTATTTGAAACAAAAGGCTCCCAAGCCGGTATTGTTTATCAAGGAAAACATACTGACATTGAAAGTATTCGAGAAGTAACTTCTAGCCAAAGATTGTGGGGTTTGCAAGCTGTATTTAATATTCCTGTTGCTCTTCAAGATTTAGATGGAGAAGTGCCAGTAGAAGAACAAAACTTTTCGGTAACTTCTATTGCTGGAAGACTCATTAATCCAGAAGGAGTTTCATCTGGTAGAGTAATTATTAATAGCGGTGTTGATGAAAATAATCCTAATGTAACAGTTCTTAGAAACCAGCCTTTCAGTATTGGTAGTGCTACAACTAGGAGTCCGAATGGTGGTGCAGAATTATTTAATAATGTAGATGCTGACAATGCTCCTCAAATTTTGCAAGGTTATCCAACTACAAACCTAAAACCATTATTAGGTAATGGTGAAGTGCAATTAAGAGAAGGAGCAATTATTCCGAAAAATGTCTTGGAATCAGCAGGAATCCTTTGGGGAAATATCATAACAGGAGAAGGTTTTGGTTTTACTGCTCCTACTACTTCTACTCCAGGTATTAAAGTTGCTCAACAAGGAAAATTTGATAATCCCGATTTGTTGAATATATTAGTTAATCCTTCTTTAAGTGAAAGAGAAAGGGATGTTAGTTATTTTAATTCCTTATTATGGGTACCCCTTGGTAGAAGGCCGCAACAATTTAGAGTATTATCTGAAAAGGAAGATAAGGAAGATTGGCATAGATTATTTGTTAGCTACAACCATAATCGCAGCATTCTTCAATACGAAGCAACCAAAGTTAGCGCTACTTACACTAACTTGTTTTCCAATTATGGATTATCTCTCACAACTAATTTTAAAGATACAAAAATTGATGGTACCCAGACTATCAGTTCCACATTAGGAATGTTGTTGGGAACAGTTTTTAAAAATATTAAAATTGATAAAATTGATAATTCCTTACAAGCTGCTCGCGAAAAATTCAACAGCGGACAAAGTTTTGCTTCCTTAAAAACAGCTGCTACACCTGCTCAAAGGTCGCAAATCAATCAAAGACTTAACACTACATTATTTTACGCTAATTCATCTAGCAATTTAGAGCAAGTATCGGGAACTTATACATTTCCTAGTAAAATTGCTCCGAAAAAATCTACAGTATTTCAAATTAGAACTGGTAATCATAAACGAGCAGTTCAATTTCTGGATGCTGATGCTGATGTTATTCGGGAAGGAGAAACATTTTTTTCCGAGCTTGATCTCTCAAATCAAACATTTGGTCCTTTAACTTATATTGGCTCCCCAGTTCCTTTAAATCAAACTGGGATTCAATCTGTTAATGAATCTACGGCTGTAGAAGTAATCTTAACAAACCCCAGAGGGCAACAATTTGTCCAGCGATTTAATTCCGCAGACAACACATCAGTACCAGTAAATGTGCGTGGTGCCGATTTAGCATTTGATGATATTGAACTGACTAGAATTGATGATGTTAAATATACTTGGGATTTCTTCAACGGTTATTTATCTTTACCTACAGTTGAATTTGTAGCCGCAGGTACTTCAGGTAATTTTAATTATGGTGCTAGTTTCGGAACTTGGTTAAATGTTAATGCTGATTCAGCCCCTGGTGTTGGCAAGAATAATGCGGGATTAAATGAACCAACTATAGGTATATATTCTAATGCTAAAGCCAATTATATTAAAAGAAACGTACAATTAGACTCTGAAAAAAAGCCTGTAGCTATAAATACCCATGTACCTTCTTTAGCAATCACTTGGAATAGTGCATCTAATCGAAATAATCCTTTCTCTACTTTCGTTAGCTATTACTTTGAACGTCAGCAAAAAAAATTAGGGTATTCTATTGCTCCTGCTATAGCTTTTATTCAAAACAATAGTAACGGAGAACTGTTAGGAATTTTAAATGGAGAATTCAGTACCAATAAAGGATTGAACTTGAAAGCAACTTTTGAGATAGGTAAACAAATATTTTATTCTTTCCAGGGTTTACAAAAAATTAGCGATTATTTGTCTGCTGGTGTTTACTTCAAAAATTATAGTGTTAATAATATTGGTTTGAGCAGTCGAAATTCCGGTTTCAATTATGGAGTACTTGGCAGAAAAAATTTCAAATTTCATCGAGTATTTCTCGAAACACAAATTGGTGGGGGAGATAACGGCTTTGATGTCAGATTCCGAGGTGGTTATCGTTTTTAAGTCGTTGCAAGGATAATTTGTCAACCTCACCCCTTCCCCTCTCCTTACTAAGGAGAGGGGTGCCCAATAGGGCGGGGTGAGGTTTCGAGTGTATTAGAATCAACCGAAATTCGCTATAAGCAGAAAATATTGCAGTAAGGTGTATAATTTATTCTAATCCTAATGAGTTATTCAGATTTGCTTCCGGAATTAGAGTTGTTGTATCTCCAAGATTGGGTGTGTTGTTTATAGTTGGTAATGTGCCGTCAATAACTGGATTGATGTTGGTTGTTATCATTTTATTCAGTGAATTTACAGTTAATGACAAAGAATCTATTTGTTCGGAGTTGCTTCCCCGATTGCTAATTTCAGGAGTAACTGTTAGCGAAAAACCTTGTTGCGAATCGAAATTCATGGCATTCGGTACAGTTATTTCACCACTTAGACTTGTAAAGCTACCGGAAGGTTTAATTAATGTAACAGAACCGCGAGCAGTTGCTTGCTGTGCATAAACTGGTGTTGGCATTAAATTACTTAGGCTGACTAAACCAACTACATAAAAACTTGATTTTAAAAATACGTTAATTTGACTAAATAGAGTATTCACAAGAAATTGACTTCATACTTTTTGTATTTGTATTCTAGAGAATTTACTCTGCCAACAAAATAAAGTTTAATTATAAAATTTTGAAGTTTTGCCTAAGTATTAATATGGAGAAAGAAAATAATCACCATAAAAAAAACCGGGTTCTTGAAGAAACCGGGCTTTTAAAAGTAACTTTTTTATTAATATCTCAGTAGATATATTTATAAAACTATATGCTGCTCCTAATATCTTTTTAACTGAGAAATCATCGAGAATTCTCAGTTAATAAAAATCAGACTAGTCTAAAGAACCAGCTACTGCATTAATGTAAGAAGTTGTTTCAAAAACACTCTCAGACTCATTAATTTTTGTTGCTACAGCTGCTTCAATTGAAGACGGGGTATCAACATCCATAGGAGTTACATCTCCTGGGGTTATGAGGAGGCTTTCAATAACTTCATCACCATCACCTGGGGCACCAGTGATACTAGGAGTCACGGTTAAATCTCCGTCATAATACATACCGCTAGGCAAGGTTACTTCACCGCTGACGCTTACAGAAGACATATCCGATCTGGTAACTACCACAGAACCTGTAGCAGAAGCCATTTCAGCACTTGCAGGAGCGGAAAATACGCTTCCAGCACCTACTAAACCAAATACACAAATGCTGCCTTTTATTAAAGTTGAAATCTTCATAATTTTGTTGCTCATATCTGAACTTTACGTTCTCAATATAAACAGCTTTTATTACATGAAGTTCAGTACATATACTTAATTTTTATATCTGAAGCAGAATGGTTAAATCAAATAAAATATAGGTTATATTGAAAGTTTTTTTGAGTAATTTGTAATAGAATTGATATCTTTTTTATTCTCAGTTAGCCTTAACAATCATCTTGCAATTAATTCTCAAACTCACATATGAAATCGTAAAACTATTAGCTATTTAGTTATAGTTCCCTCCTTTTAAAGGAGGGTTAGAGAGGATCTCCTCTTAACCGAGCAGTATTGAGACAGATTGAAGAAGCACCATTCGCTTATAAACCAATTCAGTTAATAATTGAAGTGCAGATGAAAGCAGAAATTATTTATATTGTTGCGCGGTTGAGTCCAAATTTGACTTTTAAAACTTAATAGCTTTGGGTGTATTTACTGTATTAGAATACTTTCAGGTAGGTTAATTTTAGAAATTGTAATAATGCAGCTTTGCATAAGTTATAAAAAGGCAAGAGTCTAACTTAACCTTGTTAAGCACTATCTTGTTATCTATTTACAAAAACTAGCAAAAAGCCCTTATAAAATATTAAAAAATTCGGTTTTTTTCATTATTAGGGGTTATTCAACAGATACTTATTCACCTGAATTTTTCATTTTTATGAAGCTAAAAAAAACAATTTTTAAAAGGGATAATATTTTACTTTTATCCTCTATTATACTAATAATTCTTACCTTAAGTTATTTTTCTACAGGTTTTTATGATTTAACTATTAATCAAAATACTGCTGTTGATTTGTTCTCACGATGGCAAGAGCAACAATATATATATCGGGGGCTTTATCCTTATGATGCCATGAAAGGCTCACCTAATGTTATTCCGGAAATTGGAACGATAAATTCGGGTGGATATCCTCCTTGGGCTTTTTTTACAGGATTTATTTTTTTTCCTCCTATTTCTTGGGAATTAACTCGCTTTTATCATCTAATTTTAAATGTTTTATCAATTTTAGTTTTAGCAGTTTTTGTATATCAAATTGCATTTCCTTATGGTAAGCCTAAAGCGTTATTCACTTTAACTGCTTGTTTGGCACTTAGTAGTCATAAGTCTACACTTGCAATGGGTCAATACGGAATAATAATTAATGCTTTATTAATTATCATGTTTTGGCTGATTCAAAGAAATAAAAACGTTTGGGCTGGTTTAATATTTGCAGTTGCAATGGTAAAACCCAATATTTCAGCACCTTATTTCTTAGTATTAGTTATCCAGAAGCGTATTAAAGCAATTGTAGCTTTTTCATTGTATATAGTTTTCGGCAGCATAAATATTTGGATAATTACTAAATTAACTCCTATTTATATGCTGGATAAAATTTTTGGGCAGTCTAAATATTTTGCTGATAAAGGATATTCAGCAATTGGTTTTGTTACTGCTTTGGGATTTGACCCGAAACAGGCAACTGTATTTATTGGGATAATAGGTATATTAGCAATTGCTATCCTTGTTTATCTTTGTCGTTACTACTCTCTACTAAATTTATTTGCTATTTGTAGCGTTATTGGTAGAGTTTTTGTTTATCATAGGCATTATGATAATCTAATGTTGGTATTTTTACTATTAGCTATTATTAAAATTACTTTTGAAAATACAAATAAACTAAATATATTGTTTTTTAGTTTGGTTGCATTAAGTTTATGGGTGCCTACAAGAATTATCGATTATGCAAATTTTGAAGTTGTGCAAATTATTATTTGGATAGCTGCTTTAGGGCATATTTTTATTCGAGGTAAGTACGTCGGTGTTGAAAATTGTAACGCCGGACAAGGCAGTAGGCAGTAAGCAGTAGGCAGTAGGGGTAAGGGTTTAAAGCTAATTTACATTCTGTTACATAGTTTTGTTTATTTCTGCCGACTTACTTAAGCAGAAAGTGGAAAATAGTATTCGATCGCATTAATTAAAGCTGATTTGTACAATCCGATAATCATTAAATTCCGAGGCTAAATTTGGTAACTTTAATTCCACGTAGTTAATATCAATCCATTTTGGTTCAATAGGGTGGACGTATAATAAATGACAAAAATAGTTTGCGTTAATCTTAAGAGGAAAAATTTAGCTCTCAAAAGCAACTTATGAAAATTCATTCTTTAACTTTGCCTTTTTAATAATTAATTCTTGAATCTAGAAGTACCAGAATTTTAAATTTGTGTAACGAGTATAGTTACAATATGAGTTTGGAGCTTTACTGAATCCTTAATTATGAGTCTTCCTATAGTAGCCATTATTGGTCGCCCAAACGTGGGCAAATCAACGATAGTCAATCGTTTAGCAAAACAACAGTCAGCTATCGTTCACGATGAACCCGGAGTTACTCGCGACAGAACTTACCTCAATGCATTTTGGCGCGATCGCGAATTTATGATAGTTGATACGGGTGGTTTGATATTTAATGACGATACGGAATTTTTACCGTTAATTCGTCAGCAAGCAATGATTGCTTTAGCTGAAGCTAGTGCGGCAATTTTTGTCGTCGATGGACAAACTGGCGCAACTCCGGCAGATCAAGAAATTGCTGAGTGGTTGCGGCTTCACCCAGTTCCCGTGTTACTTGCGGTTAATAAATGCGAGTCTCCTGATATGGGATTAGTTCAAGCTGCTGACTTTTGGCAGTTGGGATTGGGTGAACCTTATCCGATGTCGGGTATTCACGGTAACGGTACCGGAGAGTTATTAGATGAATTAATTAATCATCTTCCCCCGGCTTCAGAAATTACAGAAGATGAAGAAATTAAAATCGCCATTATTGGACGACCAAATGTTGGTAAATCAAGTTTACTAAACTCTTTTGCTGGTGAAGAAAGAGCAATTGTTAGCCCAATTTCCGGTACTACTCGCGATGCGATCGATACTTTTATCAAGCAAGACGAACAAGTTTATCGATTAATTGATACGGCTGGGATTAGAAAGAAGAAGAATATCGATTACGGTACCGAATTTTTTAGTATTAACCGTGCTTTTAAAGCCATTCGTCGTTCCGATGTAGTTTTATTTGTCATAGATGCTCTCGATGGTGTTACCGATCAAGATCAAAAATTAGCTGGCAGAATAATTGAAGAAGGTAGAGCCTGTATAACAGTTGTAAATAAATGGGATGCTTACGAAAAAGATTCCTATAGCGTTTATGACTATCAAAAGTATTTATCAGGTAGACTTCATTTTTCCGAATGGTCTGAAACCATTTTTGTTAGCGCTTTAACCGGGCAGCGCGTATTAAAAATTCTCGATTTAGTTAAAGAAGCAATCGAACAACATAGACGACGGGTAAGTACTTCAGTAATTAACGAAGTTCTAGAAGATGCAGTTCGCTGGCATTCACCACCCGCTAGTCGTAGTGGTAAACAAGGAAGAATTTACTACGGAACTCAAGTTAGTAGCCAACCACCTACTATTGCTTTATTCGTAAATGAAGCTAAACGTTTCAACGATAATTACCGTCGCTATATAGAACGTCAATTTCGAGAACAATTAGGCTTTAGAGGTACTCCAATTCGTCTTCTATGGCGCAGTAAAAAGGTTCGCGATGTAGATAGTAATGTCAAAGCGAATAGGGCGACTAAAGTTTGGACAAGTTAATTAGTCATTGGTAATCGGTAATTGGTGAGACAGCGCGGTCTTGGGGGTTTCCCCCATGAGCGACTGCAAACCCGAAGGGTAATTGGTAATTAATTATCTTTACAGATTATTTTTTGATTTTCAATTTGTTATTACCAATAATTGATTGCTAACTCTAAAAGGATGTTTTAAAAGTATCCGGCGGTTCAAACCGCTACTACACAAGCTAAGTCCACCTGCGTGGACTAGATAGTTTTTAACCTACGTTCACTGAAGGTGCGGCTCAGGTAGGTTTTGTTTGTGTAGCCGCGTTAGCGCAGCGTGCCCGAAGGGCATATTAGATCGCCAGGAAAAGTATTAAATTTGACTTTCCTGCACATCCTCTAAAATTAAAATCATTAACAACTATCAACTAACAACTATCAACTAACAACTAACTCTTAAATGGATTTATTACGTTCTTTACCGCTAGGACTGTATTTAGAACAACCTATTACTTGGCTGCATAAACTAGATTCGCGGGTTAAGTTTATATGGCTAATGAGTTTTTTAAGTACTTATATTTTTGCTAATACTTGGTGGCGTGTAATATTAGTATTTGTGCTAATTTTTATTACCTTAATATCCGGAATTCCTCGCAGGGTATGGCGACAGCAAATGGGTTATTTGCTATCAATTTGCCTTTTGGTTTTGATTATTGCATCTTTAAGTCCCGATGGAATGGGTATTGATTACCAACCACGTTTACCCGAAAATACGCAAATTGTAAACGTACCTCCGAACCAGAATAACCAAGAAAATCCGATTTTATCAATATTCAATCCCCAAGAATATAATTACGTATTGTTTGCTAGAGGCCCTGTCAAAATAACGCGGCATTCTTTTGATTTAGCAGTACGTTTAAGCACTATCTTTTTTACAGTTCTATACAGTACAACTTTATATTTGCTAACAACTGCACCAGAAGAGATTACGGCTGGGATCGAAAGTTTGATGCAACCCTTAAGGCGATTTAAAATACCAGTTACTGAAATTGCTTTGACATTAACATTATCTTTACGCTTTATTCCTCTTGTTTTAGAAGAAATTCAAAATTTAATTCGCTCGGTAATGACTAGAGCAATTAATTGGAAAAAATTAGGATTGAAAGGAGTAGTTAAAGTATGGATGATGGTTGCAGAACGATTGCTGCAAAATTTACTTTTACGTGCCGATCAAATGGCTAATGGCATTGTGGTTAGAGGTTTTATTGGTTCTAACAAACACCAAGTTAAGTGGCATAATTTAAGTTTAAAAAGTTTTGACTGGGTGGCAATTTTTGTATTAATTCTATTTTGGGGATTGCGCTTCGCGATCGGAAATAAAGTAAATTGATGAGCCACACCCTCCGGGTGAAAGTTGATAGTTGATATTTGTTAGTTGTTAGTTGATGATCCACACCCTCCGGGTGAAAGTTGATAGTTGATAGGAGTTTCAGATTGTTGCTTTGTCTACCAATTATCAATTACCGATTACCATGCCCCATGCCCAATCCCCCATGCCCCATGCCCAATCCCCAATTCCCCATGCCCAATTCTCAACTTCAGCCTTGGTATTGGCGAAAGCTTCCTTTAAAACAACGTACTGGTAGTAGTGTTTTTGCTTGTTTGTTTGTTTCAAATCCTAATAACAAGATAGCTACTCTTTTAGAAAGCCCATTACCAAATAGTACAAATAATCCTCAATTAGCTCGCTATTCTATTTGTGCTGGCGAGCCTCGGGTAATTGATGGTGTTCGGCAAATGTGGACACCTCAGCTAGGAGGAGTGTTGCCTTTTCTCAAGCAATTACTAGCAAAATCATTAATAAAACCAGAAAAAACAGCAGATTTTGAAACATCCCTTAATCTTCCATTTACTGGGGGTTGGTTGGGCTGGTTGGGTTACGATGTGGCTTGGGAAATAGAAAAGTTACCATTACTTAAGTCAGATACTTTACCGTTTCCAGTGGCTTTTTGGTATGAGCCAGAATGTTTCGCTGTGTTGGATCGTTCGGAACAGGTTTTGTGGTTGGCTGCAAGCAATAAGAGCGAATTGGATGAATTAGAAAATAAATTAGAACAACAAAAGCTAGATTTAGGCGATCGCGCATCTGTTATTAGTAATGCAGTACCATCATTAAAACTAATTACATCTCAAGCTGATTATGAAGCGGCTGTTGTGCAAGCGAAAAAGTATATTCAAGCAGGGGATATTTTTCAAACTAATCTTTCCATCCGCTTTGAAACCCAAACGAATGCTTCTGGATGGGAAATTTATCAAGCTTTACAAAAAATAAATCCTTCTCCTTTTGCAAGCTATTTTAAGACTCCTTGGGGTGAGGTAGTTAGCTGCTCCCCGGAAAGATTGGTTCAAGTGTACGGAAATGTTGCTCAAACTCGACCGATTGCCGGAACTAGAAAGCGCGGTAAGACATCCAAAGAAGATCGGGAATTGGCACAAGAATTACTTAGCAATAGTAAAGAGCGTGCCGAACATATTATGCTTGTGGATTTGGAGCGTAACGATCTCGGACGAGTTTGTGAATGGGGAAGCGTCGATGTGGATGAATTACTTACAATTGAGCGTTACTCTCACGTGATGCATTTGGTAAGTAATGTTAAAGGAACTTTAGCAAATAGTCATTCGCAAAGTACTATAGTTGATTTGATTGCTTCCATGTTCCCTGGCGGTACCATAACTGGTTGTCCTAAAGTTCGCTGCATGGAAATTATAGAAGAACTTGAACCTGTAAGACGTAGTTTGTTCTATGGTTCATGCGGCTATTTAGATCGAAGGGGTAATTTGGATTTGAATATCTTGATTCGTACTTTATTAGTGGCTCCTCAAGTTAATAAATCTTTTCACCCTTTTGCTCATCCTCAAATATCGAGCAATCAAAATCTCCTAACTCTTAATTCCGTTTGGGGACAAGTTGGAGCAGGAATTGTCGCAGATAGTAATCCCGAGAAAGAATGGTACGAATCTCTGCACAAAGCACAAGCGCAAATAAAAGCACTGCAAAGAGTTTGAGGTAGATAAGTCTTTTTGTATAGTGTCAGAATACACCAGATTTCATCTTAATGAGGTACAGAACATATCGTTACGAAGGAGTAGGGAGTAGGGAGTAGGGAGTAGAAGAATGTACCTCCTGCAAACTGCAAAGCGCTCTAATTGCGTAATTTTAAGCTTACATAAAAGTGACAACTTTGTTTAAAAGTTTACAAAATATTACTTTAGAATATTTGCGTCTAACAATTGAATATAAAAACAATAAAATAGGTAATATCTGATATTCAATGGTGGGGTAAAATAGTTTTTTAGCCAAAAAAGTGACTATTAGTTAAATAGGTTATTAATTGGTTTTTAGCAAAACTTGTCGTAATTGTTACAGGTTTTGTCGAAAACAGACTTTTTGATGAAAAAAATTTAATGAACATTTAGCATTTTATTTTTTCATGCGTACATCGATTAGCTAATGTGCAAATAACTACCATTATTGCCCTAACTGCATTTACACTGCTCAAAAATATTTCGGCGATATCTTATTAAGATTGCTCCGACTTTTTGTTTTTAACAGCGAAAAGATATATGTACTCGTACCTTGACTACTAAATGAATTCAGAAAACTCCGAAACTTACTTGAATCATCCAACTTGGGGATTACTTTACAGAATATGTATGGTAGACCAAAGTCAAGAGCTTTTTACTACGTTGTATGCTCAACGTCTGTTTTTCCTAGTAATGAACGATGAGAAAGGCGTTAAGTTCCAACCAGTAGGACGTACTGAGGCGAGAATGATGTTGGAAAACCGTTTGCGTAACTTACGTCGAAGCGGACAATCTATTGAGTACGATCAACTCACTAGTATATTTCAACGTACATTCCAATGAGTAGTTCGCTAACTGAACGTATACGTACAATTCAAGATTCACTTCCTGAGTCTGTCAGATTGATTGCTGTTAGTAAAAAGGTTTCGGCAGCAGCTGTACGCGAAGCATATGCTGCTGGTATCCGAGACTTCGGCGAAAGTCGGATTCAGGAGGCTGAAAGCAAAATTGAACAGTTGCAAGATTTATCGGGCATTTCTTGGCATTTTATTGGACATCTACAAAGCAATAAGGCTAAGAAAGCTCTTTCATATTTTCAATGGCTTCATTCGGTAGACAGCCTCAAGTTAGCACAGCGCTTAAACCTTTTAGCTTCAGATTTAGCGATAAGCCCCAAAATCTGCCTGCAAGTCAAGATTCTTCCCGATTCAAACAAATCTGGTTGGACGATACAGCAACTACTAGACGATTTAGTGGAACTTGACCTTTGCCAAAGTTTACAATTTGAAGGTTTGATGACAATTCCACCATTGGGATTAGATAGTTCGGAGGTTATTCACGTGTTTAATCGGACACGAGAATTGATAGCACAAATCAACGAACGTAACTTGGCAAATATCAAAATGAAGCAGCTTTCGATGGGAATGTCGCAAGATTATCAGTTAGCAATTCAATCTGGTGCAACTATGGTACGTTTGGGAACTATTTTGTTTGGAGAACGTTATGTGTAGGTTACACAATTAAGGTAGAAAAAGCTAAAAGCCAAGATATTGCTCGGTTTTAAGCTGGAAGAAGAAAAATCTGCCGATTCTTAAAAAATAGTCAGTCTTTTGATAGAGTTTCAATGATTCGCCAGATTATATTCAAAACTGGCGAACTCATATAAAATCAGCGAATATTACTAGGTAGGTACCTGCCAAAGCTTTAATAATTGATACAGAATATTTATCTAATACCCTAGTTGCAAAAGTCACAAAAGATATAGTATTTACAAATGCAAAAAAATAAACATATTGAGTGAAAACAACTTTTCATTCGCGGACTACTAGTATATAATTTTGACTCATTATTGTAGGTAGTTTAGTTACAAAGCTTGCAATAACGTGAATGCTGTATAAAAGACCGTGATATATGCTACAAGTAGTCAATTGATGTAACAATTGTTTCCAGTTTGTAGCGGTAAAAGTTGACAAAAACAATTTTTACCTTCTCAATAAAGATGATTGGCACCAGGAGCGTAACAGTGAATAACATATTTTCCCGATTGAGAGACTTTGTTGGTTTAAATGAACCAGTAGAATATGAATATTATGAAGAGGAGCCAGATACAGAAGGTTATGAGAATCTGTATCAAGAGCAGAATCAAGTAGCACCTACTCCTCCCCAACCAGAAAGTGTTACAGCTAATAGACGTTGGCGCGAACCAATGCCTACAATGGGTAACGATGTAACAAACACTTCCTCTGCAAAAGCAATGAGTAATGTTATCGGTATGCCAGGAGTCTTGAATGGTATTTCTGAGGTATTAGTGCTTGAACCACGTACCTTTGAAGAAATGCCCCAAGCGATTCAAGCATTGCGCGAGCGGAAGTCTGTGGTATTAAATTTAACTATTATGGACCCAGACCAAGCTCAGCGTGCTGTAGATTTTGTTGCAGGAGGTACTTACGCCCTTGATGGACATCAAGAGCGTATAGGAGAAAGTATCTTCCTGTTTACGCCTAGCTGCGTACAAGTTAGCACCACCGGCGGAGTACTTCATGAAGTTCCTCAACCACCAGTGCGTAATCGTCCCAACCCTAATCCAAATCCATCTAACGCTTCGTGGGGAAACGAACCGAATCGCATGGCACAATAAAGATAAACTAGTCATTAGTCATTAGTCATTAGTCCGTTTTTGTGCCTGATGACCAATGACAGATGACCACTGATAGAACGGGTAATGACGAATCACAAAAAATTTGGCTTAATTGGTGGCGGGGTAATGGGCGAAGCATTATTATCCCGCCTCATCAGTTGTGAAATATATCAACCATCCGAAGTTATTGTCAGCGAACCACTTCCAGAACGTCGGACTTATTTAGAGCAAGAATACAAAATTTTGGCGATCGCCGATAGTAGCATGGTGTTTGCTCAAGCTTCAGAAGTAGTATTTTTAGCCATTAAGCCTCAGATATTCAGTGCAATTGCTCAAGAGTTAGCCGGAGTAATTCAAAATGGAAGTAAGCAATTGATAGTTTCTATTTTGGCAGGAGTACCATTAAAACAATTAGAAGCAGCTTTCCCTGGTTTGGCGGTAGTTAGAGCAATGCCAAATACCCCAGCTACAGTAGGTGCGGGAATGACTGCAATTTGTTGTGGTGCTTACACTAAAGCCAAACATACTGAAATTGCAACAAGGCTATTTTCGGCAGTAGGGGAAGTAGTAGAAGTACCCGAGTACTTAATGGATGCAGTAACAGGACTTTCAGGAAGCGGCCCAGCTTATGTAGCGTTAATGGTAGAAGCCCTTGCCGACGGCGGAGTAGCAGCAGGTTTACCAAGAGCAACCGCCGCTACCTTAGCCTTACAAACTGTTTTGGGAACGGCGCAGCTATTGCAAGAAAGTAAAATGCATCCAGCAGTATTGAAAGATAAAGTTACTAGTCCCGGCGGTACAACAATTGCCGGAATTACTAAACTCGAACAAGCTGCATTTCGATCTGCATTAATTGAAGCTGTAAAAGCTGCTACTAAACGTTCTCAGGAGTTGGGGAAGTAGGGAATGGGCATGGGGGATAGGGCATAGGGGATAGGGAATAGTTAGGAGTTAGGAGTTAGGAGTTAGGAGTTAGGAGTAGTAAGTAGGGAGTAGGGAGTAGAGAGTAGCTAAATAGTTATTTTTCTTATCCCCTTGTCTCCTTGTCTCCTTGTCTCCCAATGCCCAATTCCCAATTACTAATTCTTCGTATTTTACGAAATGTCGAGAAATTGAATCAAATTGAATGTGGTTAAGTATAATACTGTTAGCTCGCGTAAGGGAGTTTGATTGATTGGTGCGGGGAAATTATGCGCGAGATATGTAAATCCTGCTTGCAATAGCCGAAAATAATTTAATTGAAAATCAGTTTGGATGCAATTGTATTTGAGTGAATAATCCAGCCCTAACTCCAGATGTTGAGCCGAGTTCTGTTTTTTCTTTTGAACTCGATCAATTCCAGCATGATGCGATAGATTCTTTGAATGCCGGACGTTCAGTTGTTGTATGTGCGCCTACGGGTTCCGGTAAAACGCTAATTGGGGAATACGCAATCTATCGTGCAATGGCGCGAGGCAAACGAGTATTTTATACTACTCCCCTCAAGGCGCTTTCTAATCAAAAATTACGCGATTTCCGCTCCGAATTTGGTTTCGATTCGGTGGGACTTTTGACTGGAGATGTTTCTATTAACCGAGATGCTTCAATTTTGGTGATGACGACGGAAATTTTCCGTAATATGCTCTACGGTACACCTATTGGACAAGTCGGTACTTCTTTAATAGATGTGGAAGCAGTGGTTTTAGATGAATGCCACTATATGAACGATCGCCAGCGAGGGACGGTTTGGGAAGAATCTATTATTTATTGTCCGGAATCAATTCAGCTTGTAGCTCTTTCGGCAACGGTTGATAATAGCGATCAGCTTACTGACTGGTTGAATCAAGTTCATGGCCCTACGGATTTGATTTATTCGGATTATCGTCCTGTTCCTTTGGATTATCATTTTGCTAGCAGTAAAGGGTTTTTTCCGCTTTTAAATCAAGACAAATCTGAGTTAAACCATCGCTTAATTAAAAGAAAAAGAAAAAGGGGCGACAGAAGCAAACAAATTGCCAGACAGGAATCTCCTGGCATTAGTGAAGTTTTAGAGCATTTGCGATCGCGAGATATGCTGCCAGCGATTTATTTTATTTTCAGTCGTCGGGGTTGCGATCGAGCGGTGGCTGAAGTGGGGGATTTATGGTTGGTTGATGGTGATGAAGCGCAAAGATTGCGGCCCCAAATTGATGATTTTTTAACTCGTAATCCAGATGCAGGGCGTGCCGGACATGTTGGCCCGCTTTACAGAGGAATTGCCGCCCATCATGCTGGAATTTTACCCGCTTGGAAAGGATTAGTTGAGGAACTTTTTCAACAAGGTTTAATTAAAGTTGTATTCGCGACAGAAACTTTAGCGGCAGGAATTAATATGCCTGCTAGAACAACAGTAATTTCCACACTTTCCAAACGTACCGATAGCGGACATCGGCTGTTAAATCCTTCCGAGTTTTTACAGATGTCGGGAAGGGCTGGCCGTCGCGGTATGGATGAAGTAGGACATGTTGTTACCCTGCAAACCCCCTTTGAAGGTGCTAAGGAAGGTGGTTATTTAGCAACATCCAATCCAGATCCTTTAGTTAGTCAGTTTTCGCCAAGTTACGGTATGGTGTTGAACTTATTGCAAACCCATACGTTAGAAGAAACTAAGGAATTAATAGAACGAAGTTTTGGACAATATTTAGCTAACCTGCATTTACAACCGCAGTACAACCAAATTTCCGAAACGAAAGAACAATTAACTAAGGTTCGATCGAAGATTGCCGACGTTAGCGATGAAGAAGTCGCGCAATACGAGAAATTGCGTCAGCGCATAAAAGTCGAACGCAAGCTGCTGACAACTTTACAAGAGCAAGCAGCAGAAACTCGCAAAGAAGAATTAACCATGATGCTGAGTTTCGCGGTTTCGGGAACGCTGTTAAGTTTAAAAGGTGATAATGCCGAAATTTCTGCACCAGTTACCTCCGTGTTAGTTGGTAAAATACCTGGTTCCGAAACACCTTTCTTAGTTTGCTTAGGACAAAATAACCGTTGGTACGTAACTTCAGTTGATGACGTAATAGACTTGTACGCTCAATTAGCTCGTATTGACGTACCTCCCGATTTGCTACCTCCAACCGAGTTATCGTTGAAACCGGGAGCATCCTATGATGGTGATGAAATTACTGAAGCGATCGCCCTACAAATCCCCGAATCTACAGATGATTTGTCTATGGCTCCGGAAGTATTAGATCAGCTACGTGTGGTAACAAGCTTGCAAGAGCAAATGGAAAGCAGTCCGCTGCATGGTTTGGGGAATGCCGCGAGCATATACAAACGTCAAGCCCGCGCTGCTGAATTAGAACATGAAATCGAATATTTGCAATCGCAAGTTGAGCTACAGTCTCAACGTCATTGGGATGAGTTCGTCACATTAATTGAAATTCTGCAATATTTTGAAGCTTTAGATAATTTAGTTCCTACCGACTTAGGGCGAATGGCAGCCGCAATTCGCGGGGAAAACGAATTATGGTTGGGTTTGGTACTAAATAGCGGTAATTTAAATCAACTAGCTCCCCATCATTTTGCGACGGCGATCGCTGGTTTAGTTACAGAAACTTCTCGTCCTGATAGTAGAGTATATTTTGAACTCAGTAGCGAAGTTGCAGAAGCTTTAGCTTCATTACGCCCGATTCGCCGTAAGGTGTTTCAACTGCAACGCAGGTATGGAGTAGCATTACCAGTATGGTTGGAGTTTGAATTAATTACTTTAGTAGAAAAATGGGCATTAGGAATGGATTGGGTAGAACTATGTGAAAACACCACTTTGGATGAAGGAGACGTGGTAAGAATATTACGTCGTACCTTAGATTTGTTATCGCAAATTCCCCATGTACCTCATTTACCACAAGAAATTAAGCGTAATGCTCAGCGGGCAACTCAGTTGATCGATCGATTCCCGGTGAATGAAGTGGTTGAATAAATTGGGGATTGGGGATTGGGCATGGGGAGAATTTTAACATACAGACCTTTGACCTACTTAAGTAAAATTCTGGCGTTGCACCGTTTAAGTTATCTCGCTTGAGATTTTGTACGCCTTGGTTATAGTGAATGCGAATCGTTACTAGTGTTTAGACGAATCTAGGATTCCCGTGCATAAGTTGTAGTAGGAATCCCAGTTAATACGCTAAGTGGTTGGTATCCTGACTAATAGCGAATTGTGCATTCTGGTGAATTGAAATAGACTCAAAATCTGATAAAATCATATTTAAACAACTTTAAAATGGGTTGCTAAAAATTGATTTCAAGGCAATTGTAAATATTAATCTAATACTAGGACAAAGCAATGCTTCAAAGCTATGAAGCCATTATGGAAAATGGTCAAATTCAATGGTTAAAAGATATACCAAAAGTATCGAAAGCTCGTGTAATTGTGACCATTATTTCGGATGTTGAACCACAAGCATTGCGCCGAACTCCTGCTGCTTCGATTGCGGGTAAAGGTAAAACTTTGGGCGATGTAGTTACCTTGGTTGAGGAAACGGATTGGGAATGTCTCAAGTAATCGTTCTTGATACTCACATTTGGATATGGTTTATTAATCAAGAGTTAGAGCGATTTCCAACTCACTGGCAAGAAGCGATCGCAACTTCTGAAATAGTCGCAATTTCACCTGTATCTTGCTATGAAGTTGCGATCGCACAACAACGGGGACGGTTAGAATTACCCTGCACAACTGAACTCTGGCTAAAAGAGGCTTTGGAACCATCTGGTATTACATTATTGCCAATAACTGCACAAATAGCTTATAAAGCAGTGAACTTATCTCCAGTGCATAAAGATCCATTCGATCGTTTAATTATTGCTACAACAGTTGTTTATAAAGCTAAATTAGCTAGTATAGATGGCTTGTTTTCTAAGTATTCGGAACTAGATACATATTTAATGAAATAGATAGTATGATCTATGTTAATTGCTATAAATATTACTAACTCTTTATTGTTTCACGAAGATGAAGCAGTGTAGTATTGCGATCGCGTGATTATTTAATTCTTCTCTCCCAAATCAAACCGAACTCGTCGATAAAGTTTCTCCACAGGAATTTCAATCCCCACACTTTCCAAAGTTAAAGTATCTCCTTCACCATAAGTATGTAAAACCCATAAACCTTCATCATTTTTACGAAAGCATTCCACAGCAATTTCATCGGATTCAATTAAAACGTATTCTTGCAAAGTAGTTGATTGACGATAGCGAGTGAATTTTTTACCTCTATCGAAAGCTTCTGTTGATGG
>CAYMZW010000037.1:0-1155 GCA_964395005.1 uncultured Rivularia sp.
CTCTTTCACGACGAATATCTCGCCAAATTCCTGTTGCTGCGATCGCGCCATCAGAAGCAGCCACTATTACTTGATTGAGTCCTAATTTTAAATCTCCGATTGCGAAAATTCGGGGGTGAGAGGTGCGACACATTTTATCTGTCACCAAATTTTCACCTTGAGTTTGCAAGTTTAATCCAGAAAGGTAGCTCGAATGGAATACCGAACCCATAGAAATTAACCCAGCATCCAACTCAATTATCGAACCATCCATCATTTGCACTCCAGTCATTTGATGATTTTCACCAATAAACTGTTTAATTGGTTTTTCGACTAACTTATATTCATGTTCCCATAATCGATCGCGGAATTGGGAACTAACTTCAAACATATCTTGGGTAAAAAGAGTGATATATGGAGTAAACCAACCCAAACTAAAAGCAACTTCCAAACTACGCTGATTTCTACCAAATACACCAACCCTTTTATCTGCCATTTCATAACCATCGCATATCAAGCAGACGTGTAAATTGTATCCTGCATACTCGTAGACATTTTGGATATCATCTACAAAAGGCAGATTATCAATAATACCGCTAGCAGCAATCACATATTTAGCGCGAAATACCGCATAGGTGCTATTTTGACGACCTATTTTAACTTTAACTTCAAAGAAATCTCCTTTATCAATTACCTCTTCAACATAAGCATTAAGTAAATCTCCTCCCAAAGATAAATAATGGTCTTTACCGTGTTTTAATAAAGTACGACCTTGAGTATCTGGTGGTAAACCCAGGTAATTGTGAAGTTCCTGCATCCAGAAAGAGCGAGCTTTACCTTTGTCTATGATTAGAGTATCTAAAAGATATCTTTGTAAGTAAATTCCAGCAGACAAACCGCCAACACCACCACCGATGACAATAGTGTCGTAAACCTTGTCCGTGGATTGTTGTAAATCTTGTTTTGATAGTTGCATAAAAACTTTGTGGAGTTATTTGTTAGTTGTTAGTTGCTAGTTGTTAGTTGCTAGTTATTAATAATTTAGGACTTATGCAGCGATAACGGTGCAGGAGCGTGTTCCAGACATTCTAGATCCCCCCAACCCACGCCACTTCTTCTTCTGGTTCCCAGTCTCTGGCTGGGAACCCTCTTGGGAGGCTCTGCCTCCATCAAACT
>CAYMZW010000037.1:1255-24922 GCA_964395005.1 uncultured Rivularia sp.
TGGTTCCCAGTCTCTGGCTGGGAACCCTCTTGGGAGGCTCTGCCTCCATCAAACTTCTTCTGGTTCCCAGTCTCTGGCTTCTTCTGGTTCCCAGTCTCTGGCTGGGAACCCTCTTGGGAGGCTCTGCCTCCATCAAACTGGAGGCAGAGCCTCCCGATATGCATTACAAGGCAGAGCCTTGTAACGAGAGGCGGTAACGAGAGGCGGTAACTGCTCACTGTTCACTGTTAACTGTTAACTGTTCACTGAGTAGCTTTCTGGGCCAACATTTTCAAAGCATTATCAATTCTTTCTAAAGGCTCATCAGCACAACCTCTTAATTTATGACGGCGAGATCTTCTGGTTCCCAGTCTCTGGCTGGGAACCCTCTTGGGAGGCTCTGCCTCCATCAAACTGGAGGCAGAGCCTCCCGATATGCATTACAAGGCAGAGCCTTGTAACGAGAGGCGGTAACGAGAGGCGGTAACTGCTCACTGTTCACTGTTAACTGTTAACTGTTCACTGAGTAGCTTTCTGGGCCAACATTTTCAAAGCATTATCAATTCTTTCTAAAGGCTCATCAGCACAACCTCTTAATTTATGACGGCGAGATAGATAATTCGGACTGTTGTAAGCAAGAAAAACGTCTCCATTTTCATCTTGCCAAATAAGTGCTTTTTGAGGTAAATCGATTCCCGCAGTTTGATTGCACTGCATTAACGGCGTACCTGCTCGGGGATTACCAAATATAATTACTTGCGTTGGACGTAATTCTTGATTAACAGATTCCGCTCCAGCTTGATGATTAACTGTGCCAAAAATATTTAAACCTTGTTCTTTAGCAATAGATTCAAACCGTTTAACTGTTTCTTCGACGCTGTAATTACTCTTAACTTTAACAATACCATCTCTTTTAACCCTATTAATTCCATCTTTTCTACCTCTAGCTATCTCTTGTTTAGAATTTTCTCTAATTCCTTGAGTTGCATAAGCAGGAAGAACAAATAAACCTAATGCAGCAACAGTCAATAATACTTTCTTCATTGTCACTCTCCAAAAATTATCAATTAATAAAAAGCCTTGATAAGACTTAAACTAAGAACGGAAATAAATATCCATGAAACAGCACCCAAATAAAGAGGTTTAATTCCACTTTGTTTAATTTCGCGAATACTAGTTTTTAAACCCATTCCTGCCATTGAAATGGTTAGTAAGAAATGATTAACTTCTGTAACAGATTTTTTAAAGCCTTCAGGAAAAACATTACCACTATTGAGTAACATTAGAGCGATAAATCCAAATACAAACCAAGGAATTGGTAATTTTTTAGATTTGCTTCCTGTTGATGAATCGCTCGAAGACGGTGATATAAATCCCAAAGTTAATACAACTGGAGCTAAAAAGATAACTCTTGATAATTTAGCAATCGTACCGAATTCACCGCTAACGTCTCCACCTTGAAATGCTGCTGCTATTACCTGGGCTGTTTCATGAATGGAAACACCGCACCAAATACCAAATTCTTGTGAATTTACCTGTAAAAAAGTAGATAGGAAGGGATAAAGCAACATCGAGAGAGTACCAAAAATGGTCACTATTGCCACAGCATAAGCAACATCTTCGTCTTTACTTTCGACAACACCATTGGTAGCAACGATAGCAGAAGCTCCACAAATAGAAGTGCCAGCAGCAATTAACTTTGTCAGCTTTGGATTAACTCCAATTTGTTTACCAAACCAACAAGTAAAAATAAATGTACTGACCAAAGTTACAAAGACAATAATTAATCCGGCGGGACCAACTGCTAGTATTTGAGGTAAACTTAATCGTAATCCTAAGAGAATAATAGATAGTCTGAGAATACGTTTTAAGGAAAAGGTAATTCCTGGTTTGAAGATTTGAGAAACTCCAACTGTATTTTTGAGAATTATTCCTAAAATTATGGCGATGATTAACGAACTAAAAAGTGAAAGTGAAGGGATTTTTTTGAGATATTCTGCTAAAACAGCGACTCCAGCAGTTAATAACAAACCTGGTATGATAGCATTAAATGGAATAAATTTTAATATTTCTGGTTTGACATTTTGGGGTGGACTTTCCATTTTTATAGCCTTAATTATTTAACAGTAATAATCTCAATACAGTACGCACTAAAAAAAAGATGTAGAGACGTTATATATAACGTCTTTATAAAATTTAGATGTAATCTAACTCTGGATTTTGAGCCATCATTTCCGAAATTTCATCTTCTTCAGATACAATATTAAAAATATCTTTCATGAAGCAATAATAAGCAGTATAAACTTTAGTTGTACCTTCATTTTCAACAATGAAAAAAGGTGCAGATGATACATTATATTTTCTTGCCAAATCAAATCCTTCACTATCAGATTGCTGACGTTCATCTGCTGCAATAATTTCGTCTATTTTATCTATTAAATTTAATTCTTTAAGCTCATTTAAAACTTTTGCGGATTTGCGGCAAGAATTACCATCTAATTTGATTTTTTGAACTAGTTTGATATTCATGGTTTTGAAATGTTTAAGAGGATAGGGAATAGGAGAGACGTAATATATTACGTCTCTACATAATTGTGATTGGAAAATTAACCGTCGTTTTGAGTTAAATTGATTTCGTGGAAACCGCATTCTTTATCAGCGGCTTCTTCCCACCACCAACGACCAAGACGTTCGTGCTGATTGGGTAAAACAGGTCTTGTGCAAGGTTCGCAGCCGATGCTTATAAAACCTTTAGAATGTAATTTGTTGTAGGGAACTTCATTTGCGCGGATGTATTGCCACACTTGAGCAGAAGTCCAGTTTGCTAGGGGATTAAATTTAACTAATGTGCGTTCGTCTGTAGAAAAAGCTGTGTCAACCTGAATTACGGGAACGCTATTTCTAGTAGCGGGGTTTTGGTCTTTACGTTGTCCGGTAATCCAAGCATCGACGGTTGCAAGTTTGCGTCTTAACGGTTTAACTTTGCGGATAGCACAGCATTCTTTATGTCCGTCTTGGTAAAAGCTGAATAGTCCTTTTTCTTTAACTAATGCTTCAACTTCTGCTGAGTTCGGTGAAATTACGTCTATTTTAATTCGATATTGTTTTCTAATTCTATCGATAAACTGGTAAGTTTCCGGATGCAATCGTCCTGTATCAATCGAAAATACTTTGATATCTCTCTTGATTTTTGCAGCCATATCTATTAATACAACATCTTCTGCACCGCTAAAGGAAATTGTAATGTTATCGAACTGCTTAAGAGCGAATGCAAGGATATCTTGCGGGCTTTTCTGTGAGTACTCTGATTCTAATTTAGTGATGTCTTCGATGATGGAAATACTATTAGCTAATGTCATGATTCTCCTCTCTTTATTTATTAGCGGTATTGACGAACGGGATTAAACTGTAGCTAGCTTCATAGAAGAAGCTAAAATTTCTGCAACTTCTGGACGTGAAAACTCTGGTGGTGGGGTTTTACCTTCTCTCAACATTGCCCGTACCTTTGTACCCGAAAGGTGTATTCTTTCTTCCTTGGTGCTGGGGCTGGTTTTACCAGTTGCCATTGATTGGCTGCGAGTACAATAGAATGCGTGTTCAAATTTTAAGGGAGTAATTTGTAACTCGTCCTCTGTAAATTCATCAAAGATGTATTGTGCGTCGTAGGTGCCGTAATAGTCGCCAACTCCAGCATGGTCGCGTCCGACTATAAAGTGCGTGCAGCCGTAATTTTGGCGGGCGATCGCGTGCATGATTGCTTCACGAGGTCCGGCGTAGCGCATGGCGGCGGGAAACACGCCTAAGCATACGCGATTTTGCGGATAATATTTTTGCATAAGTACTTGATAGCACTTCATTCGCACATCGGCAGGAATATCATCACACTTCGTTTGCCCTACTAAAGGATTGATGAAAAGTCCGTCAAGAAGCTCTAAAGCAATTTTGGTAATGTATTCGTGTGCGCGGTGGATGGGATTTCTAGTTTGAAATGCTACAACCGTATTCCATTCGCGTCTAGCAAATTCAGTTCTAGTTGCTTCCGGAGTCAAACGATAATCTAGGAAATCTTCGTAAGGGATTGAATTAATAAGTTTAATCGGGCCGCCAAGATAAACATTTCCTTCTTGAAGCATCGCTTTCACACCAGGATGAGTTTCTTCAGAAGTTCGGTAAACCTGTTCTGCTTCAAAACTTTGGTTAGGCTTAAACTTACTAATGATATTCATTACCGCAAGTATTTCGCCGTTAGGATGAGCTAAAGCAATTTCAGAATCTAACTTATATTCATCTGCTACAGATTCAGGAATTTGTAATGTTACCGGAATACTCCAAGCAATACCGTTAGTCAAACGCATATCTTTGACAATAGAGTTATATTCTTGCTCGTTGACAAATCCTTCTAAAGGACTGTAAACACCACTAGCAATACATTCTAAGTCGGCAATATTACGGATGGATAGAGTTAGACGAGGTAAATTTAAGGCTTTGACTAAGGTTTGTTTAGTTTCTTGTGCAGATAATAAACGATTAACGAGTTTACCACCGTGGGGTTGAATTAAAGACATGGTTTGAGACATAGTATTGGTAATGGGTAATGGGTAATAGGTAATGGGTAATTGTGTACTCCTATTTGGTAACTGTTCACTGCTCACTGCTCACTGTTAACTGCTCACTGTTAACTGATTCAAAGTCCGTAGAACAAGATAATCAATGGTGGTACGATTATGGTCATCAGGAGATTTAATGGAGTACCAACTCGGATGAAATCGGTAAATTTATAACCTCCTGCTCCGTAAACCATCGTGTTTGTCTGATATCCAATTGGTGTGATAAAGCTGTTAGATGCTGCAAAGATAACAGTAAGCATGAAAGCGAAAGGACTAAAATTTAGTTTCTCTGCTACATTGACTGCAATTGGTAACATCAAAACTACTGATGCATTGTTGGAAATCATTTCTGTAAATATGGAAGTGAGAATAAAGAAAAATGTCAGTATCCAATAACCAGAAAGGTTTCCCCCGATTGCGACTAAATTATTAGCTAACCATTGAGTTGCACCAGACTTTTCCATTGCGATACCCAAAGGTATTAAACCAGCAAGGAGAAAAATAATGTCCCAACGTACTGCGCTGTATATTTCTCTGGGTTTAAGACAGCCAGTTAAAACCATCAACACCACACCAACCAGAGAACTGATCAGAATAGGTAACAATTTAAACGCTGCAACAGCAACAACTCCTAAACCAATTCCGATCGCAATTGAAGCCTTGTCACGTCTAAGTGTTTCTAATTCTCGCTGTGTTAGTACCAAGAAGTCTCGATTGATTTGCAAACCTACAAGACTTTGTTTGGGGCCTTGAACTAGAAGCACATCGCCAAATTTTAATCGGATTTCACTTAGACGCTCTCGTGTAATTTCTTGTCCGCGATGTACTGCTAAAACCGTGACATTATAGCGTTGACGAAAGCGTACTTCTTTGACAGTTGAACCGATAAGGCTGGAACTAGAAGGAATGAGAACCTCTGCAATACCTTCATTCTCCGTACTCAATTGGGCTTGTAAAGACTTTTTGTTTTTGATGAATTCCGGTAAAATTTCCACACCTTCTTCATCTTTAATTTTGATTAAGTCCTCTCGACTACTCCTAATTAAAAGCACCGAGCAAGCTTGTAGTTTTTTATCCTCTAAAGGTTGATGAAAGTGCGTTTCGTTAGCAATGATTTCTAATACATCTACATCAAATTTATGTTGTAAACCAGTAGAATCTAAGGTTTTTCCGACTAAAGTAGAACCTGGTGGAATCAGTATTTCACTAATATAATCCTTTAAACCGTAATCTTGGGTAAGAATATCATCGGTGTGTTTTCTCCGATTTGGCAATAGCTTGGGTGCTATTACTGAAAGATAAATTAAACCGATAGAAAAAGTGACTAACCCTAACTTGGTAAATTGAAATAAGCTAAATGTTCCATATCCTAACTGTTCGGATAAACCGCTTGCTAACACATTTGTAGAAGTACCAATTACCGTAATCATTCCGCCGAGAATAGCAGCATACGATAAAGGAATTAGTAACTTAGAAACTGAAATTCTTTGTCTTCTACACCATTCTTCCACAATCGGTAAAAACACGGCAACAACGGCGGTATTATTAATAAATGCTGTAGTTGGCCCTACAATTAAACCCAGTATAAAAATTTGCTGAAAAGGGCGTTTTCCACCTAACTTAAGTAATAGTTCGCTAACAATTTGGATAGCTCCAGTACGGGAAATACCAGCACTGAGAATAAACATTGCCATCACGGTAATAGTAGCAGAATTACTAAAACCACTTATACTTTCTTCCGGAGTAATTAAACCGAGAATTGTTAAAAGTAGCGTGATTATAATAGCGACTATATCTGAAGGAACCCATTCAGCAACAAATAAAATCAATGCCAAAACAACAATGGCAAGTGTAAGAAAAATTGTCATGTCGTTGCTGGCTATTCGTAATTTTATTAGGTATCAATTGATTTAAAATTTTGTAATGAATTAAAACTGTGAAAGTACTGTTGTGTTGGAATTAAAAGAAACATCATACACCTCTTTGGAATCAAATAATCTTTGTCGAAAGTTGAATTGTTTTTAATTTGCCTTATTAATCTGAGAAAGTATTGATAAGTATATGAGAGTTTCCTGAGAAGTTAATTAATAAAATCACATTTTTGGATCGAAATGCCTGAATCGCTCATCAATCTGGTTCCCAGTCTCTGGCTGGAAATCCATCGCTCGATCTGGTTCCCAGTCTCTGGCTCAATCTGGTTCCCAGTCTCTGGCTGGGAATCCATCGCTTGAGGCTCTGCCTCCAGTGTCATAGGGCGAGGCAGAGCCTCGCAAACTGTATTACTCACGGTGGAACTTAGGAACAAGAAAACTCCTAACTTTCATGGTACTGCTCGCTGATTTCCATTGCTTCGCTCATGGTTGCTTCGGGGTTTTCTTCTTTGGCACGTTGAACATAATTAAGCTTTAATTCTTCTAATAAGTCAGAAATCAACGGTTGTAATTCTTGCTGAAGTTTTTTATCTTGAAGTTGTTTGCGTAAAGCAACTCGAAAATTATCGGTTAAATTCTCAATAAGATTAACAACTGCAACCACAGCAATAATGTTTTTCCACCAGTTATTCCACCAATTGCTTTTTGGCTGTTGATATTGCTCGAAAGTCATCTGCGCCATTTTAAAAGATTTTTTAACAACTTTCTGAGTTTACCAAATGGTGCTTATTCTGCTGGTATAGTTTTTATTTTCCTTATAATTTATTTTCCTTAGTAATTATCATGACATTGCATCCCAAATTGTTTTAGTATCGGCGTACATACGAAAGCGACAAACTTTTCCATCACGCAAGTTGTATATATGTGTTGCAGCTGCACTCATGGGCTTGCCTGTAATACGGTTGTACCCAGAATACCTACCGATCGCAATTACGGAGTTGCCTGCATCTAGAAATTCTTCAATATTGTAAGTGAAGTTTTTCCAGTTATTATTGTTAGCTTGGAAAACTCCCTTAATAACTTCGGATGCACCTTTACGTATAGCACCACCCGGAAATCCCTCGTTTTGAATCCATTCGAGGTCGTCTGTTGTAATGCGACGGAATGCATCGTAGTCTTGTTCGCGAAATGCTCGATACAGTTCTTGAATTACTTGTATATTATTCATTTGAATTACCAATTTACAACCAAATTCTCAATTGCCATTCTTGCTTCATTGAGTCCTCGCTGACGTGCTTCATCTCCTAAATCCAAACCATTCGCATGGATAAACTGAATATCAGTTACACCAATAAATTGAAAGGCAAAACGTAGAGCAGGTTCTTGAGCATCCCAACCTTCAAAAGGTGAACCAGTACCATACTCACCACCCCGTGCTGTAATGAACAAAATCTTTTTTCCTTCAGCTAATCCTTTGAATTCTCCATCCATAACAGCAAAAGTGCGACCAACCCTAACAATGTAATCGATGTAAGCTTTAAAACCAGAAGGAATGCTCAAGTTGTACATAGGAACGCTAAAAATACAACGCTCGGCTGCAAGAAACTCATCGACTAGCTCGTCAGAAAAATTGAGGACATCAATCATTTCTGGGGTTCGTGCTTGTGATGGAGTATAGTCAGCCGCAATCCATTCTTCTGTGACGTGAGGAATTGGTGATTTTCTCAGATCGCGGTAAGTATAACTATTTTGAGGATGTAAAGCTTGCCATTTAGTGATAAATTCTTTTGTCAGCTTGCGAGACTTTGAGCGATCGCCACGAGGACTCGAATCTATATGTAAAATATTTGTCATTTGGTTAAATATTTCAAAACTTTACTTATTAATCTAGACAGTAAAACTATTAATTACTAAAGTAAAGTAGCTACCAAAAAGTAACTAAGTATCTTGGATAAACTAAAATTACATACAGCAGAGCCTAAATGCAATCCACTAGCTAAACTGCTCAGTCAGCTATCGGGACAATGGACGCTTTATATCTTGTGTATTTTGGATGCAAATGGTTCTCTACGCTTCGGTGAATTGAGATCCAAAGTTGAGGGAATTTCAACTAAAGTTTTAACAGAACGATTGAGGATGTTAGAAGCAGCAGGAATGATTCATCGACACCATGAGCCGACAATTCCTCCTAAAGTTACCTATAGTTTGACCAATCGTGGAAAAGAACTATCTGAACCGCTGGAGCATTTATGTGAACTTGCTTCGCGGTGGTATGGTGACGAAGAAGAAACAAGTACTAGTATTTCGTTTCATTAGTTTTGACAGGTAAAAAAGTTCTTAGTAGGCGCTGTCTTCGCTCTGAGGGACGCGCATTCCGGAGCTACGAACCCTTGCCTTTCTCGCTTCGCTATCGCACTTGGGGGAGAAATTTTCCTCCCCTACTGAATTTAGCAGAGCATTTAGTACAGATTAGTCAGAGTACTTTGTCGAACCCAGAGCTAGACTGGGTTTATGCCTGAATGTTCTGCAACTCATCTGTGTTCGCCATTCTTTGATTTAAGTAAAAGTTCGTATTTTATCTAAGATAGCTTCATCTAAAGCTATCTGGCATTCAGAAGCAGCGAAAGCTTGATTGTGATGAATATCTAGATGAATATATTTTTCTCTTACTTCATCGGCACGACTTTTGGAAGTATCAATGCGAACAAATATTTTTTTTTCTTTGGCTAAATTATTCATCATAGTAAGTGCTTGGTTAGAAAAAATTAAAGGGACTGAAGCCGAAACAATCTTTGCATTTAAGCCTAAACTATCAATATGTTTTTTTTCAATTATTCCCGCATTATTAAGACCGGAATTATTTAACCAAGGGATAGCAATTGCTACATAATAAGCATCTTGAATAACCTCGTCTATAGAAAGAGTACAGATAACTTTTTCAGGATTGATTCCCCTAATATTCAATGTTGATAAACGCTTATTTCTATCTTGTAAGGATGGACTAAATAAGTAGACATTTAGCCCGTCTTCTATAGATTGATTAGCAATTACTTTGCCAATATTACCTATACCAATAATAGCAATTTTGCTATTTATGTTAGCGTTTTTAAGATTTAAATACTTAATCATGTGTTGAGCAACATAAGGAGAATTAATGCCTGGGAGATTAGTAACTAATACATTGTGTTCCCGTGCAGTCTGAATATCTATAGCTCTAGTATCTACCCCTCGTCTAATGATAAGAAGATTTTTATTTTTACCCACAGCTTTACGCCAAGAAGTAATTGCAATACCCGGTACATCATTACTCCCTACAATAAGAATATCTGGTTGAAAATTTTCGAGGTGATAAATCAATTTATCTGAATTTTTATCTTTATTTTGAATTTTGTTATATCCAATGTCAGGAACATATAAAAATATTTCTTCTCTATTTTTACTTAATATAGATATTTTTTCTTCAAGTCCAAGTTTAATAATAGTATCCTGATGAATAGGATGACTAATTAAAATTTTTTTCATATTTTTGATTAAGATGATAATAACTACTTAATTTACTTGCCCGCACTCTAACTGACTTTTATCTAATCAGGTAAAGTGAAAGTGCATGGTTAATCTAACAGGGCTAAGGTATGTTGTCAATATATTAGGGCTAATTCTCAATAAAGCCCCAAAATACTGGATTAAGCTCAATTTACTGAGGTCAGACAAGATATAATTATTACTTTTAATTTACTGATAAAAATTAGATTGCCGATAAATTCTATTTTTGTCTCACATACATAAGCTTCATTTTTTGTCCATTTAGTTTTATTAATGTTAGATGCGTTTGCCCGCTTAGAAACTATTGATAAGTAAATGAAATTTTCCTTCCTAATTCAATTAATATGCATCACATATTTGGAAATCAATCACTCAACGCCGACTGTTATATAGCAATCCTAAATGATTTGTGAGAAATTGATAAATCAACTGGCGGTTAAAACCGCTACTACACAAACGAAGTCCACCTGCGTGGACTTAATCAAACAAGCCGCGCAGGCGGGTTTCGCCTGTATAGCCGCGACTTATAGTCGCCAGGTATGAATAAAAATTTACTTATTATTTCAATCCTACATCTACGTGTTTTCTCACGTTCAAATTCGGATTGCTATATAAGGGTTAATGAAATAGAGTTCGGGCAACGGGTAGAGGAGGGAGAATAAATAATTAAAAACTTCTAACTCCCAACTTCTAAAATTCCTAACTAAATTATTGCTCCCTTCTGCATTCGGGGAATCTGCACTCCCAGAGCCACCATTAATGTTGCCATATAAAATACCAGCGATAACCACAGCAAATGATTATTCTGAAAATACCAACCCATAATCGCAACAGGAGCAAATCCTAATCCCAAAGCAATCAAAGCAGAATTACGCAGTCTTGCTCCTTCTCTTAACCCAACAGTATACCCTTCAAACATAAATGCGATCGCACCACAAGTGAGCAGCGGTAGCAACCAATCCCTATAATTAACAACCGATTGACTGATATCTGTATGACTGGTTAGTAAACCAAAAATTGTTTGCGGAAATAAAATTGTTACTGAAGCGAATATAGATGCAATTAACACCCCAGTGAAAATTGATACTTGCAATAAAGGCATCATTTTCTCGGTTTCACCTTTACCTTTAAAATTACCTATCAAAGACTGAGTTGTTAAACCAATTCCGTTAACCGTAAACTGACTTAATAATACAATTTGCAGCAGCAATCCGTTTTCTGCAATTACTTCATTTCCCATCGCCGCACTCAGGTTAGTAAAAATAGAGTAAGCGGTAATCATAGCTAAATAACGAATAAGAATATTGCTTTTGAGTACTACACTCGCTTTCAAAGCTTGCCAATCAAAAACTTCTTTAAATGCGGGAAATCTTTTCTTTTGTAAACTGAAAACCACCCCAATTAAAGCTACCAACAGCGCTAAATAATGACTCAAAGCTGTAGCTAATCCCGCTCCCGCACTTCCCCAACCCCATCGAATAATCATTAAATAGTCTAAAACAACATTAGAAGCATTGCCTACAAAAGAAATCAGCAATACCAAAACGCTCATCTCTCTTCCCAAAAACCAACCAATGAACACAAAATTAAGTAACACCGCAGGTGCAGCCCAAATGCGAGCATTAAAATAATCTATACCAAAAACTTCAACGTCAGCAGAGCCAGCCAGAATCGCAAAACCCAATTTTTGAATGGGATATTGCACGATTAGGATTATAAAGGCGATCGCCAAAGCAATTAAACCACTCCGCAATAAAGCCAAAACTATGCCCTTTTCATCATTTTCTCCCACAGCTTCAGCGGTAATAGCATTAGTACCGTTTCTAAAAAACTTCAAAATTCTGTAGAGATAATCAAATAAAATACTTGCTAAAATCACCCCTGCCAAATGACGAATATCTGCCAAATGTCCGAGGAATGCAGTATCAACTATGCCAGATAAAGGCACCATCATATTAGAGATAATACTTACAGATGCCAATCGAAAAAAGCGAGGTAAAAAGCTACTGTAGCGAGATGGAAGCTTGAAGGATAAATTTGATGAACCCATAAAACAGGTATTTTTTGTTGATAGCTTTGAACGATGATGGGATGCATTTTTTGCAGAAGCTCAAAGCAATAAACGTTTACTTCAATTAATCTACGCTGAATTGAAATAAATAAAAGTAATAAATTGGGCAAAAAAAGAAATAGAAATAAAAAATTCCCTACCAAAATGTAGAGACGCGATATATCGCGTCTCTACAAACCAATTCGCGGATAATCCAACAAAAATTCAATCAGCCAGAGTTAAAATTTCCACACCATCATCTGTCACGGCAACGGTATGCTCAAATTGAGCCGATAATTTTCTATCCTGAGTAATTACAGTCCAGCCATCTTTAAGAAATTTTAGCTTGTAAGTACCTTCATTCAACATCGGTTCAATGGTAAACACCATTCCCTTCCGCAACTTCATTCCGGTATTTCTTTTGCCATAATGAGGAACTTGGGGTTCTGTATGAAACACTCTGCCGACACCATGTCCAACCATATCCCGTACTACTGAGTAACCGTTTGCTTCAGCATATTCCTGAATTGCCGCACCGATATCACCTATTCTACCGTCGGGCTTAACTTGAGCAATTCCTCGCATCATTGATTCTCTAGTAACTTCCACTAGCTTCTTAGCTTTATCCGATACATCTCCTACTAAAAATGTTCTAGAAGTATCGCCGTGATAACCATCTAAAATCGGAGTCACATCAATATTGATAATATCTCCTTCCTTCAGAACTTGCTTTGCAGACGGAATTCCGTGACAAACAACTTCATTAACGCTAGTACAAACGTGCCCTGGATAAGGTGGATGATTGGGAGGAGCATAACCTATAGTCGCGCTCACGGCACCATTTTCCTTGATAAAACGAGCCGCTTCGTCATCTAATTCTTTTGTAGTCACTCCCGGTTGCACCATCGGTTCGAGATGATTGAGCAGATTCGCTGCGAGCTTCCCGACAACGCGCATTTTGTCTAACTCTCTTGAAGAAAGCAAGACAAGTCCTTTTTTTTGTGTTTTATTTCCACCTATAGAAAGTAAATTTTGATTGTTCATATTTATGTTTGTTTAAACCAAATTTCGTTTAGAGATGCTATGCTATGCTAGCACAGCATGAACTAGCAAATTGCTGGAAAACTTGATATGGGTGGTAAAACAAATTTAGATAGAGTAGTTGCTTATATTCCTCCGGAGTGGAAGAAAGAATTGGAAGAATGGGGAGAAGAAGAGGAGCGCTCGGTTTCTTGGTTGGTTGCGAAATTAATTGATAAAGCTTTGCAGGAACGACGAGAGCAGAAAAATTCGGCGAAAGTGGTGAATATGCGGTGAGGGGATTTTGGCAACGGATGGTGGCAACGGATGGTGGCAGCGGATGGGGGAAGGGTAACGGATGGTTTTATGGTGGGATTTTGAATTATGGATTTTAATTAAAGCGTCAAAATCTACCGAACAAGACTATACTCCATCTAAATCACCCTTTAATTTATGAGTTCGCAAACTGGAATCAAAAGGATCTTCTATTAATAATTCTAATGTCTTCTCAATTTGAATTTTCAGTTGTGCATTTTTCTTTGTTAGGCGTTTAAATTTACGTACAAACTTTGCACTCCAAACCAAATTTTTCATTCATCTAACTCCGCCATTAAATCGGCAATAGAGCCACGTTTAATATTACCTTTTTGGTAATCATCTCTCGCTTGTGCTATGTCTTCTATAAGCTCATTTCGACGCTGTTGAGCTAAACGCTTGCTAATAATATTAAGTAAGATTGCTTGTTCTTCGGGTTCGAGTGTTTCTACTAGATCGAGCGCTTGATGAAGTGTTGATAATTTTTCTGGCATAACTTTTATCTAAAGCAGGAATAATATAAATTATATCTCCTATATATTCTCATGAAATGAACATCGAAAGCATTCAAATTCATTAGACATCTCGGGAAAACATTTACTTAATTGTAAACCTAACCCCCCTACCCCCTTCCCTATGAGGGAAGTGGGATTTTAAAGCCTCTCACCTTGTAGGGGAGAGGTTTGGAGAGGGGTCTTTTTTCTTTTTCGGAGATGTCTATTTTATTATTTTCAAACACCAGCTTGAATCGGCAATTCAATCGTAAATTCCGTACCTTCTCCTACTTGAGAAGAACATTTAATTTGACCGTGATGTTTTTCTACTACAATTTGATAGCAAATAAGTAATCCTAATCCCGTTCCTTTTCCGACTTCTTTTGTAGTAAAGAATGGGTCAAATATTTTGTTTTTTACTTCTTCTGGTATTCCCGAACCGTTATCAGCGATTTTAATTATCACTTTATCATCAACTGCTTCGGTAGTAATTTCGATATTCAAAGCTACTTTCGAGGATTTTGTTGATGATGCAGTAAACTTTTGTTCTAAGGCATCAATACTATTACTCAAAATATTCATAAATACTTGATTTAACTGAGCCGGAAAGCATTCTAATAACGGTAATTCATCATATTTTTTAATAATTGAAATTCCTGGATATTCGCCATTTGGTTTTAATCGATTTCCTAATATTAATAAAGTGCTATCTAATCCTTCGTGAATGTTGACTACTTTTGAATCTGCTTCATCTTTACGGGAAAAGTTACGCAGTGACAACACAATTTCACTAATCCGCTCTGCTCCTATTTTCATCGATTTGAGAGTTTTTGGTAAGTCTGTAATAATAAAATCTAAATCGATTTCTTCAATTTGCTTTTGAATATCTACTGGTAAACTAGAAAGATGTTGATGACAAAGAGTAACTGTTTTGAGCAAATCTTCGGCGTATTGAGTTACATAAGTTAAATTACCAAAAATAAAGCTGACAGGATTATTTATTTCATGGGCAACTCCAGCTATTAACTGTCCCAAACCTGCCATTTTTTCACCTTGAATCAATTTGGCTTGAGTTTGCTTTAATTCTTGTAATGCTTGAGCAAGTTTTGTGGCTTGAGTTTTAGTTTTTTCGAGTAATTCTGCTTGCTGAATGGCTATTCCTAATTGCGTACCAACTTGGGCTAATAAATTAACTTCTTCATCTTTCCAGTAGCGGGGTTGTGAGTTTTGATAAGCAACTAAAAGTCCCCATAATTTATCACCTTGGGAAATGGGAACAAAGGTTTCGTTGCGGGGTAGATTATCATCATCGTCATCATCAGAAATTGTGGGTTGAATAATTGGTTTTGTATTAATAACAGGTTCCCAATCGTCTTTAAATGAATCTGCGACAAATTTACCTCTCCAATCGGAATTAAAGCGGTAAATTGCGACTCTTTCAACTTCTAATAATTCTCTTACTGCTTGGGTAGTTGTTTTAAAAATCGTTTTTATATCAAGTGACTGACGAATTTTATCAACCGTTGCAGCTAGAAGTTTTTGTCTTTCCATCGCCTTTTCTCTTTCGGTGGCTTCTGCTAACTGTACCGCTTGCATTTGAACTTGCTTTAAATATAAATCTTGTTTTAAAGCAATACTAAGCTGCTCGGCTATTTGGCTGATAAATTCAACTTCTGAAGATTTCCAGTTACGAGGAGCATTACATTGATGAATACATAATAAACCCCATAATTCACCTTCTTTTAATAAAGGAGCAACCACATTAGCCCGCACTTGGAATTGTTCTAAAATTTTTAGGTAACAATGCTTAAATTCCTCTTGATGAATATCAGCGATCGCGTTTACTCTACCTTGTTGATAAAGTGGGGCAAATTTTTCGCTAAAGCAGTGATCGTAAACCTTGTTTGAAATAGCTGAAGCGTAACCGTTAGCAACATCTTCGTAAATAAATTCTCCTTCCCAATCAGTTTTTGTATCAAAACGAAAAACCCCGACTCTATCGGCTTTAAGAAGTTGACGTACCTGAGTAACGGTGGTTTTGAAGATTGTTTCTAAATCTAATGATTCGCGAATTCGGGTAATGACACCAGTTAATGCTTTTTGCTGTTGTGTTTGATATTGAGCTTCTAATAAAGTTTGATTGTGCTGTAGAGCAACCCCTAAATTATCGGCAATTTGACGGGTAAATTCAATTTCTTCCTGTTCCCAATTACGAGGATTAGCACATTGATGCACGCACAATAAACCCCATAAATCTTCTCCTTTAAGTAAGGGAACAACCAAATTAGCGCGAACTTGAAATCTACCTAAAATTGAGGAATGACAATCGCTCAAATCTTCAGCGTAAATATCTGCAACTGCTTGTACCCTACCTTTTTGATAGTGAACCGCAAATTTTTCTCCAAAAGTATGATCGTAAACTTTGGCTGAAACAACAGAATCCCAATTATCAGCAACACTTTCCCAAACAAATTCTCCTTCCCAATTTTGTTCGGGATGGAATTGAAAAACTGCTACTCTGTCGGCTTTTAACATTTGCTGAACTTCTGTAACAGTTGTTTGGAAGATAGTATCTAAATCCAAAGATTCTCGAATTCTGGTAATTACTCCAGTTAAAGTTTTTTGTTGCTTTGCTTGGTTTCTAGCTTTAGATAATAACTGATGCTGTCTTAATGCTATACCAATTTGCGCTCCACTCTGGGTAATTATTTCCACTTCATCTTCAAGCCAAATTCTAGGTGCAGAGTTTTGATAAGCAGCGATTATTCCCCAAAGCTTTTCTCCTTGAAAAATCGGAGCAGCTGCAAAACTTTTCGCTTCAATTTGTTCTAAGAGAGCGAGATGAGACTGTGTTAAATCGGCTTGATAAATATCATTAACTGTAAGTGTCTTATTCTCAACGTAACTTCCACCTTGAGTTTCCTGTAAATAAGTATCATTAATAGTAGGTTGAATATTAACTAAAGGAGTCCATCCTTCTGCAAAAGATTCAGCAACAAAATCACCGTTCCAATCTGGATTAAAGCGAAAAATAGCAACTCGTTCGGCTTGGATTAATTCTCGTAATTCTTGAGTTGTTGTCTTAAAAATTGTCTCAATATCTAAAGTTTTACGAATCTTGTTAACAATATGAGTAATTACTTTGTCGCGTTGAGCTGCTTGAGTCAGTTTTATCTTTTTTATTTCTAATCTTTTCAGATATTCGGCTTGTTGAATCGCAACAGTAAAATGTTCGGCAATTAAGCGAATAAATTCAATCTCGGATTCTTTCCAGTTGCGAGTATCGCTGCATTGATGCACGCACAGCAAACCCCATAAAACATTTTCTTGCAATAGTGGAACAATCAGATTTGCGCGAACTTGAAATTGACTCAATATATCAACATGACAATCGCTCAAACCTGCTGCATAAATATCAGCAACCGCTTGCACTCTACCTTCTTGGTAATGAATCGCAAACTGTTCCCCAAAACAATAATCATAAACTTTCTTAGTAATTACCGAATCCCAACCAGATGCAACATCTTCTGAGACAAACTCCCCTTCCCAATCATTTTCAATATCGAATTTAAATACAGCTACTCTGTCAGCTTTAAGTAACTGACGAACTTGAGTTGCAGTAGTTTGAAAAATAGTTTGTAAATCTAACGGTTGCCGAATTGACTTAATTACACACAAAAGTGCTTTTTGCTGTTCTAATTGCTCTTGAATTTGGGCATCTAAAATATTTGAGTCAGATGTCATAGTCTTGAATATTAATAAATTTATATATAGATAGAGTTATTCACAACCAAATTTTTTGCAAAATAGACGATTGTCTTCTATGTACTATATATAACATATACCAATTTAGTAATCAGTAATATCTGAAAATCGTTTTGATGATAATATCCGCTATTTTACCTAAATATGTTATCAATATTCAAAAATGTTTAAAATCATTTATTATTCTGTTTTCAAAAAATAATATTATTAAGTATGCTAAGTTACATTTATGCTAATATAATAAAAGTATAAATACTTAAATAAAATCGGGCGATCGCAGTTATCTATATTTAATAATATCTTTTAAATAACTAGCATTTGTGTAACTTTTGTTGATGTTCTACGATTACAAAAGTACTCACGTACAACTATACGCACAACTAAATGAACAATTCTACCGAACAAGTTTGGCAAACTCCACCGCAACCTATTAATCAAATCCTGGAAGCATCACCTCCACCGCAAATCCGTATTTCTCCTGACAGACAGTGGATGGTAGAGTTAGAGCAGTCGCAGTTAGTTCCCATCGCTTTACTAGCCGAAATTGAAGTTGCTGTGGCAGGTTTTCGCTTGAATCCGCGAACTAACGGCCCCGCTCGTCAGAATACTTACTACAGTATGAAGCTTAAAGCGGTAGATTCTCCTGAAAATATTAAAACAATAGAATTACCAGAAAATCCCCGCATTGGCTTTGTTAAATGGTCTACAGATAGTCAAAAGCTTGCGTTTACTCTTACTCAAGAAACAGGTTTAGAACTTTGGGTTTTACACGTTGCAGATGGAAATGTTAAACGTTTAACCGAACCCGTACTTAATGCTGCTTATGGAACTCCCTACAGTTGGCTTGATAATGAAACCTTAATTTGTAAATTTTCTCAAAGCGGTGAAGCACCAACAAAATCTAACGTTCCTAGTGGCCCTTTAATTCAGGAAAACTTAGGCAGCAAAAAACCAACTCGTACTTATACAAATTTGCTCAAAAATGACTACGACGAAGCATTATTTGAATACTATTTAACTTCAACTTTAGAAAAAATCACTCTCGAAGGCAACCGTACTCAATTAATTTCATCGTCTTTAATTAGTGCAGCAATTCCTTCACCAGATAGCAATTTTATTTTAATTTCTAGCATTCTTAAACCATTTTCTTATCAAGTACCCGCAGCCCGTTTTCCCAAAAATATATATGTAATTGATAATAATGGAAACCAAATTTATCAAGTTGCAAATTTACCCCTTGATGAAGAACGTTCTATCAAATTCGATGCAGTACGAAAAGGCAGAAGACGAATATCGTGGCGCAGTGATGTAAAAGCTACATTGGCTTGGGTAGAAGCACTAGATGAAGGCGATCCCGCAATCGAAGTTCCCGATCGCGATGCTTTATTTATTCTAGAAGCACCATTCACCGCAACACCAACTCAAATCTGGAAGTCGGAATATCGCTTTAACTCCATAATTTGGGGAAAAGCAGATACGGCGATCGCCTACGAAAAATGGTACGATACCCGTCGTTCGAGAACTTGGCGAATTTATCCAAATAATCCAGATACACCACCACAACTACTATTCGATCGCAGTTTTGAAGATAAATACAACGCTCCCGGAACACCACTAACAAAACAGGGAGACTACCGTTACAAAGTTCTCCGCTTCACTCCCGACGGTCAAAATATATACCTCAGCGGACGTGGTGCATCTGCCGATGGTGTATATCCATTTTTAGATAGTTTTAATTTAGAAACCCAAGAAAAAGAGCGGTTATGGCAATGTCAAGATCCTTATTACGAGCAAATATTTGCCGTACTTGACGACGAAGCCCAACAATTAATTACCGTGCGTCAGTCACAAACAGAACCACCGAATATCATGCGGTTTTCTCGGAATGATGGAGAAAAAAAAGCACTTACCGATTACCAAGATCCGGCACCGCAATTAGCAGGAATTTATAAAGAATTGGTTCAATATCAGCGAGCCGATGGAGTACAGCTATCAGCCAAACTATATTTACCTCCCAACTACGACATTAAACGAGATGGCCCCTTACCGACAATATTGTGGGTGTACCCCGAAGAATTCAAAGACAAAGAATTTGCAGGGCAAATAACCACAGCCGAAAACACTTTCAGCCGCCCCACCCGTTCTTCTGTACTATTTTTACTAACCCAAGGATACGCCGTACTTTCTGGAGCAACATTACCAATAATCGGTGAAGGAGAAAACGAACCCAACGATACTTATGTAGAGCAATTAATTGCCGGAGCGCAAGCCGCAGTAGATTATCTAGTAGAGCGCGGCATTGCAAATAGAAATAAAATTGGTATCGGCGGGCACTCCTACGGCGCATTTACCACCGCAAATTTACTTGCACATACAGATTTATTTTGTATGGGAATTGCCAGAAGTGGAGCTTATAACCGCACCCTAACACCATTTGGTTTTCAAGGAGAACAGCGTAACTTTTGGGAAGCACAAGAAACTTACATCAATATGTCACCCTTTACCCACGCATCCCAAATCAAAGCACCATTATTGTTAATCCACGGCGAAAACGATAGCAACGCAGGAACATATCCCTTACAAACCAAACGTTTATACGAAGCACTCAAAGGATTAGGAGCAACCGTGCGATGGGTAGAATTACCAACAGAAGCACACGGTTATCGTTCCCAAGAAGCAGTTGCTCACGTACTTTGGGAAATGGTTAATTGGTGCGATAAGTATTTACAGTTAACAGTTAACAGTGAGCAGTGAGCAGTGAGCAGTGAGCAGTGAGCAGTTAACAGTTAACAGTTATTTATGTGAATGCAACTAACAACTAACAACTAACAACTAACAGTTAGTTTATAAAAGCAGGCAGTTAGTTGCGTAAAAACAGGAAATGGTTAATTGGTGCGATAAATATTTGAAAATATATCAATTTAGAAGTTGAACGAGACAAATAGATTTTGGGTGTTTCCAAAATATAAAATCTAAAATAACAACACCACAATGAGATTTTAGATTCAGGCTCGCCCATTTTCTCAAAAGTTAGCTGTTATCTAAGTCCCGTTGACAGTTTCCACTGCCAAACCAGGCTCTTGTTTTTTGAATTTATCCGTCAATTCTAATAAAGCTTCTGGTTTAAATCGAATTGTTCCAGAGCTTGAATGGCGATAACGCTCACCAACAAATACTGATAGCGTGATGTTGGTTTTATCGGGATTAGAGACGTACTTCACCGTGCAAACCTGCATCTTATTATTGAAGTAGGCAATAATGCGATCGCCAGGTCGAATATCTAACGCTTGAATTTTCATACATACTATGGTAACACTTTAACGGATAGAAACATAAATTATTCTTTATTATTTAATTGTTCGTCTAATTCTTCCTCTTGGTCTAAAATATCTTCAACTTCGCTTGTTGGCTTATCCGAAAGGGACTTATCGGATTCATGGGATTTGAATCGACCACTACTTTCTATCCATTTGAAAACAGATTCACTGTCTCTAGGGGCAATAATCAATGCTGCTTCGCCTATTGGTGCTTGATGAAGCGCGGGGTGGTTTTTGTATTTCTTATTTATTTTCATTTTTGCTCGTTCCTAAGCCTAGTCCGTCAAATCTATTAGGGTCTTTCTTTTGCTTCTTTGTGCCATCGGATTGTTTTTTTGGTTTTTTAGATTCTCTATTGCCTTTTTTCTTTGCCATAACGATTCCTAAATTGAATATTGAGATATCAGCGATAGCCCACAGTTAGAACAACAAAGTGTTTGATTGAGCTAGTAAACATAGCAAGATTTTCAATTCTCACTTGCCGGGAGCTTGGAAACCTATGCTTAACCCTCATTTATCACTCTTGGAAAAATTAACGAATTTTCGATGTTTCAGCCAACGAAAAATTAAGGTTTCATCCCAGTTTGACAGAAAAGGGTTAATTTACCTTTTGACGAACTAGGTTGAGTAGTTCTTTTGGTGATGCGAGTAGATCAACCGCTACAAAGAAAATTTGGTCTTGAGGATCGAGCAAAAAGCGCCAGGATATGTTCATACCGACACTAGAACCAAACCAAGGAGTTTCTACTTTGCCTATAACTTTAATCGAGGTATACCCATCTTTTATTGACTCAATAGTGCCTGCTTCTGGCATCAATTTAAGTCCCTCGCATTCTTCGAGCATATAGTTCAGAACGGCTTCGCGACCAATAATTGGTTTTTGAAAAGGCGGTTGCAAAGCACCATTAGAAGCAAATAAGTTAACAGCAGTTTCAAAGTCGTTAACATTCATATTGTTGATGTAACTCACCACTGCGGTATTAGTTATGCCTTCAATCTTAGTTTTGATTGGGTTTGCTATCTTTGTGGGGACAGCTATAGGTTTTCTACCTTTTTGGCTATTATCAGAAGAATTGGAGTCAAATCCCATATTAAGGACAATATTACGCAGTATGGTAATTTGCTGTCCTGGATCGGTATTCTCAATTGCCTGAAGCACGGCATTAGCCTCAGAAGAAAGTTTGTAAGCCTGGGGAATTGGTGCAACAAGTCCCTGTTCCATCCATTCTGCCAACTGATTCCAGAAGCCCAACTTTAGATTAGTAGTGAAAGAGCTATAAGAACGGCAGATGGAAGTGTCAGTGTGGTTTGCTAAATCGCACATGGCTTGTGTTTGCTCTGTAGGAGACATCTGCTTAATCTGGTCAAGCAGTTTTTGAGCAAAGACCATACTGGTTGCACCAGGAACAGCAATCGTAATTGTTTTACCCATTTCTGTATAGGCAAACCAGATTAGTGCCAGTTGATTTTCAGCATTTAGTCGATTGAATTGCTCAATTGTACTTGGAACAACATTTGCAACTTGAGTATCTGAAAAAATCGACTGAGCAGACTTGATAGTCATAGACATAATATAGAGACTCCTACATTGGATTAAAAGTGCATCATCATCGCCCAGAAATAAGCGAAAAAATCTGTTTACGAAGTGATGTTTGTAATCAAGCTGAAAATTCTTTATCTTAGTTGAATACTTAGACTTGTTTTACAGGCATAGACCACCAACCTTAAATTGGATATTTAGCCTTTCTCCAAGCAGCTAGACCACCGATTAGTTCAGAAACGTTTTGATAACCAGCTTGGCGCAGTTTGCTTGCTGCTACAGCAGTTTGCTCATCAGTTTCTGCATAAACATAAATATCACGGCTAGATTCGAGACTAGCAAAAGTAAGAGCGGCAGGCTCATCCCGAGGCATCGGAATAGAACCTCTGATATGACTAATATTGAAAAATTTTCTAGGTCTTACATCAATGATAGTTAAGGCTGGTTCACCCCAATCAAGACGTTTTTTCAGGTCTCCAACACTGGACTTATTCTGAATTACTGGGGAGATGGGAATAAACTTAGAAAATATTGTCATGATTTTCCTTTTATTGCGTGTTGACTTATTCATCAAATAAGCGCTTTTTATTGATTAGTGTCTTTTAAAGGGAGCAACCCTTTTTTTGGCTTTATTTAGCTTTGCCTGAATCTAAATTCCATTCGTGCATCAAAAGTTCTCGGTACGTTATTTCCTGAATCATCATGTGGTTATGCAAGATGATTAAGAACTTTTGAGCTTGTTCGCGAGACATACGCTGTACTTGCGAGGCAAAGCTTTTGAGTTGAAATTCTTGCTCTAAAGATAATTCGATTGGTTGATTCATCAAATTTATGCTGTGGGAATAATAAAGAGCTTTGACCTGGAAAGAAAACTAAATTATCAATCCTACTAGCTAGATATTTTGGACTTTGAAATACCTAGCTTTAGTTACCGAGTATTTTTTTCGGTTTAAAGCCCCCCGAAGTTTCTTTAAGCGGGGGAACCCCCTGAGCCGCACGCTCCGCGTGAACGGGTATCTCCTATGTCCTATCGGACACGCTGCGCTAACGGAGACGCTGCGCTAACGCAGTTGTTCATGGGGGAAACCCCCCGCTCTGCACACTGTCTCACCGCCAACGAACTTCTCTCCGGATTCATCCGTGGACTATACTCTGTTACAGCCGCT
>CAYMZW010000037.1:25022-26082 GCA_964395005.1 uncultured Rivularia sp.
GTGATATTACGAATTATACTTACGTCTAGCTGGCTGCAAATGCAATTAGTAATGTGGTGGTAACAAGTAGCATAGCTCCTGCTCCCAAGAAGATATAATGTTTTTGCTGTTTTGGTGATGGATAGTCTGTTAAGGACATATCGGTTTCGGTTGCGTAATTATTAATGATTCCCTCATCATTAACGGTGTAACCTCTTGAAAGAGGTGTATTAGGTAATCGATTGTTATCAAAGCTTGTATTTGCCTGTATCTCGGCGGGGATTAGTTCCCTTCCATCACTAATACGATGCGCTACTACCTTATTTTCAAGGGTGATGGTACTAGATTTATTTTGTTTTTTCATATTCAAAGTATAACATTTTTTAACAAATATTGCTCGTGATTAAAATATTTGGTATGATAAAATTATTTTTTTAAAAAATACAGCATTTAATCAAATAAACCTTCTACTTTTTGTCGAAAGGCTATTAATGCGTGAGATCCCTGAAACTGCTTGAGTTTTTCAAGTAGTTGGTCGGATATCTCTGATGTAACGATAGTTTTGACTTCAATATTAGTGTTGTAACCAGCCATATCTCCCATACGTTTTCCGTGACTACCCGCACCCTGCGCCGGAATAATCGTATACCCAGAAACATTTAATGCTTGTAATAATTTTATCAACCGCTCTTGTAAAACCGCTTCACAGATGATAGTGACAACCATACCCTGACTAAAAGAAGAAGAAGACATAATAATAATTCCAAAAAAGATTGTGGTGCGGGGTTGTTGCCCGCTTCTCATATACAAACGTTGAAATGTAACAGATTATTGCCTAATCGAGAGCAGCAGCTAAGTAATCGAAATACATTCCAACTTCAGTAATATCTTCTACGGGCAAAATCGAGGTCGCGATTTCTTTCATAGCACGGACACTTTTGGCAACGGACTCAATTGGGGTGCCAAGGGATTGGTACATTTGGCGAACACCAACGATTCCGATCTCTTGAATTGGCGCACTATCTCCAGCAGCAATACTGTAGGAAATCAACCGCAGGTAATAGTCCATATCTCGCAAGCA
>CAYMZW010000038.1:0-25547 GCA_964395005.1 uncultured Rivularia sp.
TAAAAGTTGCATCCGAGCAAGGAACTGGTGTTGCTATTAGGGGTTTGCGGCAGCAGTTGAGTGGGCAATCTTGATAGATATAGTATGCACGGTAAAAATGTATTTAGATATTATTAAAAAGGTTATTAAAGGTGAAATACGATGAAAACTCGTAGCTTTACGGTAATTGTGTATAAAGAAGAGAATATGTACATTGCCGAATGCCCGGAAGTTGGCACGGTAGATCAAGGTGAAACTATTGAAAAAGCTGTTGCAGGAGTCAAAGAAGCAACCCGGCTTTATCTTGAAGAATTTGCTTTACCTGAAGCTACTCCGAGATTTATAACTAGCATTGAGGTTGGTTATGCCTAAATTGCCACGAATCTCAAGCAAAGAAGCGATTCGGGCATTAGAGCGTTTAGGGTTCGAGCAAGTTCGTCAAACAGGTAGTCATGTTGTAATGAAAAAAGCTACAGAAGAAGGAGAAATTGGCTGCGTTGTCCCAATATAAAGAACTTAAGGTCGGCACATTAAGCGGTATTCTTAAGCAAGCGCAAGTCATTAGTGAAGAGTTTATCGAGAATCTGTAAGGTATTCAATGCTCACTTAGATAATTCAATGGATGTTTTTGATAAAGATTGGAATGATGATGGTATTTTAGATAGTGACATCTTCTTCTAAGCTTCTTACAACTCAAATTTATGATTCCATCATCATCAACCTCCCCGCTTCCAACCTCACATACCAAGGAAAAGCACGCTGTTTAATACAATCCCATTTCTCTTTATAAATTTCTACCTGCAAATCATAATCTTCAAAATCCTTGGCAGAATAATTCAGCTTTAAATAAACACTAACTCTATGCTGTGTTTCACTAATATCAGCAACCCAACAAGGAAAAGTATTTTCTTGATTGCTATCTGTTGAAAATCTTAAATGATGAGCGCGTATTCCCACATATTTTAAATTATTAGGAATTGGTTCAACTACAGTTAAATTACAGTTCCAATCCAAAGCTTTTACCGTACAATTATCAACAATTTCAGCGCGAGAAATATTTTTACACTCAGTTACTTTCGCAACTACCAAATTTGGCGATCGCTCAAAAATATTTTCTTTGGTATCGTTAGCAATAACCTTCCCTTCCGACATCACCATAATATTGCTACTAACTCGATAAGCTTCTTCTAATTTATGGGTAATAAATAAGGTTGCACCTTGATAAGACGAAAGCACTTTTCTCAACAACTTTTCAATTTGATTTCGCAGATAAGTATCAAGTGCGGAAAGTGGCTCATCTAACAATATTGCTTCAGGTTGAATTATCAAAGCTCTAGCTAAAGCAACTCTCTGCTGTTGCCCTCCAGATATTTGATGCGGATAACGGTTTTCTAAATCTTGCAACTGCATCATCTCAATATATTGCCCTACTTTTGATATGCGCTCGTTTTTTGGCAATTCTTGCAAACCAAAAGCGATATTTTGGGCTACAGTCATGTGTGGAAACAAAGCATAGTTTTGAAACAGAAAACCAATCCGACGCTTGCGGCTGGGAAGATTAATTTTGCGTTTGGCATCAAATAAAACTCTTCCATTTAAAACGATTCTTCCCCGACTTGGCTTTTCTAATCCAGCAATACAGCGCAAAGTCATACTTTTACCAGAGCCAGAAGCACCTAATAATCCCAAAGTATTTTCATCTGCGGTAAAATCAACTTGTAATTGAAAGCTTTTTAAATTCTTTTCAATATTAACTATAAGTTCTTTTTTGCGATTATTTTGATTAGATAAATTTTGAAAATAAGACGGTAAATATGATAATTCCTGCGAAGATATTTTCCGCTTAAAAATCTCTTTTTTGTGAGAATAAACGCGATTAAATGTACAAATACCGCCTGCATTAATTTCCCCAATTCCTAACCCACGCAGGTGGGTTTCGGCTGTGTAGCCGCTATTTCCAATCGCCAGGTATTTTCCTTTCCTCTCAAAAAATCTAACATCCCCAAACAGCCCAAAAATCACAAAATTGATCGAATTTCTAATTAAATTTGCACTTCCATCTCTATTTTTAGAAATACTTTGCGATTCATCCCAAACGTGAATAGTAGCAATTACCGCCAGAGAAATCGCCACCATTATCAAAACCCAAATCAAAGCTTTACGCATATCGCCAGCTTCAGCAGCAAAAAAAATTGCAATTGGCATTGTTTGGGTTTTTCCCGGTATGCTCCCAGCTAACATTAAAGTTGCGCCAAATTCTCCTAAAGCTCTAGCAAAAGCCAAAATTGTCCCCGCAATAATTCCCGGATAAGCCAAAGGTAAAATAATTAGCCAAAAGATTTTAAATTCAGAGCTTCCTAAAGTACGAGCGCAATTGATTAAGTCATTATCGATATGTTCAAAAGAGCTTAATACAGTTTTATACATTAAAGGGAAAGCAACTACAGTTGATGTAATTACTGTTGCTTGCCAAGAAAAGATAATAGTAATTCCTAGCTGTGCTAAAAATTGTCCTACCGGGCTATTAATGCCAAATAATAATAGTAGTAAAAACCCGACTACAGTCGGCGGTAGAACCAAAGGAAGAGTTAATACACCATCAATTATTCCTCTAGCACTACCTTTATATTGTCTCATCCAACCTGCTGCTATAATTCCTAAAAAAAAGGCGAATATTGTAGCCACTGAAGCAGTTTTCAGAGAAATCCATAAGGGAGATAAATCAAATTCCATAAGCAGAGCCTGATAATAAATCTAAACAAATAAATGAACTAAAAGTAGTTTTATATAGACTATTTAACTAAGCCCCCCTTTTAACTAAGCCCCCCTTAGATAAGGGGGGTTGGGGGGATCTCAATGTGTGGGATATTATTTTTATTTAATATTATATAAATTCTAATATATTAGAGTTAATTAACAATTTTAAAACCATACTTTTTAAAAACATCCTTTGCGCTGTTACTAGATAAAAACTGAATAAATTCTTTACTCATCTCTGGATTTTGAGTACGTTTAATTGCTGCCACCGGATAAATAATTGGTTTATGAGTATTATCCGATGCAGTAGCCACAACCTTAATTTTATTTGAAATTCTGGCATCTGTAGCGTAGACAATACCAGCATCAACATTACCCGATTCTACATAAGATAGAACTTGGCGAACGTCTTTAGCAAATACGGTTTTTGGTTTAACTTGTTCGTAAATCTTTAGATTACTTAAAACTTCTTTTGCATATTGTCCGGCAGGTACGCTTTTTGGTTCTCCAATAGAAAATCTTTTTATATTTGGATTAATTAATTGTTGAAAATTAGAAATATTAGAAATATTATCTTTTTTAGGTACAATTAAAACAACATTATTTTGTAATAAGTTTTTGCGAGTTTCTGAAAGCAAAAGGTTTTTTTTATCCAACTCATCCATAAATTTTTCATTTGCCGAGATAAAAACATCAACAGGTGCCCCTTGTTTAATCTGTTGGGTTAAAGTTCCACTGCTAGCAAAGTTATAAGTAATTTTAGTATTTAGATGTTCTTTTTGATAAGCTTCTGCTACTTCCTTCATAGCATCCTGCATACTTGCAGCAGCCGATACAGTTAATTCTACTTTTTGTGAGTCTGTATTTGAGGCAAGCTGGCTGCAACCAATAACTGTAAAAAATGAAATGAGTATCCAGCCAAATAAAGTAACAAAAAGTCTTTTATTCATTTACTATTTTGATTCAATTGCTGCAAATAATCAAAAACTATTCAACTAGTTGATATTTATACACAAATAAGATTTTTTATTCTGTACCAAAGATAACTGACATGATGCCAATAGTTACAACTGAAATACATCAAAAAAAATAGAGACAGAAAACCCATCTCTACAAACACTTTTTATTCGTAACTCCGAACACTGATTAAATGGATTACACTGATTCCACGGATAATTGTTGATTAACTCCTAACTGATAACTGTTAACTGTTAACTGTAAACGTACCCACGCTATCCTGAAGACGTTGAGAAATTTCCACGGTTTTTTGCAGTGAATCAGAAACTTCTTCGGAAGAAACTGTAGTGCGTTGCGAAATTTCGGCAATATCTTTCATCAAGTGACTAACTTCTTGAGATGTTTGTACTTGAGATGCGGTAGCTTCGGAAATCGATTTTACTAAAGTATCTATTTGACGGGAAACCTGTAAAATCTCATTCAAGGAATATTTCGCATCTTCAACAACGCGGGTTCCCTCTACTACTTGAGATACACCAACTTCCATTGATTCTACTAATTCGCTGGTTTCTCGCTGAATGTTTTCTACTACTTGCTCAATTTCTTTGGTAGCCGAAGCACTTCTTGCTGCTAATTCTCCTACTTCTTCAGCGACTACGGCAAAACCTTGCCCTTCTTCACCGGCACGGGCTGCTTCTATTCCAGCGTTGATTGCTAGCAGGTTGGTTTGCGTGGAGATTTGATTAATTAAGGCTACCACTCTGCTAATTTCTTGAGTCGATTCACCCAAACGTTTTACTTTTTTGGCAGTATCACCAACTGTTTCTCGCAAATGAACGATATTTTCCACGGTTAAATCCATTGCTGCCCCACTTTGTGATGCGGTAGTGGCAGCAGAGTTAGCAACTACAGCAGCTTCATGAGCGTTTTGTGCAACTTCTTTCATTGAGTAAGTCATGCTATCAACTGCATTTAAGGTGCGGCTGATTTCCGATGCTTGAGTTTTAGCTTCTTGTGCTAATTTACCGATCGCCTTAGAATTAGAACCTAGAGAATCATTAACTTGAGAAGCTGATGTTTTAACTTCGGTAACAATCTCTCGCAAACTTTCCACAATCGAGTTGAAGAAGTCGGCAACGGTACCAATTTCACCTTCAATTACATCAGCGCGTACTGTTAAATCACCAGATGCTGCACCTTCAATATCTTCAAGCAATTCTAGAAGCTGCATTTGCAGTCTTTCTTTTTGCTCTCTTTCCTGCTCGGAAGTTGTTTCGGCTGTTTCGCGTTTTTGCTGTATCTGTTGTAAAAGAGAGGCTTGCTCTAAAGCGTAACCAGTTTGAATTGCAACTTGTTTAAACAAATTGATTTCTATTTCTTTCCATGAGCGGGTACCCGCGCAATCATGTGCTGTAAATAAACCGTATAGTTGATTATTTACAAAAACAGGTGCTAACAAAAACGCTTTGATATCTAAATCTTTAAGATGGTTTAAGTAAGATTCAGTTAAACGTAAATCTTGAATATTTTCTACAGCTTTAATGCTGCCAAATTCATATTCATCAGGATATTCTATTACCTCATAGGGATTATCAACTTTTTGCCCTAAAACAGCATTCAGACTGTAGTCTACCGATTCGGCGACTATTTCACCTTCGGATTCATTTAAACGATAGAAAGCTACCCTATTTACCTGTAAAGTTTCTTGGGTACTTGTTACTACTGTGTCGAGAATTGTCTGTGTATTCAGAGTTTCTCGGATACGACTGGTAATATCGTTTAATTTTAATGCAATTCTTGCTTCGTTTTCTTGACGATTGACTTGCTCGTTGATGTTTTCTGCCATCAGATTAAAATTTACTGCTAAATCGCCAATTTCGTCGGTAGCAAAAACCTCCGCACGAGAAGTGCGATCGCCCAAAGCAAATTTCTGTGCAGTTTCTTGTAGGTTTTCGATAGGGCGAATCATCGCTCTACGTAAAATTACCCACCAAAACCCAACTAATAGCAACGCAATAAACACAGTTAAAGCTTGTATTAACAAACTTTGTTGAAGCAAACTATTGAAATTTGTTTCAGGTGTTCCCCGCACCAAAATTGCTGGAGGTTGCTCTGAATAAATAAATTTTTGTCCTTGTGCTTCTTCAATTATTTGATTGGGAACAGCCTTAGCTGCCACTGTATAATTTTCTCCTCCCACATTAATGCGTTGTGTAACTACTTTACCTTCAGCTTTTGCTGCTGCTTCTAATAAAGATTTACCGGAGGGAAGTAGAGGTACATTAGGTGTAGCTCGATTAATATTATCTTGAGGATTATTTTGAAGAGATGCAGCTAAATCAAATTCCCCTGCTTGGTTTAAATAAACAGCACTATAACCACCATCAAAAGCTTTCAAAGTTTTTTTGACAATCGCATCTTTTCCATTAACAATATCCCCGGAAACTAAAGCACCTACAACTTCTTGATTTTGAGGATTTCTTACAGGTGTCACCGTGTAGCGAATCAAAGCCGCTTGTTTTTCAACACCTTCGGGCAAAGGTGGATTTTCTTTGCTTAATTCCGAAGCTTCAACAATCGCACTAGCTTTAATTTGTCGAGCTTCTTGCAAAGCCTGATTAACTAACCCATTCAAATCGAAAGTTTCACCAACACGGTTAGCATTTGCATTTACAATAATTTTTGAATTTTTATCGACTAAAGTTGCATATTCTATATTTCGAGCTTTTATTTCATTTTGTAAAATTTGCTTGACAGAAGCTCTTAAATTATTACCCAAAGCACGATTAGAATTATTTAAAGTTGCTGCTCTGATAATCGCAGCATTATCAGATTGTCCCCGAAAACCAAAGCCCATTTGATCTATTTTGATATTGTAATTAATATCCGATACTGCAACTTCTGACTTGGCTTGTTCAAATAATTGATTTCGCAACCCTTGGGTAATAATTAACGTAGCTCCAATACCTATTCCTAAAATAGATACCAGTTGACAGAAAATTAGAGCAAACAATTGTTTGCGGCTGATTGGTAAGTCGTAAAACTTTTTTAACAGAGGATTTTGTGTCTTTGACGAAGCTGTTTTAACTTGTTTTGTTTGCGGCGATATTCTAGAAGTATAAGTCATTGCTTTACTAAGAAGTTTGTCAGAGAAGTATTTAAAATTGTCTAGTCATTTTTAGAATGAGAATTTATAAGCACGAATTGCATCAAAATAATGCCCGTAAATTAAGTGAAAACAAAATTCAACTAATTTATATTTGTATGCGAAACTACATATTTAAACTTTTTAAGCAAAATATCCTATATATAAAGTTGCCAGATTCATTGAAGTCAAATTTTTTACAAGTATATATTTCAATCACTTGATAGCCATTTAACAAAGATAAATGCTTAAACTATGATTCTCTACTACAGGGTAAAAATGCTTTAAATACAGTTGCTGCAACCGATAGATAATCTTTGCTATTAATGATTATCTCAGACAAAAGAAAAATTTTGCAATATGTTTGTTTTCATAATCAATTTACAATATTATCTTCAAAATCTATGTATATTAAGTAACTCTGACTATTGAATAAGATGAACAGTTATTAAAATAGGAATTAATGTTAAGTAGCTACACTTATTCAACAATCATTATGACTTAACAATCAAGCAGATAACTGTAAGTTTGTTTTAAAGATATTCTTTTCTCAGTAAATTTTGTAATAAGAGAATATGGCGATTAAAAATACGATCCCAAATACATTTAAGTTCGTAGTAAGGACTTTTATTACTTTAGAGCGATCTTTTCGCGGCACCTAGAATGTAGAGACGTAGCACTGAGGAATCCCAAAAAAAACCCGCATAAATAATACCGGGTTTCTTCATTATTAAAAATGATTAAAATAAATATTGTTAATACAAATAAACTTATATTTTGAAACAAAGCTCCTTAAAAACTTCCAATCTAATATCACACAACAAAAAACGGAGTTACGAGCTGTAATCAATCAACCCATAACTCATGTAACTTCATCATTAACTCTTGCTGACTCCAGCTACAGAAAAGATAATATCGTCTAATGTTCGCAGTAATTCTTGTTCGTTATAGGGTTTAGAAAAGTAAGCCCTAGCACCTAATTGCATTGCCAATTGCCGGTGTTTATCGCTACTACGAGAAGTAAGCATGGCAACGGGTATATTTTTCAAGTCGGTAGTTGATTTGACTCTACCTAAAAAGCCGTAACCATCTACACGAGGCATTTCTATATCGCAAATTACAGCTTGTACGCTCAAACCAGTTTGAAGTTTTTCTAATGCGTCTTGCCCATCTTTTGCTTGTTCGACTAGATACCCACCTTTCTCCAAAGTTAATGCTAAGAAGCGGCGGACATTGATTGAATCATCTACGATTAAAATTGTACCTTTGCCTCTACTTATATGTTCAACAGCTTGTTCTTCTGTCTGATTTAAGAAAGCTGTTTTTAACCTTGTTGATGGCAGTTGATTGTTTTTAGGAGTTTGTTCGTTGGTAGCTATCCAGTAAAGTAATTCCCCGACGTTAACTAAAGCCACTACCCTTCCATCACCAAGAACAGTACAGTTATTAAAGCCCGATGGTAAAGGTATATCTCCTTCAACCCGACGAATCGCAACTTCCATTTCTCCCCAACAGCGATCGATTTTGATCGCTACTAACTGATTGCTATTTTTGACAATCAATACGCTCGTAGCATTAATTGCTGGAGGAGTTTCTAAATCGGGGTTGTTGTAACGAGGACAGTTAAACTGTAAATAATCAGTAAGTCCAATTAAAGGTAAAGTTTTTCCTTGCCAATTTAGAACTTGCCCGCCACCTACCGGAGAAACTTGTTCATCATCAAGCAAAAATATTTCTTCAACCACATCTGTGGGGAAAGCCAGCAACATTCTACTGTTTTCTACCAATAGAACTCGCGAAACCGAGAGCGTGAAAGGCATTGACAGAGTGAAGGTGGTTCCAACTCCCGCTTCGGTATCAACTTTGATATCTCCCCGAACTTGTTTAAGATTGTTACGAACCACATCCATACCCACACCGCGACCGGATAATGATGTAACTTGATCGGAGGTGGTAAACCCAGGCTCAAAAATCAACGATAATATTTCTTCCTCGCTAGCTTGATTAATCAAAGATTCATCCAAGCCCATTCCGATAGCGCGATCGCGAATTTTATCTAAGGAAATACCGTTACCATCATCTCGCATGGTAATTATGGTACGGTTGGAACGATTCGCGGCTTTGATTTCAATTAAACCTTGTTCCGGTTTACCTTTCTGTTTTCTAACTTCGGGTTTTTCAATTCCATGATCGAAAGCATTTCTGAGCAGGTGCATCAAAGGATCGTTTAAAGCTTCTAAAATGCTCCTTTCAATGAGAATATTGCCGCCTTCTATTTTTAATTGAGCATTTTTACCGTATTCTACGCATAAATCGCGCAAAGCCCTGGGAAAACGGTCGGTTAAATCCGATAGCGGACGCATCCGTACTTGAGTCAGCTTGCGCTGTAATTGCTTTGAAGTTTTATTTAATTTCCGCGAAATATTATCTGTATCGTCAAGGCTAATTTGCACATCAGTTGTCACCTCTTGCACCATGACGATGGTTTCCATTACTTCCTGGGAAAGTAAATTCAACTCATTGTAACGATCCATCTCCAAAGCATCAAATTCATCATTAATGCTTTCCGAATCGTAATTTTGATTATCAAGGTTTCCATTATCTCCCGGAACCAAGGCAAGAGTTTGTATTGTGGATTTTACTGTAGTTTGAGTAGCTATCTTATCGTATGCAGTACGCAAATGTTGATTTTCGCGGTCTAAAACTTGCACTCTTTGACCTAAATTGCGAACTAATTTACGCAATCTTTCCATTTGCAAATTTAGTCCGTTACGTTGAATAATCAGTTCGCCAAATAAGTCGTTGATTTCTTCAAGTTGCTTAGTAGGAACTCGGACTGTATTTTCTACAGATTCGTTCTTAGAAGCGGCTGCTGGTTCAGGTTTGCGTTCGATAAATGGTTGGGCTAGAGTCGCAGGAATTTCTTGAGCGCTTGAGGATGTATGTACCTCTACATCATCAAACTCAGAAGCAGCACTTTCTTGAGCAAAAGCCGCTTCTAAAGCTTCAAAATCTGTCGTAATTACATTATCAACCAGCCAATCTTCTTCTGTTGTATTTTCGACTAATTCTATTTCTGCTTCTGTTTCTGCTTCTTGTATTTGGGGTATTTCTAGTATTTCCGGAATTTCTATTGATTGCGTAAAATCCGCTTCAAATTCCAGTGGTACTATAGCTTGACTCGATTCAGTTTCACCTAATTCCAATTGCGTAGGTAAACTTTCCATCTGAGAAGTTAGCACTAAAGCCTGAGAGCGTCGCCAACCTGCAAGGGCTGCATTTGCAATTTCTTCAACTTGCTCTGGTGGCGCAACTTCTAAGTGAGATTGAACTGATTCGCAATAACTGCTAAAAGCCTGTAATTGCAGCATTTCACCCAAACCAGCCAATTCTGCTGCCATAATCGCAACTTCTTCTTTTAGGCAAGGTTGCTCGCTGTCAGCCACAACAGATTCCAGACGCTGCAAACAACCTTCCACTTCCGTTTCAAACAGCAGCGGAATAATATCTTGTCCATCTTCAGGAGACAGCATTGAAGAAGCATCTTCCGGAGTTGGATCGCCCAAACGCTCGTGCAATTCCTCAAACACCGGATAGCAAAAACTCGCCAACCACTGCTCTTCTAACTCGTGCCCTTCTGAATGCAATTCTACTATTTGTCGCAGCCAATCAACACCCGAAAGTAGCAAACTCTGTAGCTGAGTATCTACTTCTAAAGAACTTTTCCTAGTTTTAAGAACTTTGAACGAATCTTCCAGACGATGAGCCAAATCGCTCAAAGCACGAAATCCCATCATTGCCGCTCCTCCCTTGATCGAATGAGCGGCTCGAAGCGCAGCGTTTATCTTTTCCAAATCGATGCGGTTGCTGGTGTCGATTTCTAGCAATACCCCTTCAATAGTGTTGAGGTAGTCGCTAGCTTCCTCCAGAAACTGCATCTGGATTTCAAACTCTTTGTCCTGTGACATAATTATTTGTACCTAGCCATTAGTCATCAGTTGTTAGTTGTTAGTTGTTAGTTGTTAGTTGTTGGTTGTTAGTGACTCAATTTTGGAGACGGCGAATTTGGATTTTGGATTGTGTTATGGAAACAGGTGCTTGCTGATTTTATGGGAACGAAAATTTTGGAATATTTCGATAACTGAAGTTATAAAGCATCTTCATTTAAAATCCAAAATCTAAAATCTAAAATCTAAAATCGGTTTGGGTGTTAGTTATTTATAACCACAAACAACAATTCTTGTAACTAAATACTCTTAACTAACCTTGAATGTACCGACACTTTCCTGTAATTGTTGGGAAATTGCAACGGTTTCTTGCAACGATTCGGAAACTTGACGAGAAGAATTACTAGTACGCTGTGAAACAGCAGCAATTTCTTTCATCAAAACGCTAACCTGGTGAGATGTTTCTACACCGCGATTTGTGGTTGTAGAAATCGACTGTACTAACTCGTCGATTTGACGGGAAACTTCCAAAATCTGACTTAATGACAGCTTAGCATCTTCCACTATATGCGTTCCTTCAACCACCTGCGATACTCCTACTTCCATTGCCTGGACAACATCAGTAGTTTCGCGCTGAATATTTTCTACAATTTGCTCGATCTCGTTAGTCGCAGCCGCACTTCTTGCTGCTAATTCGCCGACTTCTTCAGCTACCACCGCAAAACCTTGTCCTTCCTCACCAGCCCTTGCTGCTTCAATACCGGCATTAATTGCTAACAAATTAGTTTGCATGGAAATTTGGTTAATTAATGCTACCACACGAGAGATTTGCTGCGTGGATTCACCCAAACGTTTTACTTTTTTCGCGGTTTCGCCTACCGTTTCTCGCAAACCTAAAATATTTTGTACCGTCAATTCCATCGCTTTTCCGGAATTCGTAGCGGTACTTCTAGCAGTGTTAGCAATCGTCGCCGCTTCTTGAGCATTCTGTGCAACTGCCTGCATCGATTGCGTCATTTGATCGACAGCATCCAGAGTGCTAGTAATTTCGGCAGCTTGGGTAAGCGCTTGCTCTGCTAAGAGGTTAATAGCACCGGAGTTATCGCCAATCGCTTGGTTTACCTTGGTTGCTGAGGTTTGAACTTGGGTAACAATGTCGCGCAAACTTTCTACAATCGAGTTGAAGAAGTCGGCAACGGTTCCAATGTCTCCAGCAGTAACGTCAGCACGTACCGTTAAGTCACCTTGAGCTGCACCTTCTACTTCACTAAGCAACTCGATTAACTGCATTTGCAGTTCTTCTTTTTGATGTCTTTCATCTTCGGAGTCAGTCTGGGCTAATTGTCGCGCTTTCTCAACTTCTTCCAAAAGTCTGGCTTGCTCTAGTGTAAAACCGATTTGAGTTGCTAATTGTTTAAACAATTCAATTTCTTGCTGCTGCCAATCTCGTGGGGTTTCACAATTGTGGGCAATCAACAAACCCATCAAATTGTCCCCAATTAAAATTGGTGCGATTAAATTAGCCTTGACTGCAAACTGTTCCAACATTTTGATGTAGCAGTCGGCTTTCTTCAAACCAGCATCGTTGTAGATATTGGCGATCGCCCGCACGCGACCATTTTTATACATTTGTACTTGACGTTCGCGGAAACAAGGATCTTCGATATAAGCCCCTTTCATTTTGGGGAATCCAGCGCTTACAGATTCGGCAACTACGGCTCCATCCCAAGTTTCGGGATTAAATTCGTAAATCACAACTCGATCTGTTTTCAAAGCTTGACGAATTTCTCTAACTGCTGTTTTGTGAATATCCTCTACTTTAAGGCTTCTACGTATACGCAGGGTAATGTCTGCTTTTAGCTTTTCCCTTTCTGCTTCAGCTTCTTGTTCTTTTACCAGCAGTTGTAGTTGAGAAGCCATTTGATTGATGTTGGCATTTAACAACCCAATTTCATCATCGGCTTCCACATTCAAGCGGGTGTTAAATTGACCTTTACCCAATTTTGCGACAGCCTGTGTAGCATCTAAAATCGGTTGTGTAGCGCGTTTTGCCAACTTAGCTGCAATAAATGCCACAGCAGCAGCAGTTAACATCGTTCCCAAAGCGATAGCTAGCGCCAAGTTTCCTTGTGCTGCAAATGCAGTAGAAGCATCTGGCGCTAAAACTACATCCCAATTCAAAGCCGGAAAACCTTGTATTTGAATTTGTTGTGGTGATGGCGCATAGTTTGGCAACCCAGCATCTTCTAATGATTTTTTGATTGCCTGCTCTTCCGTACTGAGAAATATTTTATCATCAGCACCTTCTAAGTAATATTGCTGCCCGGAACTAACATAATTTTTAACTACATTGTCCAAAGCTTGAGCGGGTATCTGGGCTACAACCACTGAAGTAATTCGCTCGCTTGCAGAATTCTGAACTGGAGCCGCAATGTAAATATTAAATTTATTGTTGGATACAGAAATCGGTTGACTGATAAAAGCTTTGCGATTTTTTATTGCATTCTGAAAATAAGTAGAATTACCTTGGGAGCTAAATGTAATTCCTTGGGATTGAACGATAGCATCACCGTTCAAATTAAAAACTCCAATACCGTCATATACCCTATCGTTATATGTATTAACGTAATTGTTCAATACAGCTTGTTGTTGGGCGGAACCATTCTTTATAGTTGGCGAATTAGCTATTAATTGAATATCTTCATACCGTTGAGACATAAAACGGTTGATTCCATTCGCTAAAGCCTTTGTCTGAGCTGACTGTAACTTAGAAACCTTACCTTGCAAAGATTGACTCGCAGCAAGGTAGGCACCCGTACCAATTACTAGCACGGGAAGCGTTACCATTGTCATAGCCAAAATTGTCGTTTTAGTACTCAAGCTCAATCGTTTAAATCGAGCTATTAAACCATTAGAGGAAACATTCCCCGTATTTCCTACAGTCATTTGTGTGGAAGATAGTTGTACTGCATTATCAGTCTCGCTAGAAGATGAAATAAGTGATGCCTCCTGCCGCGGAGCATCACCACTCTTAGTCGAATCAGTTTTATTAAGCATAAATTAATTGCCCCAGAGTGGTATATTATTACACTAAACGCCTATAAATTCTGTATTACATCCTACTCGCTACGGAGGTTAGAAGAATGCACGATCGCCTGTGCATCTAATACCAGTAATATTTCTTGAGGTTGAACAATACATCCCCGTAAGTAAGGAACTAAACTAGATGCAACCTGACCTATAGGAGAACCTATCTCGTCATTGTTAAATCTGAGAGTACCGATAATTTCATGTACTACTAAACCCAAAATCATCGATTGAGTCCGAACAATAATTACACTGTATTGTCGGGGCCGATTCTGTGCGGATTGTAGATTGAGTATCTTAGGTAAGTCAACTACCCAAACGATACGACTTCGCCAATTCATCAATCCCAAAATACCGAAAGGCATATTGGGCATAGCTGTTACAGATTCTACAGACACAACCATTGCTTCTTGCGTCTGATTCATCGACAAAATTGCCGGAGTTTGAGGATTTATAAAAAACTTAAGATAACCATCTCCTAAGTTATTTTTGTCACGTTCGGGTACGTTAGCCAAGGTAATACTAGAATTATTCATTGATTCAGATTGCTACTGATTTAATAGCACGTAAAAGTTCTTCGCGAGTATAGGGCTTTGTCAGATAAGCATCAGCACCTTGTCTCATTGCCCATAAACGATCGATCTCTTGGTTTTTAGAACTGCAAATAACTATCGGAACTTTCTGAGTCTCAGGATTTTTTTTAAGGGAACGACAAAGTTCAAAACCACTCATTCCTGGCATAACTACATCAGTAATAATTGCGTCAGGTTTTTCCGATTCCAACTTTTTTAATGCTTCTGTTCCACCTGTAGCTTTTATTACTTTGTACCCACTTTCATTTAAAAAATGACTTATTAATTCCAATTCACTAGGTGAATCTTCTACAACTAAAATCGTTCCAAGTAAAGTAAGACTCATTTTTATATATCCTAAGATAGTTTTATCGGCATCTATTAAATTAGGTTACTATTATTCGCGGTTAATATTGATATATTAACTGATATGCTTAAACACCACCTTTAATAAATCTGACTGTGTAAAAGGTTTAGTTAAATAGCCAGAAGCCCTCACCATTTTTGCTTTAGCTCTATCTATAAACCCAGTCCTCCCAGTTACCATAACTATAGGAATATTTTTAAAAGCTGAATGTCTTCGTAACAATGAACACAATTCGTAACCGTCTAAATTAGGCATTTCTACATCTAACAAAATTAAGTCCGGTTTACTACGAAGAATTTGCATCAGTGCTTTTACGGGATCGTTGATCGTAACAACCGAGAATTGCTCTTCATCTAAAAAACGTTTGATGGAATTCAAAATAGTTAAACTATCATCAATACAAGCTACTGTATATAATCGTTCTTTTGTACTTTTTGAAATATTTGTACTATTGTCACTTTGACTGTTTTGTACACTTCTTAAATAAGTTTGTGGAGATACCTGTTTTTCCGGCTCCGATAATGGTTTTGCTTCAATAGGAGGTGTATTTGCATTATTAACTACAGGTGATTGCCGCTCTGTAACTTGCGTTTGATTAACACGCCGACTTCTCAACCGTTTTTGGACGCTTTCTATCAAAGAACGTAAATCAAGATGACAAAATGAAGGTAGGCTTAATAAAGGATGTTCGCTTCTAAATTCGTAACTTCCTTCTTTTATTGTAAGGAACGACTCTAATACTACATGAGCTAATTCACTAACTAAAATTTCTGCTTGAGGATAAGTGATATAGTCTCCATCAACTAACCAGCAAATTGCTTGATAATCGGCTTGAGAAATTGACTCCTCGCGATCTTTTGTTTCAAAAAGCATTCGCATTTGTACCCGTGCCGAACTATTTAGAGTCGGGATTTGCTGGTTCAAACGTCGCAAGTGAATATCAAGCCGTTCAAATAACTTATCCGAACAAGAAGCATAGATTAGTTTACCTTCATCCATATAGATAGACCAAGAATTGGACTTAGTAAATACTCTTAAGCAACCTGTAGCACGACGGCTGCTAATCTGTGCTAGCAAAGATAGCGGATGGAGTTTCTGGAATAATTTGTAACTATCTATAGGTGTTGTACTCATTTTGCGCTTATCACTATTAAATTTAATTAAATTCCGTCAAACTGTTACCGATTTGTCTTGCTAATTAAAAATTTTGTTTAAATATCTTGGTAATAAATGAAACTATATGTGTGACACAAATTTGGTAAATAAATGTTTATGGATAGTTTAATTCTTTTCAAAAGTTCAATTACAGCAACAATATAGACTTGTACTGAGATTAACAGAGATTCTTATATAACAAGTAAAAAAACTATGAAGACTACTTAAAGCTACTAAGTATTTTACTTACATAATTTAATTTCTTGAGCTATAAATACGGCTTCAAAATTTCACAAAGCTATTACCACTTAAGTATTACCACTTAAGTATAATACAGTTGTTGACTTGGATGCTTGTAGTAGCGATTTTTATACCTAATGTATTTTATATTTTTAGATAAGTTGTATAAAATATATCTATATTTTCATTTATTCATAAATAATAAACAGCATTTTAAATTAATTTAAACTCTCAAATATTGCAGCCTTTATATTAAAATAGCTATCGGTTAATATAAAGTTTAAGTTTATACATTACAAAACTTAGTGTTGTTCGGTTTGACTGTGTTTATATATTTGTAGAGTTAATTACGAACACTGACAATCTAATTTGTTAAGAATATTTAGCAAAACACAGTATATTTAAAATTTGATTTGTTATTGACAGTTAATCAAATTAAGTCAAGTATGCTAGATATAAATAATTTAGCTATACACATACGATACTCATGTAATTAGCGCAACATCATAGTTTGCCTTGATAAATCTACTTATAGAATACTGCGTTAATTCAGTCTCGTATTAATCAATTCTATTACTGCTAAATTTAGATAAATATAGCCTTTGAGAGTTTACTTCTTTAAAATTTATCTATGGTAAGTACGAAATCACTAAAGTGAATAATTTCGCATTTATATTAATGTGTATGTGAAGTTATGTAAAATAAGATTACGACTTACACAAAGCCCCACTTTTTAAGGGGGGTTGGGGGGATCTAAACGGCTGAAATACTTAATTTATTGTTGTGATTGCGTAAGTCTTGAAAATTATATTGTTGCAATACTGCACTTGATTAGTTAATTGCTCGCTGCTGTTCCATATTAACAACAATAAACCCCCCTTAACTAAAAGGGGGGAATTTAATAAATCTCAATTTTTGAAATATTAAACTTTCTGTTGTGATAACGTTAAGTTACATTACAACAAAAAGTTAAAAGTGCGGATGAAAGGACTTGAACCTTCACGCCCGGAGGCACTAGAACCTAAATCTAACGCGTCTGCCAATTCCGCCACATCCGCATAATCGCTCATCTATCATAGCATAAAAATAATTTTTAAATAATTATTTTCTGGAAAATGGCTCAAGCCTTAAAGCATAGGGAACACAGAGCAATAGCAAGCCGCTTAAATAAGTCGAGGTGGTTCGCTCATGGCGATTTATAATATATTCACGCGAGGTAAACGATTTTTGAAAGAACAAAGAATTTCCCAAGAAATAGTATTTAATTTATTTGCCCAATCTTGAGCAGTAATTTGTTCATTACCTTCACTGCCAAGAATCGTCACGATTTGCCCTTCTTGTACATCGGGAATAGCGCTGATATCTAACATTATTTGATCCATAGTAATTGCGCCAATTTGTGGTACTTTTACTCCTTTGATCAAGACTTGCATATTGTTAGAAAGATTACGAGGTATTCCATCTGCGTAGCCGATTCCTACAACAGCTAAACGCATTTGCTCGCTCGCAATAAAGGTATGCCCGTAACTAACACCAGCACCTTTTTCAATCGTCTTGACATGAGTGACTCGCGCTTTTACTTCCAAAACCGGCTGTAAGTCAACAGTTGAAAGCAAATGATCTGACGGATAAAATCCATAAATAGCTAAACCCACCCGCACCATATCGTAATGTAAGGACTTATTGCTTAAAGTGCCAGCAGAATTAGCTAAATGCAAACGGGGTATTTCTATTCCAATGTCTTCAATTTGGGCGATCGCACTTTTAAAACGCTGATGCTGCAAGTGCATTACAGTTCGATCGGGACTATCAGCAGTTGCTAAATGAGAATAAACGCTTTGTATACTAAGATGAGGCAAACGTGCAACCAATTGAACGAATTCGCCACAATCTTGCCAATTGGTACCCAAGCGAGACATTCCGGTATCTAATTTAAGATGTACTCGTAAAGGAAAATCAAGATTTATCTTTTCTAAAATATCGGAAAAAATTAGAGCTTGTTTAGCACTGCAAAGCGTAGGTTCAAGTTGCCACCGTGCAATTGCTTCAACTTGTCCTGGAGTATAAGTTGCACCTAAAATTAAAATCGGGGCTTTAATGCCAGCTTCTCGTAGTTGGATTCCTTCGGGAACTGTAGCTACACCTAACCAACTAGCTCCTACTTTTAATGCTGTCTGAGCAACGCTCACCGCTCCATGTCCGTAAGCATCAGCTTTTACCACAGCCATGAACTCAGTTCCCGCTTGTAGTAGCTTCCGTATTTGAATTATGTTATTAGATAATGCCGCTAAATTAATTTCAACCCAAGCACGTTGACTCAACCAAGCATAAGTATTGCACGGAACAACCGAATTAAGGCTTTTATTATGTTCGTTACTCAACATTAATTCTCTCCAATTCACACCACTTCCACACAGCACCACTTGGCTGAATATCAATATATCCTTCTTCACACAAGTAGCTATAGGATTAATCTGGAAGTTTAACGTTACTTACGTAAAGAATACAAGTATTAAATGGCTTGGTTCTAATAGCCGTACAAGAGATGCTTAAATGTTGACTATCGCTTTCAATTATCTATTGTATAAGGACTATACAACGGCATCCATATATTTAAACTACCTAAGTATCAGCTGCGTTTCAACTAAATTCTCAAAAAAACCATTATCTTGTATAAATTAAGCTCAGATCGCAAATTGAATTAAATTCGTGTTAATATATGTAAAACTAATACCTTGAGCGACTATCAATGGGAAAGGTTTTAGTCCTTAACGCTTCTTACGAACCGCTCAATATAACGAGCTGGCGGCGCGCTGCAATTTTGCTGATTAAGGGAAAAGCAGAGCGGGTAGAACACAATGGTAAATTTATTTACTCAAACTTCCCGCTTCCGACAGTAATAAGGTTGCGCTATTACGTGCGCGTTCCTTATAAAGAAATTCCTTTAACCCGTCGAAATATATTGCATCGTGATGGTCATACTTGTCAATACTGCGGTTATAAGGGCGATGACTTAACACTCGATCATGTAGTACCGCGATCGCGTCGTGGAGGCGATAGCTGGGAAAACATGGTTACAGCTTGCGTTCGCTGTAACGTCAAGAAAGGTAATCGAACGCCAAAAGAAGCTCAGATGCCATTACATCATGCTCCACGCCGACCTTATAGTAGTCTCTATTTTGAGGTTAGTAAGCATCTTAAAAGCGGCTTGCATCAAGAATGGCAAAAATATGTCATCGGACTTTGATATTAATTTTGTCATAGTCAAGACATAATAGTTGCTGATTAATAAGCAGCTAAAATGCTTTTTGAGGCAGACTTACGATCTGAGAATACAAGCGACAATTTTAAAATTGCCGTTTACACCTTGTCGTCAAATAAATGAAACAGTTGCTAAAATTCTTTGAATAGTTTTTAGGAGGAATACTCATACCATTCCATAAATCTATGCAAGCTGAATTTACCAAGTCACACAAATCTCGCGACAAGAACTTTAATATTCTACATCATGATTGTAAAATTGCAAGTAGGGTGCATCTAAATTATCAATAATCTCAAATGAAAAATATATTGTGTCTAATTGTATAAAATTACCTTAATAAAATATATTTTGCTATAAATACAAATTATCACACAAAAATACAATCTCTTATACGATATAGCAACGGATTTCGTTGAATGTAGCCAAGTGTCGTGTAGTCAGGCAAAATCAATCTCTTGCTTGAGACTCGCTAGTATGCCGCTGAAGATGGCAGATTAAATAATTATAATAGAAGCTAATATCATTACCTTTCCTCTTCCTGCTCGCTTACTTGCTATAGAAGACGAAGATTGCTTGGGTTACTTCAGGAGCAATCGAGTTCAATAGCGGCAATAATAACATTTACACGCAATATATTTGAGATATTGGTTGAGATATTGGCGCTTTGCTACATAGAGTGCGAAGATTGTAATCTGTGGCAGGTGAAAATATTTAGTTTATTAATTAGCTTGTTAAAGCTTTTCAACCCGAACTGCTCACACTACAACACACGTTCCCTATGCAACGAAATTCTTCCGAAAAACAGATTGAGGATTTGCAATTGCAACCAGACTCAATCCATGAAAATGTAGATATCGATCGAGATTCTTTGGAAGTATCGCTTCCATCAGATAATTCTGTTGCAACATTAGCTAATGGTAACAATAATCGATCAAGTTCTCGTGTTAGTAGCTTAGTAACTCAGAAATCAGAACAATTATTAAAAACGCTCCAAGCACACAAGCACGAGCGTCAAATAATTATCTTACAAGATTTCCCAGATCCTGACGCTCTTTCTTCAGCTTGGACATATCAGTTAATTGCTCAACAATACGATATTAAGTGCGATATCACTTATGCGGGGACTCTTTCCCATCAAGAAAACATCGCCTTAGTAAAACTAACGAGTTTACCGGCAATTCGTACTCCCTTACAAAGTTTCAAAAATCGTGACTTATCGTCATATAAAGGTTATGTACTAATTGATAACCAAGGTACTACTTCCACTTTGGTTCATGAAGTTCAGGAAGCAGGAATTCCGTTGATAGCAATTGTGGATCACCACAATTTACAAGACGATTTAAAGTCAGAGTTTGCTGACATACGTCCTTCAGTAAGAGCAACGGCAACAATTTTTACGCAGTATTTACAATCCGGATTGTTGCAGCTAGATAGCAGCATGAGCGAACACGTTAATTGTGCCACAGCGCTGATGCACGGCTTGCATTCAGATACAAACCGACTGATGCAGGCTAAAGAAGAAGATTTTATGGCAGCAGCTTATCTAAGCCGATTTTATGATGGTCAGTTGCTTAATACCATACTTCTAGCCACTCGTTCCAAGCGAGTAATGGACGTAATTGAGCGCTCGTTAAGAAATCGCATCGTGCAAAATAATTTTTCAATTGCTGGGGTGGGTTACTTACGCTATGACGATAGAGACGCAATCCCCCAAGCTGCTGATTTTTTAGTCACAGAAGACAACGTTCACACCGCAGTTGTTTACGGTATAGTTCACGATGAAGATGAAGAAGAATTAGAAGTAGTAATTGGTTCTTTGAGAACTAATAAATTAACTTTAGATCCCGATGAATTCATTAAGGAAGCTTTTGGGCAAGATAGCGCGGGTCGCTTTTTTGGTGGTGGACGTACTAGTGCTGGGGGCTTTGAAATTCCAATGGGCTTTTTGTCTGGCAGCAACGAAAACTCACCTTATGCAAAAATGAAATGGGAAGTTTACGATGCTCAAATCAAGCAGAAGTTGTTGAAATTAGTCAATCCCAAAGATAATCTTATATCATCTGATGATGAATAGTTGTTAGTGGTTAGTTGTTAGTTGTTAGTTGTTAGTTGTTAGTTGTTAGTTGTTAGTAATATAATTATCAACGATTCTTAATAATCCAACTAATCACAAATCCAAAATCTAAAATCTAAAATCTAAAATCTAAAATTAGTTGTGGAACTATATTTTATTCGTCACGGTATCGCCGAAGAAGCTACTGGCGACATCAAAGATGAGCAACGAAGTCTTACCGAACAGGGGCGAAAAAGAACGCAAAAGGTTGCTCAACGCTTAAAAGACTTGGATTTAAATTTTAATTTAATCGCAACGAGTCCTTTAGTAAGAGCGCAACAAACGGCAGAAATATTAATTTCTACAACACTAAGTTCGCAATTGGAGCAATGTTCTTATCTTGCTCCAGGTGGTAATATAAAGGATTGGGTTGAAAAATGGTTGAAACCTAAAGACTACGAACCTTCCACTCGCTTAGCATTAGTTGGACATCAGCCTTGTTTAAGCAATTGGGCTGAAATTTTAATCTGGGGGGAAGCTAAAAACAGTTTGGTACTAAAAAAAGCAGGTATCATTGGAATAGAAATACCTTACACCGACTCTATTGTGGGTTGCGGTCAAATGTTTTGGTTGACACCACCCAGATATATGATTTGACAACGATCTAACTTTTTCTCAAAAGCATTTTGTAATAAAGGATACTGTTGTGACGGTAAAACTTTCTGGTAAGTTAACTCTATAAAATCTTTCAAACATTCGTATGGTATTGCCATGATGGTTTGCGAATTTAAGCCCGGATTGGATGGTGTTCCCGCAGCTCAATCCAGTATTAGCAATGTTGACGGGCAGAAGGGAATACTAGAATATCGTGGCATCCGAATTGAAGAACTCGCAAAGAAGAGTACTTTCTTAGAAACTGCTTATCTACTTATTTGGGGTGAACTCCCATCTAAGGAAGAATTAGCATTATTTGAACATGAAGTTCATCAAAATAGAAGAATAAAATACCGCATTCGGGACATGATGAAGTGTTTTCCCGAAAGCGGTCACCCAATGGATGTTTTGCAAGCTTCAGCAGCAGCATTGGGTTTGTTTTATTCGCGGCGCGATTTGAATAATCCGGTCTATATTAGAAATGCTGTGGTTCGTCTGTTGGCAAGTATTCCGACAATGGTAGCGGCTTTTGAACTGATGCGACGAGGCGACGATCCGGTGCGTCCTCATGATGATTTAGATTATGCTGCTAACTTCTTGTATATGCTGCATGAGGAAAAACCAGATCCTGTAGCGGCGCGGATATTTGATGTCTGCTTGATACTTCATGCCGAACATACTATGAATGCTTCCACCTTTAGCGCTAGAGTAACAGCTTCAACTCTTACCGATCCCTACGCAGTAGTTGCTAGTGCAGTCGGAACTTTAGGAGGGCCTTTACATGGTGGAGCTAACGAAGAAGTGATTCGGATGTTAGAAGAAATTGGTTCTACGAAAAATGTTCGTCCTTATGTTTTAGACTGCATTCAGCGGAAAGCTAAAATCATGGGTTTTGGTCATCGCGTCTACAAAGTAAAAGATCCGCGTGCAAAAATATTGCAAAACTTAGCAGAAGAACTTTTTGCCAAAGTCGGGTACGACAAGTACTATGACATTGCCCAAGAAATGGAACGAGTAGTAGAAGAAAAACTTGGGCAAAAAGGAATTTATGCTAATGTTGATTTCTACTCCGGACTAGTTTATAGAAAATTAGGAATTTCTACAGACTTTTTTACGCCAATATTTGCGATGGCTCGTGTTGCTGGTTGGTTAGCGCATTGGAAAGAGCAGTTAGTACAAAACCGAATTTTCCGCCCCACCCAGGTTTACAACGGTCGCCACAACGTTGATTACGTACATATAACCGAACGGCATTAAATCGGAAATCGGTACCACCGGAGGTAGTACCACCGGAGTGTAGAGACGTAGCAGTGCTACGTCTGTAGAAGAGTTAGGAGTTAGGAGTTAAGAGTTAGAAATTATCTACCCTCTCTCCTTATCTTCCCATCCCCTCATCCCTTTGTCTCCCGCTTTACTCCTCTGTTCCACTGGGATTTTTTATCCGTAAGATAAGTAGAACCTTTCGCTCAGGTGAGATACCAGCAAGCCTTAGAGCGATATACTAGGCATGGTTATAGCAAAAAATCTTAAATTTTGCCTTTTTTAGGTCAAGATATTGCTAGGTTACTTTACAGTTGTTAGTAAGTTTAGATAGTTGTAAATAACCACGATAATCATGAAGTTTGAAGGGTTCAAAGCAGCGCTTCTTATTTAGATGATTGAGCGATTGGTAAGCGCAAGAAGTGCAGGAGTAAGCAAGGCGGTTGGCACTGCTTGTTTCTCACCAGTTGAATTCGGATAATGAATTTTGCAGGTAGAGGTTTGAGTATATCCGATCGACATCAGATATAGGTCAAGCAAAAAATCCTGTAATACAGGTTTACTGGTTCTTGATCTATACCATTCAAAACCAACCTTTTTCACGGGGATTCAAATTCCACGTGTTGTTTTCCTCTCAGGTCTAAAGACTCTGAGTTTCCCATATACCGCGAGTTTTTATGAATTCAGGAATTGATCTGCAAGGAACTTTTATTCAAAGCTTGATGGATTTGGGTCTGCCTGCGGGTACGGCTAAAGCTATCTGGATGCCCTTGCCTATGATTTTGATGCTCATTGGTGCCACAGTCGGGGTGCTGGTGTGTGTTTGGCAAGAGCGAAAAATTTCAGCAGCAGCCCAGCAGCGGATTGGCCCAGAATTTATCGGACCTTTAGGTTTGCTCGCACCAGTAGCGGATGGTCTAAAATTAGTCTTTAAAGAAGATATAATACCGGCCAAAGCCGACCGCTGGTTGTTTACCATTGGCCCCATCATAGTTGTGCTGCCGGTATTCCTGTCCTATTTAATTGTGCCGTTTGGACAGAATTTATTAATAACCAATGTGGGAATGGGAGTTTTCTTATGGATTGCTCTTTCTTCCATTCAGCCAATCGGCTTATTAATGGCTGGCTACGCATCTAATAATAAATATGCTCTCTTAGGGGGGTTGCGAGCCGCAGCACAATCGATTAGTTATGAAATTCCCTTGGCACTGGCAGTATTAGCAGTTGTCATGATGTCGAATAGCCTCAGCACCGTTGATATTGTTAATCAACAATCAGGCTACGGTATTTTGGGCTGGAACGTTTGGCGGCAACCAGCGGGTTTCGTAATTTTCTGGATATCAGCTTTGGCTGAATGCGAACGTATGCCTTTTGATTTACCAGAAGCAGAAGAGGAACTAGTGGCAGGTTATCAAACCGAATATTCGGGCATGAAATTTGCTTTGTTTTACTTGAGTTCCTATGTCAATTTAGTATTATCTGCTTTATTGGTATCTGTTTTATATCTTGGTGGTTGGGATTTTCCGATTCCTATCAATTTAATGGCAGGCTGGTTGGGAGTAAGTGTTGATAATCCCGTTTTGCAGGTAGTCACGGCTTCATTAGGCATCACGATGACCGTATTAAAAGCCTACTTCTTAGTATTTCTAGCAATTTTGTTACGCTGGACAGTACCAAGAGTTCGGATCGATCAACTTTTAGATTTAGGTTGGAAATTTTTACTACCTATCGGTTTAGTTAACTTGCTGTTAACCGCAGCATTAAAATTAGCTTTTCCCTTTGCCTTTGGTGGATGAATTAAGAAGTTATGAGTTGTGAGTTATGAGTTATGAGTTAAAAAATATATTGCTTAATTCCTAACTCCTAACTCCTAACTCCTAACTTAATTTAAGTACAAGGAGAGAGACACAATGTTAAAGTTCCTCAAACAAGTAGTTGATTACGGTAAAGAAACCTGGGAAGCCACTCGCTATATTGGTCAAGGTTTAGCCGTTACGTTTGACCATATGCAGCGTCGTCCGGTTACAGTACAGTATCCTTACGAAAAATTAATTCCCAGCGAACGCTTTCGGGGTAGAATTCATTTCGAGTTTGATAAGTGTATTGCTTGCG
>CAYMZW010000039.1:0-19847 GCA_964395005.1 uncultured Rivularia sp.
AACAACTAACCACTAACAACTAACAACTAACTATTATCTCAAATTACTTGAGCGTCATAACCCAAAGGAAATTGTCATGCTGCTTTTCGCCGAATCTCCTATTTAAGAACATCTCAGTTAATTCAGACGCTGTTAAAAAGGTTGACGCTCAATTTCTATGACCGATATTTCGTACCGTTATTTAACTTTATTCAAAGTAGGCTTTAGCAGTAAGACTGAATGTCTTCACCGCACTGATCTACTAAATAGCATAAAGCCTTAAAACGCAAACTCACAAACTGCTCGTAAAGCGGATTGATTTTGCATAAGGGTGGAATATGAGCCAATTTACGCCCTAATAGTACGATATCTCGTTCAAATGGACAATCGGCTGGAATCAGTTTTGCAATGAAATGTGCAAATTTACGATTGTGGATTTCTAGAGAATCTAACCATTTACGCAAAGGCTGTAAAAAGTCTAATCTAAATTTGATTAGTTGCTTTTTACTTTTTACTTGATTGTTTAATTCTGTACAATTTTTGATTGCTTCTAACATAACTATTGTTAGTTTCCCCTCAGATTGTTCCTAATAATCAGATTACAAATTCACAAAAGCATTAAGATACTTCTCTTTGATGATGCTTTCGCTATTAATTATTTAACTTCACCATACAGCTAAAAACTGTTCTGGTTACTACAGAAATACAAAGATTCAATAAAGTTCCCGATTTCTGACGCAATGTCTAAATTTATTTGCTTACTTAAGGTATAACAAATGCTTGTTGTACGGGCTGTATCTTAAGATGGAATTCCTTCCGAATAATTTTTTTATTTACTCCGACTATAGCCAGATTACACTCCAACCGATCTGCTTTTCAACTACGATTTTAGTCTATTACTACTAAACGCTATTTGTTATGCAATTTACAAAAATTAATGTTATTAATAATTTTTTAATAATTATCTATAGGTTTCTCTAATAATGCAATTTGATTTTGTTTTTTTATTTGCAGATAAATTAGTTATTAATACAGACGTAGCACTGCTAGGTTTCTACATTCAATTTTTGCATTCCTCCGAAGGCTAGCAGCCAAAGTACAACTACGAGCCAGTGGATAAAGATGATTATCCATACTGAGCCTGTGAGAGCGTAGGTTGTGGTGCAGGTGATTCCGAGGAGCATTGCTAAGGTGAGGAAAATAGGTTGAAAGAAGGTGGGGTATCCATCTTTGTAAAAAGTTTTGGCGTTGAGTGGATGGTAAATAACGAATATGAGTAAACTTAATCCTGCCCACAGACTCCATATTTGCCAGTTAACTGCTGCGGTGGGATGGGGTAAAAATAAAACTCGGAAAAATAATTCTTCTGTAATTGCGGGTGTAATGGCGCAGCGTAATGCGAGTAGGGAATATTCTATTGGTTTAGCCTGCCAAATTTGTAATTGCAAAAATCCGGTGGAGAATCCTAACGGTAGCGCTATTACGCTAAAAATTAAAATTGCCAACACTGCGATCGCGCAATCGTGTAAAGTTGGAATAAATGCGGAAGCTAGGATGCGGTTAAACAGAATTGAAATTATCGGCACGTTGGTAAAAGGAAGTTTGATTAAACCGAGTAGTGGTGTAGGTGCCAAGGGTGCAATTTCTGGGTTCCATCCTCCGACTTGATAGGTTTGTAGAAACCATAGTTTTGCTTTTTGTTTCCAGAATAAAGTTGCTAGATCATCTTGTGCTTGTCTGGGCATGATGGTGCGCCAGCTTGTTAATGCAGCCCATATACTAAAATCTGTGAAAGTTTCTTTGGTGTCGCCGATTCCGGCTAAATTATCTACGCTGCTTTGCCAATCTGAACGTTTTATTCCCAAGGGTAGTAATTGTTTTTCTAATTGTTGGCTTAAATTAGTGAGTTGTTGAAAGCGTAAAGTTTGGGGATGATTGGGATTTGTTTGCAGCCAATTTTGAATTTTAGGGTTTGCTTTAATTTTTTGTTTAATGATTTCTATAGCTGTGTAAAGTGCTTGGGAAGAGTCTTGAATGCAGGAAGTTGCAGGAGAAACTATAGCGCTACCGTTTCCATCTCCGATTCTGTAGCGTGCCATCATGATTTTGAGTTGACGCTCAAATTCGGTTAATGGTGAAATGATGATGTTATCGAAAATGTAATCTTGAGTAACTGGTGGAAATTTGACGATAATATCGGTAACTGGGCGAGTATGAAGCCATCCTCGGTGTAAATTACCCATATAGTTTGCCCAAGTATGGGTTCCCGAAATAATTCCATCGGAGTTATGAGCGTAAATTTGATCATATTTAACCTTAAATTCTAATTCTTTGGTAAAGGGGCTGCGGATTATTTCGGCGATACCAAATGCAAAATGCCCGGTAATTGTTTTTGGTACACCCAAAGCTTCGGCTTTTTCGCCACCGATACCGCCAAAAAGGTTTAATACTATGGCTTTATCTCCTTCTTGCCATTTATCAACTGGATATTCGGATTCGGTTGAAGTGGGATCGATTAAAACTCTTTTGAGTTTACCTTTATCTTGGGGAGTAATTTCCCAATACTTTTTGAGATAATTTTGTGCGGTTTCTGAATTTAAAATTATATTATCTGGTTGCAATTGAAATAAAGAGCGCGGAGTTAATGCTTGAACAGTAAATATACCGTCTTTATTAGTAGCGCCGTAAATATACCAACCTTGAGTTATTGTTGATTCTGCTAATTTATTGGTTGTTGATGGAGGGATATTTCTTGTATCTACAACTTGTTGCGGTATATAAATCGTTTCTCGTTCCCCGTTAATAAAATCACCGCTATCTAAGTTATAGTGGCGAACTTGGAAGAATTGCTTGTCGTTTGATTCAATATCTACTAAACCGTAAAAGCGTCCGGTGGCTAAAACAGGTTCTTGGTTAATTTGTAAAATTTCTTGGTTATTAATTTCTATAACATCTGCATCATCTAAAGTAACAATTACATCATCATTAGGTCTAGCACCCGCAAGCGATCGCAATGGTGAAACTCGGGAATTATTTAATCGTTGGGGATGAATGTTTCCTTGTTTTTGGCTTTTGAAAGTTGTGGGTGTAAAGTTAACGTCTTTGGTAACGGCTTTGACGTAGGATTGTAACTGCGGTTGATTTTGCCATTCTAAGCGGACTATTTTTCCAATGATATTTTCGGCTTCAGGTGGTGCGTATTGTACTTCAAACCATACCCAGTCAGAATTATTAGAATTAGTATCGTCTTGTTTGGGTAAAATTAATCTTCCTACCCAATTACCAACTGGCTGATAATTCGAGTTAACTGTTTGAGTGATGGGATAATACTTTGGTTGATTAAAGCTTTGTTGGGAGTGGATTGAATAATTACTTGGTTGGCTGGCTAGAAGCTGTAGAGATAGAAAACCAAGAAGAATGCAAATAGTAAGTAGAATTACTAATATTCTTTGGCGAAATTTTCGTCTGTGTATCAACCTCCCTTGTATTGGTAATTTACGCTTATGCATATTCTTAGGTGCTTCCTACACACGAGTAATGTTACTAATGTAAAGGTTAACAAATAGGTTTGTAGTAAAGACTTTAGTCTTCATATCAAAGTGGCTCAAACCCTTACTACGAATCCTGATGTTAAAAGGATTTATCTTTAACAAGAGTTAATTTAATTTATAGCTGGTTGATTGAGCTAGAAACGAGCTTGTATAAGAGTTTGATACAAATTTAACTTTAGACAACCGTATTTTTGAGTATTTTATTTTGATAAAGAATAATAGAAACTAATGACATCAACAGTAGAAATATGTAATTTTAGATTTACACCAAAACAGTCACTCCTTATTTAGTTAGTTCTCGGGTTGCTCATTAGTAAAGGTAAATGTGATGATAGTTGCTTTTCGGTTGGACTGCAACTATCATTTTTTTTATAATTTGACTGTGTTAATCGCGCAATTCGTACTTTTCTAGTTGCCGTCGTCAATCAAAATCTATTCTTCAAGCATCTGGATAATTGTTGATAACGGTAAGAACATTTCTAAAAATGCATCTTCTAAACTGACAAAACCGTAACGATTATAGTAACTTTTTGCTGCTTCATCTTTCGCATCAACAAATAAACCAATTCCTCCCGCATTTTCTGCAACTACTACAGCACGGCGCATTGCCTCAATCATCATTATTTCCCCTATACCTTGTCGTTGATATGCTTTATTAACTGCTAATCTTGCCAGTTTCACACCCGCTACTTTTGATGGGTATTTTTTCGCAAATTTTGGTGGAAGTTTTTCTACACGCACTTCACACAAAGTCAACGTGAAAAAACTAATAATAATATCTGGTTTTTCTGTGTCAATAAGGACAAAAGTACGGGAAATACCTTTTTGAATGTGTTGTCTTGCAGTCTGCTTGAGAAACTGATTCAACGCTTCGTTCCCACAGTTAAAATCGTCGCGATTGTGACGCTTGTCTAACAACTCAACGATCGCTAAAAAATTCTCCGTGTTTTCTCATTGCTGCTTTTAGATTCTCGTTGGGCGCAGGAGCATTCTCAATCAAACTAAATACTTTGTCAGCATCAATTTCTGACAAAATTATTAATCCTTCATCTTCTATGATTTTTTTTGCCTCTTTCAATGCTGCCTGAACCATAAATTGATTCAAAGTAGCACCAGATAATTCTGCTGCTTTTTGTAAAATTTCTTGAATACTCGCAGAAATCCTTGCTGTTACCCGCACTGTATCCTGATTAGACATATTTCATAAAATGTGGTGTTTATTTATTTTAATTGGTGTCATTTTGGCACCAGCTATAAACACCTTTCCACAAGTAAGGAATATTTAAGATTTTATTTTGTTAAATAATTTGCGATAAAAATTTACGAGTTCGTTCTTCTTGGGGATGATTAAAAAAGCTTTCGGGTGTTGCTGCTTCTACGAGATTTCCACCATCCATTAAAACAACTCTATCGGCGACTTCGCGAGCAAATCCGACTTCATGAGTTACCACTACCATTGTCATGCCTTCGCGAGCTAGATTTCGCATCACATCGAGTACTTCTCGCACCATTTCCGGATCTAAAGCTGATGTGGGTTCGTCGAATAACATGATTTTTGGCTGCATTGCCAAAGCACGGGCGATCGCCACTCGTTGTTGTTGCCCTCCAGATAGTTGCCCTGGATATTTCTGAGCTTGTTCTAAAATGCCGACTCTTTCTAATAACTGCATTGCTAATTCTTCGGCTTTGGGTTTAGATAATTTACGTACCCAAGTTGGAGCTAAAGTAATATTTTTGATGACGCTAAGATGGGGAAATAAATTAAATTGTTGAAACACCATTCCCACTTCACGACGAATTGTTTCAATATTTTTTAAATCGTGACTGAGGATAGTACCATCAATTTCAATTTTTCCTTTTTGATATTCTTCCAAAGCATTAAAAGTACGAATAAAAGTTGATTTACCAGAGCCAGATGGCCCCATTAATACCACAACTTCCCCACGATTTACTTTTAAGCTAACACCTTGTAAAACGTGAAATTTACCGTACCATTTATGAACTTCTTCGGCGATTATTATTGATTGATTTGACATAATGTTTGGGGATTGGGAATTGGGCATGGGGCATGGGGCATTGGGAGGAGGCGGAAGTTACGCAAGCCCCCCTTAAAAAGGGGGGTTGGGGGGATCTAGAATGTCTGGAACACGCTCCTGCACCGTTATCGCTGCGTAAGTTTTAAGCTAATCTAATTCTGCTTCAATAGTTTAAATTTTAGCTGATAAAGACTGTTTAACTTGATTAGAGATTGTGATAACTCTAGGTAGACGATATTTATAAAGTTCATTTGATAAAATATTGGCTATATTTTGTAAAGCAGACTCAAAATTTAAAATTCCTGTACTAAAAGCGGTTTTCATATCTCCTTTTAGTTTAGCTTTTAAAGCGGGTAAAGCATCAACTCGATATAGATTGTTAATGCGATCGGGGAAATTGCCGCGAAATTGTTCAGCTAACAAACGCGCTCGCTGCATCACCAATATTTGGTCTTTCACTTCTAATAAATTCAAAAAATTAACCACGAAAATAACGGTTGTGATTTTACGCTCAATTAACCAATCTTGAAGATTTCTTGCTTCTGTTAAAGTAAATAGCTGACTTGCATCTAAAACGTTAATAATTAAATCTGTGCTGAGTAATTGATTGCGAACTAACTCATTCTGTGCATCCCCGTCGTTAGTTCCTGGTAAGTCTACAAAGTTAATGCCATTTTTTAATAAAGGGTGGGGAATAAACATTTCTACAGAAATGATATCCGAGGGCATTTGTCGTTGGCTATTTAGTTTGGTATTTTGAAGGGCTTCTGTTCCTTTTTCAATGATTTCTGTTCCATTTGAAAGAACAATTCGAGTTTTTAGTTCTATTCCATACTTAATATTAATAGCAGCACCTGTTGTCGGAATCAGAGCCGTAGGTAAATGTTTATTTCCTAGTAAAGCATTTAATAAAGTAGATTTACCTCGATTAAAAGAACCGAATACGCTTACAATAAAATTTGGATTGGATACATAATTATTAATAAAATCAATATCCCTTAAAAGATTTTTATCTTGTTCTGAATCAAGTAAATATGTTATTTCTTTGAGATTATTTATTATTCTATTACATTCAATCTTTTCATTTAACATTCTTTTTCTAGAACAAAATTATATAATTTGATTTGTGTTGCGAATAATTTTAAATATTAAGCAGATCTTCCGATCCCCCAAACCCCCGCTAATTTGGGGGCTTAGTTCCCTCCAAATTAGCGGAGGGTTAGGGAGGATCTCCCCTTATGAGACCAACTTATATCATCAGGAATGGCCGCAACCGCAACCAAAAAGCAGGCATTCGCAGCTCTCTCGATCCCCCCAACCCCCCTTTTTAAAGGGGGGCTTTGCGCTTTTTTACGCAATCTCTTGACTAACTTTATCGTAGATTTCTTCTACCTGATTCTGTTGAGTCAGAATTTGGTCATCAAGCGTTTTTAAGCGAGCTATTTCAGCCTTTTGATCGATTTCTTGAGATTCTTTTTGAGCTAGAAGATCCTTTAACTCTGCTTGACGAGATAGAATATCACTATCAATTCTTGAAATTACTCCGTCTTCAAACTCCTTGAAAATAGTCATAATAGAATTGTAAACAGTTATCTTTTCTTTATTAGCAATATTTGGCAAATTCTTTTTCATTTCTTTCTTTGCTAACTTAACTAGCTTACCTCTTGCCATTTGTAGCTGAACACCACCTGTAACCGCACCAACTAAACCTATACCTATTGGTCCTAAAAAAGCACTAGCACCATACAGTAAAGCTATATTCGCTGCTACAGCCACAGCAAATTGACCAACTATACTTTTCCAATCTAAAGCTCCAAAACCGACTAAAGCAGCCCCCGCAGGATTTCCTAAAAATATTCCAGCAGCAGCACCTGCCCATCTTGTCCAACCTGGAGATTTAATTTCAGAACCAATTGTTCCTGTTTCTATTTTGTTTTCGGTTAGTTTTGTCGAAATTTGATCCGTTACTTGGCTGTAGGCATCTCCATAATTTTTAGCACTTCCAGCAAGTTGCAAAAAGGCTTCTTTAAGTTTTGCTTCTGCTCTTTTTGTCCATTCTGCCATCTTGTCGTTAGAATACTGGTTGAATGCCTGTTCTAATTTCTCTTGAAATTCTTTTCGTTTGCCACCTCTAAGTAAATCAAAAATTTTCAGATCGGGTTGATACGGCTGAAAATCACTTTCAAAAGTTTTATCTAAGTTAGAAAGATAGTCGCAGAAATCATCTGCTAATTGTTTGGCGTAATCTTCGGATTTATTGCGGATTTCATTTTTAAATCCATCTCGAATCTCAATTAACTGGTCGAATTCGGGTTTAATTTGGAGAATTTTTTGTTTAAGCTCTTCTGCTCCAGCATCTAGTAAAGGTATACGTATTCCTACCGCTTGGTGAACTTTTTGATAGATTTGACGAAGCAAACCTTTGACATTTAATAATTCTGCTTTAATTCGATTTTGTGTCAGAAAATCGCGCAAAGTATCAAAAAATTTATCAAAACCAGTTCCTTCTAAAGAGCCAGAAGGTTTTTGCTTGCGTGCCCTAAAAGCTGCTAAAGAATTTAGTTCAAATACTCGTTGCTCGTAGTGATTTCTACCGTTGATTTTAGTGTAAGGTTCAAGATTAGTTTTAAATCCCTGACGAACCTTATTTTCTTCTTCTGCTAATTTATCTTGATCTTCTACTCTTTGAGCAATTAAATCCCAACTATTAATCAGGAAAAAAGTAGCCAAGCCTCTGTCTTTGATATAATTTTCTAAATAACGACGCTCTCCTTGAGTAAATGCGCTTATGGCAGACAAGACAAAAAGAATTGCGTGACAATTATTGATATATCCCAAAGCTAATTTATTTCTGGATTCAGTGTCATTTAACCCAGGGCTATCTATTAATTCAACTCCCTTCTCCAAAAGCTCTAAAGGATACTCGATAACGGCATATTCTACATCTGGAAATGCTTCTTTACCTTCTTCTTCCAGAATTTTAGCTTCATCGGGAGGAATAGTATAGCGTTGTTTAAAAGTATCGAAATCCATCGATTCGGGCTGTTTGCCGTCATTAAAATGAATCGTGACTTGTTTTTCCTCACCATAGCGAACAATGGTAAGAACTGCCGTACAAGGATTAACGCCTGTAGGCAAGATTTTTTCACCTATTACAGCATTTAAAAGAGTACTTTTACCACGCTTCATATCTCCGAGTACGAGTAATCTAAATACTCCTTGGCGCAAATTTTCGCTAACAGTATTTAAATCTGCAATTTCCTGCTCTAAACCCAATTTTCCAGAAGCTTTTTCTCCTTGTGCTTCTGAGTTGGTGAGTATTTCTGAGATTTTCTCTAAGATTTCAGCAGTTTCCTGACGAATGGCAGTAGCTTTTCCTAAATCTGCTCCAAATCTGTCTGCTTCATTGAAAGTGGGTTGTTCTGTTTGAGTATTCATAATAAAGTTGCTCTATGGAAGAATGCTATTCATCAAAATCGAGTGTGATATCGAATCCATTGGCATCGGAATTATATTTTTGAACGCAAAGGAGCGCAGAGGAAAGCGCGGAGGAACACGGAGTTTTCTGTATTTGATTGCAAAGTGCTTTATGTTCCGCAAAAGCTGCAAATTAATTGCTGTATTCGATCGGTTATTTTCAAGAATAATCAAAAATAAAATACTGCTTTTGCAGCAAAGATTACAAGGTGATCGGAATCTATTTATATAGACTTCAAAATTGTGTCAATTCGACTTCACAGAAACTTTAAATAGACAAAATGTATCAACTTATTTTTATTTTTTAGAATAAATAATTAACTTGTTTTGAGATGCTAAATTACTACAAAATTAGATTTTTTATTTAAATAATGAAAAAAGCAAACGGGGAATAGGGAACGGGCAATAGGGAATATTATTTATTCTTAAAACTAACCACTAACCACTAACAACTAACAACTAACAACTATCAACTATCAACTATCAACTAACAACTAACCATTAACTTCTAATTTCCGAGATGCAAGAGACATTGAATAACAAAATACCCAGTAAACTAAACCGATAAATAAATAAACTTCTGCATAACGACCTAAAAATTCTGGTTGAGCTAATATCGATCGCGCAATTCCAGTTAATTCTAATAATCCAACTAAGGATAATAAAGAAGTATCTTTGAAAAGTCCGATAAATTGACCGACTATTGCGGGAATAACTGCACGTAATGCTTGCGGCAATACAATTAACAGTAATACTAAAGCTGGATTTAATCCTAATACTTTGGCTGCTTCAACTTGTCCTCTTGGTACAGATTGCAATCCTCCCCTGACATTTTCTGCCATATAAGCAGCGCTAAATATTATTAATCCTGCCACACCGCGTAATACTCTATCCAAACGGATTGGTAAAAATAATGGCAGCATTACTTGAGCTAAAAACAAGATTCCAATTAATGGTAATCCCCGGATAATTTCAATATAAAGGATAGAAAACCACTTTACTACTGGTAAATCGCTGGTACGACCTAAAGCAAGTAAAATTCCGATGGGGAAAGATAGTACAATACTAATTGCTGCCATTAACAAAGTTAAAAGCAAACCATTCCAATCAGAACTAGATACCGATCGCAATCCTAAACCTCCACCAATTAACCACAGAATTACTGGGAAAGATAATATCCATGCAAATGCTAAATATGGTGATATTAATTTAGAAAAGTTTTTTCCCAGCCATAAACTAATAAATGCTGAAAATCCAATTCCGATTAACCATAAGCGAGAATTTGTATTTACAGGTAAAACCGTTGATAAAATACCGAATAAAAAAGCTGTAATTATCAGCGTTATTTGTGATAAATCTTGTTTTGCTAAGAATACACCTACAGTTAAAAAAGTTAGTGTAGAAGCAATTAAAGCTGATACCCAAACTCGCCAATATGAAGGTTGCGGATATCTCCCAACCATAAATATTCGTAAGTTGGCTTGAATTACTTCCCATTGTGCTTGAGTAATTATCCAGTTAATCAGATTCCATCCGCACAAGAGGATAATTGCTAAACAAATTACTGTGAATAAACTGTTGTACCAAGTGCTAAATAAATTTTTACGCAGCCAAGACATAATTTAGTTAGGAGTTAGGAGTTATGAGTTAGGAGTTATATGAAATACTTTAGTTTCTGAATGATTATTTAACCGCTGAGGGCGCTGAGGGCGCTGAGGAAGAAAGAAGAGAGAAGACAGAGGAGAGATGTTTTCAATATCAATAGTTGGGAGTTTAGAATTTACTATGCCCTATGCCCTATGCCCTATGCCCAATCCCCAATTCCCTATCTTTCTTTTATCTGAACTTTTCTATTTAATAAGTTCATCACCAAGGAAATTGTTAAACTAAAGGTTAAATAGGTAAGCATGATTAACAGCATTACTTCTACTGCTTTCCCGGTTTGATTGAAGGTGGTAGAAGCAACGAAATAAATGTCGGGATAACCAATGGCGATCGCTAAACTGGAATTTTTGGTTAAGTTTAAATACTGACTTGTCAATGGTGGAATAATTACCCGTAAGGCTTGGGGGAATATTACCAAACGCATGATTAAACCGGGTTTTAAGCCTAGCGATCGCGCTGCTTCCCATTGCCCTTTTGATACCGATTGAATTCCAGCACGAACGATTTCGGCGATGAATGAACCTGTATAAAAGACTAAACCAATTAATAAAGCTGCAAATTCTGAAGAAAATTTTATTCCTAAAAATTCTAAACCTTCTTGACTCAGATAAATTAATCCTGCCAGCGAAATTTTACTATTTACATTGGGGAAACTGAGGAAAACCGCCGAATACCAAAATAATAACTGTAAAAGTAGTGGTGTATTGCGAAATATTTCTACATAAACTAACGCAAGATTCCGCACCAACCAGTTATCGGAAAGTCTAGCAATTCCGGCAGCTATTCCTACAATGGTAGTCAGAATAATACCGGCGATCGCCACTCGTAAAGTATTGATTAAACCAACCCATAAAGCACGACTGTAAGCATCGGTAGGTTGATAATCAATGGGAGTTTCACCAATATCAAAAGACGCTTCCTGTTGCAAAAAATCGAATCCGAATTGAATCCCTAATTGCTGCAAATTACGACTAACATTAACAAATAAAATACTGACAATTATTATCGCTAAGATTACAGCAATAACCTGGGTTGCTATTTTCCAAAAACGGGTATCTCGTAAAAATGACATAAATCAGTGAACAGTGAGCAGTGAGCAGTTAACAGTTGCAAATTATCAGTTATCGGTACCTTTCGTAATTTATTGATAATTTTTAATTAGCTTTGTAGGGTTTTTACAGGGACTTTAGCATAGACAGATACCAACAGCACATTCATTTTTTATTCATTTTCACAATTTATAAATAATTCTTCACTGTTCACTGTTAACTTTTCACTGTTCACTGTTCACTGATAACTGTTCACTGATAACTGATTACCGGAATGGAGGAGCGTACAATAATCCACCTTTTGTCCAGGGTTGATTGCGAGTGTCTCTAGGTAAATTAAGTTTGGTTTCGGGGCCTAGATTGCGATCGTAGATTTCGCCGTAGTTTCCGACGTGTTTAATTATTCTTGCACCAAAATCTTTTGGTAAACCTATTCCTTCTCCTAAATCTCCTTCAACTCCTAGCAAACGTTTAATTTCTGGGTCATTACTGCTAGTTTTTAATTCTTCGACGTTTTGCGAATTAACACCTAATTCTTCGGCTTTAATCACCGTATTTACTACCCATCTTACGGTATCTCCCCATTTTGCATCTCCATCTGCTACTGCTGGTGTTAGGGGTTCTTGTGATAATGCTTCTTCTAAAATTGTGTGGTTTTCTGGGTTAGGTAAAGTGCTACGTCTGGAAATTAATTGGGATTTGTCGGATGTTACTGCATCGCAACGTCCTTGTTGATAGGTTGCATAAGTTGTGTTTACGTCTTCAAAAACTACGGGTTTATAATCGATGCCGCGCTTTCGCATTTGATCTGCTAAATTCTGTTCGTTGGTGGTTCCGGTTTGAGTACAAATTGCTTTTCCTTTGAGGTCTGCTAAGGTTTTGATATTACTATCTTTTCTTACCATCATCCCTTGACCGTCATAAAATACTACGGGAGCAAAGTTTAAACCGACAGAAGTATCTCGGCTCATTGTCCAAGTGGTGTTACGGCTGAGAATGTCTACTTCTCCGGTTTGTAGTGCGGTAAATCTTTCTTTGGCATTGAGTTGACGGAATTCCACCGCCGAGGGATTGTCATATAATGCTGCTGCGATCGCGCGACATACATCAACATCAAGTCCGCTATATTCACCGCTACTATCTACAAAACTGAAGCCTGGTAATTGTCCGCTAACTCCACAAACTAGTTTTTCTCGGCTTTTAACTTCATTTAAACGGGTGTTATTATTTTCAGTTCCTGGTTCGGCAACGCAAGAAGATATGGAAAGGAAGATGGGTAAGGATAAAAGTAAAAGTTTGAATTTACGCATGATTTTATATACATCGATATGGCTCCCTAAACAATATCAGATAGTTCTTAAGTCAGTAAATTCATTTTTATGCAATATTTATCTAAAATACAATTACAGAAAGAATAAATTATTCATGTTTTTCATGTTAGTGGCACCTACAAAACGCAACTATGAGCATGACTTACAAAATAGAAATAATGCAGTAATTTATGAAAAAATCACAAATTTCTACATTAAGGATAGTTAAATTGTATTTTAATTAACAAAATTCCTGTAACGAACTTTTGTAATTATCGCTATATCATCAACTCAATTTATATCGCAAAAACAATCCTTCTTCATCTTCTTTGACGATTTCGTAATTATTTTTCAGCAGATTATTCAGTTTCATCGCTAATGCAATCAAGAACGCAATAAATATGATAATTTCTGGCACAATTAGAATTTTGAATCCTACTAAAAATCCAAATGCCATTAAGTTAGCTAATAGTGTAAATCCAATAGCTAAACATCCAGCGGCAACTCTAACTATATTTATGTATTCGGTTTCTGTTTCAAAGCTAAGTCTTTCGATAAATTTTCCGATATCTGTAGCCAATTGAGCATCTACAACTATAATCTCTTCTGCTTTATTAACGAGCGCTTCTTTCAGTTGTTCTTTGGTACTTACTACTGCAACCACGAGATTTTTCTCCTTCTAATAAATAATTTTGTTGTGGAGGAGGCTATTTTTTATTCAGTTAGATATTCAGTTTTTACAGATTATCTTTTGATTCTATATTTATGTTAATTGCTTGATAGTTTGCGATCCTACATTTAATTTTATTGTTGTAATAGCTTAAACAGTTTTTTACGCAAATAGGTCATTAGGAATAGGATAAAATACGATTTTAATAAATTATTATAAAAAAATAAGATGATAGTGTTGTGTATATAAATGAAGGCTATGGCGGCAAATTAAGATAAATACTTATATTTTTTTTCAATTACCAATTACCTATTACCGTTACAATCCAAAATAAAGGAGACGTAAAATTTTACGTCTCTACAACAGTTTAAATTTTCATCTAAATTTTTAATTTTCTAATTTCTTATTCAAAGTTTCCGAAACACCAAGATTTAATAACATTTGGCGCATTTCATTTTTAGAATCGGTATTTTGAGTTGTTAAAGTTTGAAATTGCCTACTTGGCGATCGCTGATTATCTAAACTATCCGATATATCCTTATCTTTACTCAAAGATGCTGCAAATTTATCGTACAATTCTCCATTCGCTGCAAAGTAAAAGGCTAATTCCTGCCCTACTTCCTTCAACTTCTTGGGTAATTCTCTTTCATTAGTTTGCAACAACTGTGCAAGATTTGAGTTTAAAGAACTAATATCGACTTCTTCCGACTCAAACATATGAGCAAAGGTTTCCATTTCCCCACTTTCTACCGCAGTATGTTGCTGCAATGCAAAAGCTGGAGGAATCACCGAACGATTTATGTTATCTGGTAGCGGTGCATCTAATAATTTTGCTGCATTTACAATTCCCGCACCGTATCTCGGCTTCCAATTGGGAGGAACATCACAAGTCTCTCGCAGCAACTGATTAAATATAAACGGAATTTTCTCTGCACCATAACGACGAACTAAATTATCCCTACCGTGGTAAGACAACCATAATGCTGCAACACCTGTAACTAATGGTGTAGATAATGAAGTTCCAGAACCCTGTTGAATCTTATATTTTAGTTCGCCATCCTCTTTCACAGTTCTTGCATACCATACTCCTTTCCCCGGTGCTAAAACATCTAGTTTTCTTCCACGCGGAGAGCCGAACCAAATCTTACGGTTAACCGTACTCCCGCCAACCGCTATCACTTCATCGTAAGCAGCAGGAAATACCACAAATGGAACCCAGGTACCCGATGCAGCGATTATTATTACACCTCGTTTCTGCGCGTACAATATTGCAGTTCGCAATCTTTTATTATAAAAAGCTGCTCCCAAGGATATAGATACTATATGAAAACCTTTATCCGCAGCATACTCTATTGCTCTAGCTAAATTACGATTGCTCAAAAGCACTACGGAATAAGATACCCGCAACGGCACCAACTTTGCACCGGGAGCAACTCCTGTAACGTATTTATTATTAGCGTAATTACCCTGCGCTTTTGGCGGACTTACCATGACGCTCGCTGCTAATGTACCATGACCGGGATTATTAACTAATTCAGTATCTGACTTTTGTAGCGGATCTGTTTCATCTTCGTCAGAATCAACAAAATCATAACCTTCCTCTAAAAGTAAATTATCGGCAATCTCCGGATGCGTCGTATATCCAGTATCCGGATGAGCAATTATCACTCCGTTTCCCGGTAACTTATTCGCATCAGGAAAATACTTCTGCCAAGCTTGCAAAACTTTTAATTCTTTTAAAACCCAATCTACTTGATTAGTCGAAAGTCCTGTTTCTACACCTTCTCCCCCAGAAAATAAATCTAATAATCTATTTAATAACTCAAAAATCACATCCCAAAGAGATTTAGATTCTACCTTTGAATCTTGCTGCTTGCTTTCTACTTGCTTTTCCCTTACCGGAACCGCAAACAACGGCTCTACATCAACTACACCCGGCCGCGATCGCAACTCATAAGTTTTATCCCAAGCCTGCTTCACCGATAGCGGATCATCTTCTAATAAAATTTCAAATTCGGTAAAGTTATCGCCAATCCCTTGAACCTTGCAATTTCCTCCAAGCACCGTACTAACAACCTCTTGACACCTATCTTGCCGATTGGGCATCACCATTTCTATATAAAAACCTTCAAATCTCGCAAAGCGTGTATTTTCTGTGGAAACCATAATTTTTTATCAATTTATCAATTTAAGAATATCTACTTTCGGAAATTCCCATGCATAATCAAGAATTGTATATTTTTCGATATTGATTTTCATTAAAACTTTCTTTATCTAAACCCTTGATTTTTATTTATAGGAATGATTTTATATATTATGACAAGCACTATTACGCTATATAATTGCAGGGTGATAATTGTTATGGTTGGAACAAAAGAAGCGGCTCGTTTGTTAAAACTTTGCGAACAAAGAGTAAGATCCTTGTTGATTGAAGGCAGAATTGTCGGAGCGAAGAAAGAAGGTAGATGCTGGGAAATTCCCTTATTTAACGGAATACCTAAAATAGAAAAAGGTCTACGAGGCCCCAAAGGTACTTGGAGAAAAAGGACTTCTGAAGCTTCTACAAAAATTTGCGTTAACTCTCACAAGATTAAAAGCAATAAGAAGAATAAAGAAAATGAACCCGTGCTTAGAGTGCAACAGGGAAGTAAAGTTAATTATTGCCATGAGTTTGAAATTATCGGCAATTGTCGGGTAATCTATCGCCCTAATAACCCCCTCGGTTGCGGCGCTCAAGTTTGGGTTGAAGCTGACCCTGATGCGAAAGTTATGCCTTTTGTCTTTGCTGACATGAAAGCTGTTGCTTGAAATATTGAAAGTTGATTTTTAAATTTGAATATTTAAATTAAATTAAATTGAGCTTAAATAGACAACTCAACTGCTTTAACCTGCCAATTTTTTGAAAAAAATAAGATAAAAACTTTTGAAGAGAAATTTGGAGAAAATTTGCGAATCAGAGCAGTGGAAAATATGGTAAATTAAGTGAAATCGTAAAAATTTATAGTAAATGTATAAAATAACTATAGCGCTACGGTTTTTTGTACTGATAAATTAGTAATTTCAGGATAATGGTATAAAATAACTATAGCGCTACAGTTTTTTATACTTAGATTTATGAGAGATTTTTACTTTTGAATAAATAATCAACCTCAGAAGCTTTTAGGAATAAATCGTAGTAGTCGGAAATATAAGAATTAATTTGGTGAAAGGATTGTTCGTTGAGACATTCAACGAGCATAAATTTGGGTAGATATTTATTAAAATCTAAACCCTGTAAAGCATTTAATTCAAAACCTTCGACATCGAGGGAGAAGAAATCGATTTTACCTACATTGGCTTGATCGAGGATAGAAGTTAAAGTTCTGGCGGGAACGTTAACTTTGTAAGGAGTAAAACCCAACTTTCTTCCGGCGATCGCGACACGTTCGGCTTCTATTTGTTCGTCATTGAAAGCACCTTTGATAAGGGACATTAAATGGCCGTACATCATTTCAATTTCCGGCTCTGGATAATCTTGAGATACCAAAGCACAGTTGAAAACTTTTGATGAGGGTCTTTCTTTGACGCATTCTTGGAAAAGATGGGGAATGGGTTCGATTAAAATGCCTTGCCAATTTCTAAAACGTTCGAGGTAATAGGTATTGCTTTCGGAGAAACCGTTATTTGCTCCGACTTCGATAAAAAAGCCATTTCGCGATAAATATTTTTCGATAATTTTGCCAACTCCGCGACGATAAGGGCGGGAATAGCGTTCGCTGCCGAGGAATTCAAATAGATATCGACGGTATTTGACGGTGGTGTTTTGCAAGTTTTGGGAATTGAGCATGGATTTGAGAGATAGTTATCAAAAATATAGATATATGTTTGATAACACACTAAGGCGATCGCACTGTAGGAAGATGAAGCTAAAATTTACAGGCAGAAGCTTTCTTTAGAGGACAATTTTTATTTGTAATTGGATTTTCTTCTAAGTTAACACTAATTAAATTAGTTAAATTTTCCAGCGGTGTTATATCGCTGATTTTATTTTGATTCAAAGTAAGTTTGGTTAAATTAGTCAAATTAGAAAGCGGTTTTACGCTGATAATTTTATTTTTTTCTAGATGAAGTAAAGATAGATTGGTTAAATTCGCAAGCGGTTTAATATCAACGATTTGATTGGTGTCAAGAGAAAGCGTATCCAAATTATTTAAATTAGAAAGCGGTGTGATGTCAGTTATATTATTTGCTTGTAACCAAAGATGCTTTAAATTAGTTAAATTCGCAAGCGGTTTGATGTCGTCTACTTGATTTCCTCCAATTTGAAGTTCAGCCAAATTGGTTAAACTAGCAAACGATTGAATATCGCTGATTTGATTCCCTCCAAGTAAAAGTTTAGTTAATTTAGTTAGTTTCCCAAGCGGTTTCACATCGCCGATTTTATTTATTCTTAAATCAAGGTGAGTCAAGTTAGTTAATTTTTCAAGGGGTTTCACATCGCTTATTTCATTTACTTTAAGATCGAGATGATTCAAACGAGTTAAATTTGCAAGTGGTTTGATATCATTTATCTGGTTGAGAACAAGGTTAAGTTCGGTCAAATTGGTTAATTTGGCAAGCGGTTTCACATCGCTTATCTCATTTATTTTAAGCCCCAGGTACGTTAAACTGGTTAAATTTTCTAGCGGTTTGATGTCGCTTATTTTGTTCCGTATTAAAGAAAGTTTTCTTAAATTAGTTAAGCCAGCAAGTGCTGTTATATCGCCGATCTGATTTCTTCCAAGATCGAGCTTAGTCAATTTAGTTAAATTAATAAGCGGTTTTATGTCATTAATTTGATTTGCACCAAGGGAAAGTTCAGTTAAATCAGTTAAATTAGTCAGCGGTTTTATGTTTTCAATTTGATTATCTCTAAGGTAAAGCTCAGACAGTTTAGTTAAATTAGAGAGCGATGTAACATCGCTAATTTGGTTTTTTTCAAGTTTAAGATCGGTTAATTTAGTTAAGGTAGAGAGCGATTTTATATTGCTAACTTGGTTTTTTTCAATATCAAGCCAAGTTAAGTTAGTTAATTTAGAAAGCGGTTTTACGTCATTAATTTGATTTGTACCAAGGGAAAGATGAGTTAAATTAGTTAACGTTGCAAGCGGTTTGATGTCGTCAACTTGATTTGCATCGACACCAAGCTCAGTTAAATTGGTTAATCTTGAAAGCGGTTTTAAGTCACTAATTTGGTTTTGTTCAAGATTAAGACTAGTTAAATTAGTTAAGTTTGACAGCGGTTTGATGTCACCGATCTGATTTTCTTCAAGGAAAAGATAAATCAATCCGCTAAACCTTGAAACCAGTTTGATGTCACTAATGTTGTTTTTACTAAGGTAAAGACTAGTCAACTTAGTCAACTTTGATAGCGGTTTGATGTCGTCAACTTGGTTTTCTTCCAGGAGAAGAGCAGTCAAATTAGTTAAGTTTGAAAGCGGTTTGATATTACTAATTTTGTTTTTGCTAAGTGCAACATTAGTTAAATTAGTTAAGTTTGACAGCGGTTTGATATCATCTATCTGATTATCGTAAAGGCTAAGATGAGTTAACTTCGTTAAATTTGACAGCGGTTTGATGTCGCTAATTTGATTGCGAGGAAGGTAAAGCTTAGTTAAATTAGTTAAATTTGAAAGCGGTTTGATGTCGCTGATTTGGTTGTTATGAAGACTAAGTTCCGTCAAATTGCTCAGTTTCTGATTCGCTTGCTGACAATCTTGAGTACCAGCTTTATCTAATAAGACTTCAACAGTACGCTTTGTTGCTTGTGGTAGTGTAGATTTCTGCTGGCACCATTTTGTAAAACTTGTCACGTCATTTGGCTGCGATCGCGAATTTGCCATAGCTTGCGTATGGCTTGCAGCAAGTAGAGTACAAATTAATCAGATTGTTTTTATCATGGTAAATTTACTTAAGAGTAGTATTAAATATTACGAATCAAGACTTTCATACATACTTGATAACACATGATATTAATTTCGTAACGTATCGACTTAGCTTGATTAAAGATTTGGTGTGAAGTAGTTGAGGAAGTGCAATACCCAAACGTGAAGCTCCGCTTAACCCAGCATTACGACGTAGGGCGATCGCAT
>CAYMZW010000039.1:19947-25210 GCA_964395005.1 uncultured Rivularia sp.
TATATTTTCGTATGATTTATGGTATTCAAATTCTTGAAAAACAATCGCTATATTTTTAGCGGTATTTTATTAATTATCAGCTTATTTTTAATTAGTGCTTTTATTCCGAGAAAATGGGGTGATTATTCAAATAAAGCTTGTAATTATCAAATTTGTGTTGCGAATACAGGGTTTCATGCCAATATTTTAGTCCCAACCGAGAATGATGTTTATAATTGGCGCAATTATCTATCTATAGATCAAATTGGCGTTGATGCTGTTAATGATTATAAATATCTAAGTTTTGGTTGGGGAGATAAAGATTTTTATATGACAATTAGCTCTATTTCCGATTTTGATTTTTATACCATTTTTAAAGCTGCATTTTTACCTACCTCCTCGGTAATGTATGTTCAAGGTTATCAATCATTGCCACAAAATACAGATATTAAATGTATTTATATAGATAAAGCCAATTATTTACGACTAAATAAGTTTATCGAAGCTAGTTTTAAATTAGACAGAAATAATAAGAAAATTCGTATAGGTGACGGTTACACTTCTACAGGTGGTTTTTATGCTGCAAAAGGAAATTATTCAATTTTAAGAACTTGTAATGCATGGGCTGGAGATGCCTTGAGAAAAGCCGATATCAATACTCCGGTGTGGGATAGTTTATCTTTTGCTATTATGCTTCATTTAAAAAGTGGTTGCGAATAGCAACTTTTAACTGGCTGCTTTCAATGTCTTTCAATATATAAGTAGTGAGGCGTTGAAAAGTGTAATTAGGGCAAGGGAGTAGAAAGTAGGGAGTAGGGAGTAGCAAGTAGGAGTAAGGTTTTGAGGCTCCTAATCCTAATATGTTACGGCCGTTGTGTTTATTTTTGCCGACTTACTTAGATTGCAATTGTTAAATGTTAGATTACTGAGTTAAAACTGGTAAGGATTACATTTGCTCGTAAGACATTAAATATCATGGATTTGCATAATATAGATAGTTATTTACGTCCTACAGATATTAAAAAAGTTACTAATTGGGGTGAAGGTTGGAGTTGGTTGGCTGGAGGTACTTGGTTATTTTCCGAACCACAACCGGAGATTAATACCTTAGTAGATATACAGTCTTTGGGATGGGATGAAATTAATTTGATCGATTCTTCCAACCTCTCTGATAAAGGAGAGCTATTGGCTATTGGTGCAACTTGCCCTTTAATTAAATTATTAGAGCATCCTTGGTTGAGAGAATATACTGCTGTGGAAGGTTTTCAAGGTGCGATAAATGCGCTTTCGGCTTCGTTAAAGGTTGTTAATATGGCGACTGTGGGAGGTAATATTTGCCTTGCATTATCGGTGGGAACTTTTGCACCTATTATGGTGGCTTTGGATGCAAGTTATGAAATTTGGAATAATCAGGGGAAATCGCGAGTTGTTAAAGCAAAGGAATTTCAAATAGCTTCTCGTCAAACGGTTTTGCAATCTGGGGAATTATTACGACGAATTTTGATTCCTGTGAAGAATATGAAATGGCAAGTTGATTATAAACGTTTTGGAATTACAGCAAGCGACACTGCTTTAGCTATTGTTGTCGGTGCTTATAATTCAACTGCGAAAAAGTTACGTTTGGTTGTCGGTGCGAGTGTTGCTGCACCAGTATTATTAGAATTTGAAGCTGATTTAAATAAAAATTTGAATTATTTGAATTATTTGAATTATATGCAGTCTCTAGAAAAGATAGATTTTATTGAAGATGTAAAAGCTAGCAGTGTTTATCGTCGGGAAATTACCCAGATTTTGATTAAGCAATGTTTGAGAGAGTTAGGAATTAGGAGTTAGGAATTAGGAGTTTGGAGTTAGGAATTATCTTCTTCCTCTTCCCCCTCCCTGCTCCCTCCTCCCTGCTCCCTACTACCTGCTCCCTACTCCCCAATTATCAATTAGCAGTGAGCAGTTAGGAGTTTATCATTTCTACCGCTTCTAAATACCTACCCATAACTGTACATATCTGGACATTTGGGTAGAAAAACTGACGGTATAAAGTTTTTTCCACTAGAAGTGCTTTGGGGCTTGGAACAGTAGTTAAAATAACTCTAGCTCCTTGACCTCTAGCGGGCAGTTAGCCACATTATCTACTGATAATGGAGTTAAAAGATATTCAATGGTCGTCCGGATGGCATTCATAGCCGTGCTTTCCCTACTTCATATAAGGATAGGCGGTCAAGTTGGTAGAACTTATAAGTAATTCTACCACATTAGAGTCAAACATTGATATCCATTTAAAAATCGGGCGTTGCGTTCAGACGTTATGTGGACATGGAGTCAACTTTGTACAACTATTTCCAAGTCTTTAGTTACAGTAACTAACCCCTCTCCCACTCTTCCCCCTCTTCCCCCTCTCCCTCCTCCCTGCTCCCTACTCCCTGCTCCCTACTCCCCAATTACCAATTGTTACTCAAGATTTTTGGCGCTGAAGCGCAACTACGAACTTATGCAACCAATAAATTTCGACGTTAATAATCAAACTCATACCATAGCTTGTCATCCTGGAAGCAGTTTGCTTTCTGTGCTGCGTCAACTTAATTACTTTGGGGTACATCGCGCTTGTGAAACTGGTGATTGTGGTGCTTGTACTGTTTGGGTAAACGATACACCTGTACATAGTTGTATTTACCCTGCGATGCGAATTAACGAACAATCTGTAACTACTATCGAAGGATTATCGTTAAATCATGAATTAGCACCGATACAGCAAGCATTTTTACAGGCTCAAGGGTTTCAATGCGGGTTTTGCACTCCGGGAATGATTATGAGTGCGGCGAAGTTTCCTTTGTCGTCGGTACAAGACTTACATACTAATATGAAAGGAAACCTCTGTCGCTGTACCGGCTACCAAGCAATAATCGAAAGTATTTTACTTTATCAAAAATCAAATGGACGTGACACCGCTGCCACGCCCGCAATTCCCACACCACACTCCGTCGGAGAAAGCGTTCCTAAACAAGATGGAACGGCAATCGTTACAGGTAAAGCATACTACACTGCCGATATTTTGCAATCCGGAATATTACATTTGAAAATATTGCGATCGCCGTTTCCTCATGCAAATATCCGCAAGATTAATATTGACAAGGCTAAGGCACTTAAAGGAGTAGTGGATATCTTTACTTATGAAGATGTTAAAAGGATACCTTATACTACTGCCGGACATGCAGAACCAGTTCCCGATCCTTTAGACCATTATTTGCTTGATAATAAGGTACGTTTTCTAGGAGATAGAGTTGCTGCTGTAGTGGCTGAGTCAGTGGCGATCGCCGAAAAATCCCTATCGTTAATTGAGGTTGATTACGAAGTTTTACCTCACGTCATCAATCCAGTGGAAGCAATGGCGAATAATAGCGTTGTTATTCATGATGAACCGGAATCTCAACAAATTCCCGACCGAAATCGCAATATTGCAGGTGAAATATTTTTGGAATCTGGAGATGTTGAAAAAGGTTTTGATGAAGCAGATTTAATTGTAGAAAATACTTATACTTTACCAGCAGTACAGCACGTTCATTTAGAATCTCATGTAACGGTAACTCATTTAGAATCGGATGGTACTTTAGTTGTTCGCAGCAGTACCCAAGTACCGTTTCATTGTCAAAGATTATTATCGCAACTTTTTGATATTCCTCAAGAGAAAATTCGAGTTTATAAACCGCAACTCGGCGGTGGTTTTGGCAATAAACAAGAAATTTTAACAGAAGATTTATGTGCTTTAGCAACTTTGCGTACTGGTAAACCCGTGCAGTGGGAAATGACCAGAAATGAAGAATTTACCGCTACAAATAGCCGTCATGCAATGACAATTAAACTAAAAACTGGAGTTAAAGCAGATGGTAAAATTGTTGCTCAAGATTTAGAAATCATTGCGAATACTGGCGCTTACGGTAATCACGGTAAAACGGTGGTATTTTTATCTGGCTATATTCCTTTGGGTTTATACCGTTGCGATAATAAAAGATTTCAAGCATATGCGGTTTATACTAATACCATGCCTGGTGGAGCATTTCGCGGTTACGGTGCAACTCAAGGTACTTTTGCGATGGAATCTCAAATCGATCAAATTGCTAATAAATTAAATATTAATGCTATAGAAATAAGGCAGAAAAATTTAATTCGGCCGGGAGATTTAGTTAGTTTAGGAAATGATGGCGAACATTTTAATTTAATTGGCAGTTATGCTGTGGATGAATGTTTTGAAGCAGTAATTCAAGCATTAAATTACGTTCCCAATCAACCTGCAATTATCAATGGAAATCGTCGTCGAGGTATTGGTTTTGCTGTTTCTATGCAGGGAAGCGGCTTATGTAAAATCCATACTGCTGGCGTTAAGTTATCGCGTTTGGCTGATGGAAAATATGAATTAAGAACGGGTTCTGTTGATGTTGGTACGGGTTCCGATACTACTTTACGACAAATTGCAGCAGAAGTTTTAAATGTGAAAATTACCGACATAAAAATTATTTCTGGAGATACACAATTAACACCTTTTGATGCAGGCTCTTATGCTTCTGCAACTATGTATATTTCCGGACAAGCTGTTAAATTAGCAGCAGAGAAATTAAAGCAGAAAATAGCAAATAAAACTCAAACATCACAAGAAATAATAGAAGTAGAATCAAGCTATACAGCCGACGAAGCAACTTTAACTTTTGCGGTTCAAGGTGTAGAAATCGAAGTTGATATCGAAACCGGAAAAGTAGAAGTTTTGAGATGTATTCAAGCAATTGATATTGGTAAAGCAATCAATCCCAAAATTTGTCAAGGGCAAGCAACCGGCGGAATTGCAATGGGAATTGGTTATGCATTAACCGAAGAATTACTATTTGACGAACAAGGAAAAATAATTAATCCCAAACTACGCGAATATCGCATCCCCACAGCGGCAGATATGCCACCAATGGAAATATTTCTTATAGAAAAAACCGACCCCTACGGCCCATTTGGCGCTAAAGGAGTAGGAGAAATTACAACTAACTGTACCGCACCAGCTATAGCAAATGCGATCGCCCACGCTACAGGTGTAAGACTGCGACAATTACCAATGACACCGCAGAAAGTTTGGGAGAAGTTAGTTGATAGTTGATAGTTGTTAGTGGTTAGTTGATAACTGTTCACTGTTCACTGTTCACTGTTCACTGTTCACTGTTAACTGTTCACTGTTAACTGTTCACTGTTCACTGTTTAACATCGGCAATAGTAGCATTGATATCATAATTAAAACCTTCTATCTTGGCTGGAC
>CAYMZW010000040.1:0-25145 GCA_964395005.1 uncultured Rivularia sp.
TCATTTATATTGCGTCGTAACCCAACAAGTTGATATATAAGATCGATTTTTGATTAAAACGAAATCGGCACTAAGTTGTAGGTTGGGTTAGACGCATTACAATATTTGATTTTCAACCGATAATTTATATAGAGTCGTAACCCAACAAATTGATATCGAAGATCGATTTTTGATTAAAACGAGATTAGCACTAAGCGCGATCGCAAGTTGTAGATTCTTACTTACAAATTCTGCAATATAAAAACTCTTCCCCCTCTCCCCCCTCTCCCCCAGTTTGATTTTTAATTACTTTTAGAATAAGTGCATAAATTCCTGCAACCAGCCTCTAGTAAATAACAGAGCGGTTGAAACAAAGATTTAAATTACCGCATATATCAAATTTTTAACTCAATTAATACACATTACCAAGGAATCTTGTCATGGACACCAAATTTATGCTGCAAATGAGCGAATTAGCTAACACCACTACTTCAAAGCATATTACTATCTTAGGTGCGGGAGTTGCAGGTTTAGTTGCTGCTTACGAATTAGAAAAAATGGGTCATACAGTTGATATCATGGAAGCTAGCAATCGTATCGGTGGAAGAATTTGGACTCATCGCTTCGGGGAAGAAAAAGATGCTCCTTATGCCGAATTGGGTGCAATGAGAATTCCTAGCGAACACCAACATACTCTACACTATGTTAAAGAAATGGGATTGAGCGATCGCCTTTGTAAGTTCGTGACGGTATTTGAAGAACAAAATGCTTTCATCAACATTGAAGGAAAAATCTTCAAGATGAAAGATGCTCCTAAAATTTTCCAACAACGTTACCAAGGAATCTTCACCGACGAACGTTACAGCGAACAAACAAGATTATTTGCAGCTTGGTTAAAAACCATTGTCGATACTATCTCCCCCGGTAATTTACGAGAAAGTTTGGATTTGGATTTGAAATCTCATTTGATGGATGAATTGGAAAGATTAGATTTATCACCATATTTCTTAGAAAACGGCGAAAAGATTGATTTACAAGGCTTTGTTAAAGATAATCCCGGTTTCCGCGCTCGTTGCAGCAAAGCTTTAGATATGTTCCTTGGTGATATTGTAGTGGAAACCAGTTCCGATTTACTACAAATTAAAGGTGGTACTGAACTTCTGATTGACCGTTTAGTTAAATCAATCAAAGCAGAAATTAGTTGTAATCAACCTGTTGTGGGAATCAAAGTTAAAGATAACTGTACTCAAATCGATTATTTACAAGATGGTGAGAGAAAAACTCGTATCTGTGAATATGTTCTTTGTACAATTCCCTTCACCGTCATGAGAAAGATGGAATTATCAGGATTTGATTCTAGAAAACTTGATTCGATTCATAATACAGTTTATTGTCCGGCGACAAAAGTTGCTTTCCACACCAAAGAAAATTTTTGGGAGAAGCAAGGTATTAAAGGTGGTGCTTCATTTAGCGGTGCTGGCGTGCGTCAAAGTTACTATCCTTCCGTTAAATTCAACCCAGAGCGCGGTAGTGTAATGTTGGCTAGCTACACAATTGGTGATGATGCACAACGGATGGGTAATATGAGTGAAACCGAACGTCATAATTATGTAAAAGATGTTGTATCTAACGTACATCCGGAATTACAACAGCAAGGAATGATTAAAGATGTTGCTTCCATTGCTTGGGGTAATTATGAATGGAGTGCTGGTGGTTGTACCGTACATTGGGATGATTCCAACCATACTGCAAATTATTTAGAAGCTGCTAGAGCGCAAAATAATTTATTCTTCGCTGGCGAGCATTGTTCTAAATATCCCGCTTGGATACAAGGTTCGATCGAATCTACTTTAGAAGCTGTTTACGATATTGTTTCTCACAAAGCTTCTATTCCTGCTGCAACTTACTCCTCTACAAAAGTTGCAAACAAGGAACTTGTTGCAGCGTAAATCAGTGAACAGTGAACAGTGAACAGTGAACAGTTATCAGTTATCAATTATCGGTTATCAATTATCGGTTATCAATATTTGAATTAAAAAAAATCTGTATTAAAAGGGTGTCTCCGGTGTTGGGGACATCTTTTTTGTTCGGGATTAGATATTCCTCCTGCGAATACTTTCCCTTGCTCCTACTGGTGGAGTAAAAATGCTGATGAAAGGAAAGGGTTAATTGGGCATTGGGCATTGGGCATTGGGCATTGGTAATTGGTAATTGGTAATTGGTAATTGGTAATTGGTATTAGGAATATTCAATAGTAATTAGTTAGGACTTACGAAAGCCCCCCTTAAAAAGGGGGGTTGGGGGGATCTACAATGTCTGGAACACTATACTTTCCCTAATTACTGCGTAAGTCCTATTAGTTTTAGTTTTTGATTAATTAATATCTGCTTGCTATATCGAATCCGATCGATCGCTTATTATATGATTTCCCTATTCCCTATTCCCCCCAACCCCATTCCCTACTCCCTACTGCCTACTCCCTATCTACTCTGAATAAAACGATAACCAACATCATATTGCTTCTGCTTTCTTAAATTCCCATATTCTTTATCCCATCTCCCCGTTTCTAAATCTTGTTGTAAACGCAATACTCCCTGCTCAATTTCATCATTATCAATCTTCGCAAAAGAAGAAATACCATTCCGAATATTTCTATCTAAATACAATTCCGGTCTTGCCCAACCTACGGCAGCAAAGGAATCTGATAAATTATGCGGCACCCGAAAAGGAATTACATTTACGCTATTTCCAGTTAACGCATAAATTTCATTACTCAACTTCGATATTGATATAAAAGTAGATTCAACATCATCTATCAACGAAGGAAAATATTTAGTTAGCCAAAAACCTGTAATCATTGCTGGGTCGTAAGTAAACACAATTATCTGACCTTTACCAACAACTCTACAAACTTCCCGCAATGCCTGTTGATAATCTTGAAAATGGTGTAAAGCAAGCATGATTATCGCTGCTTCTGCTGCGCGATCGCCTAATGGTAAATTCTCTGCATATCCATCAATCCACTCGATGGCTGGATGGGATATTGCTTGATTTCTCATCGTTGCTGAAGGCTCTACCGCAATCACATTGTATCCATACTCCGCCAGAAAAAATGCATAAGATCCAGTTCCTGCACCAATATCCACGATTGTTCGAGCTTGCGAAGATTCCAAAAGCTCTAATAGTTTCTTCCCTATACGTGAATCGCTTTTTCTTGTTTGAGCGTAGGTCTTTCCAATTTTATCGTAAAGTGCCATTCATCAATCCCAATTTTTGAACGTAAATGCAGCACTTAATTGATTAGATCCAAGCTGCAAAAAATCGCTTCCTTCTAGAAATTTTAAGTTAACCTCTTATCCTCTCACAAAATAACTCCTCATTATTCAATAAAAATCGAAAATCACTATCTCATAAATAAAACTGACTGAAAACTCCTATTTAATTAAACTTCTGTATTCATATTCCGTTACAATCGCTTTACACTCATTTACATTAACATTTTTATTGACGCTATTCTCAATTAGCTCACGAGATTACAAGGCTTTGCGCCAAAATGTGATATTGTTATTTTGAGGGAAGCAGTTTAAACAATTTTAAATTTACAAGCAAATAACCTTTTAATAAGCATCAATCAACTTGACGTTTGTAGTACAAAGCTTCAAATACGTATTACATAGTTCAAAAGTACTCTACGCAAAGGTGAAAGTTTATATAAATAGATGTAAAGTTGCAAGTGACAAAAAATACTATTTTTAAGCGAGCTAGATACGGATATTGACATCTGATTACGTTTGTAGTAAGCGATTTATCGCTTTTTTATAGTGGATAATACAAAGATTATTTTTGTTATTTTTGTTTAAAACGGTATTCAATTCGCAAGCGTTTGGGAAATCTAGTATTCTTGTCGGAATAACTATTGCGTTTAATTTCTTCTAATCCCAACTTGAGAAAATAATCTACCTCTGCCAAAGATAAAGGATAAGGAGGGCCGCTGGGTTCTTCGGGAGTATCGCGAGTCACCGTAACAACTAATAAAGTACCTTCCTCTGCAACGAATTGAGCAATGATTTCCATTACTTGCGATCGCACTTTTAACGGTAAAGATTGAATTGTTCTCGCTTCAAAAACAAAATCAAAATTTCGCTGCCATTCTTTAGTTAAACTTGCATCAAAGACATCGGCGACAACATAGTTAACGGTAGAATTGGGAAATCTTTGTTTACACCAATCGATTGCAGTAGGAGAAATATCAAAAGCAGTTACATTAAAGCCTTTTTCAGATAAAGCTTCGGCATCATCTCCTAAGCCGCATCCTATAACTAAAGCTTTTAAATTTTTCTCAAGTGGATGTTGATTTAACCAATCTTTGAGATAGGCATTTGCAGTCATGTTTGCCCAAGGAACTTGATTAGAATCTCCTTTGGCTTTGATGTATATGTTGTCGAACCAGTTTTGTGTCATTTTGAATTTTAATAAGGGATGTTTTTGGCAACGGATGCAACAATGGATGGGTTTGTTTTAGATTTTGGAAAATAACAACGGATGCTTTTGTGCAGGAATTTTGGATTTTGGATTAATTCCGCATGGCGGTTGAAACCGCGCGCCATTTGCTACAACGGAGGAAACCTCCGCAACGCAATGGCTTGTCTACACAAGCAAAACCCACCTGCGTGGGTTAATTAATTTTATAAATTATTTGCTTATTCCGGGCATTTCAATGAAATTAGGCAATTTTTTGATTTGATTACACCATTGATTTATGGCAGGATATTTATCCAACATTATTCCACCTTCTGGTGCTAAAGCAATGTAGGGGAAACAAGCGATATCGGCAATGGTAGGACGATTTAAGGCTAACCACTGATTTTCTGTTTGACTTAAATGCTGTTCGATAAGACTTAAAATTACTTCTGCTTTTTTCTGCGCTGTATCAACATTAATTCCAAAACCAAACTTTGTACCTATTCTTGCATCGGCAGGGCCGCGAGCAATTTCGTTTGCTGCTGTTGATAACCATTGAGTTACTAATGCCATTTCTGCTGCATCGGTAGGAAACCAATCTCCATCATATTTTTGAGCTAGATAAACTAAAATTGCTTGGGAATCTCTCAAAATTAAATCACCATCTTCTAAGACGGGAACTTCTCCCCAAGGATTTAACTGTAAAAATTCCGGCGATTTATGTTCTCCATTCATTAAATCAATGGGCATAAGCTCGTATTTAATATCCAATAAAGATAAAAATAAACGCACCTTGTAGCAATTTCCGGAAAGCTCTAAATCATATAGTTTCATAATTCAATCCTTAATTCTCTTATTGTTGAGTAGATGGATAAATTTGCTCTAACTCTAATACGTTACCCTTTGCGATCGCGAATCATTCTCTTGTTCTAATTTTTCACAGAGTCGATCCAAATCATCCATAAGAATGTTGAAACGCGCTTTGCTTTATTAAAAATCAAATTAATATAAACGCCATCGGCTGTAACTAACTCGCTTGCTCTTTCGATAAATCCTAATTTTTCGTAAAATTTTACAGCAGATACGGCGATCGCTCACCCGAATCCCTATATGTTGGTAATCAATAATTCTCCTGAATTTAACCGGAGGTAATTTAACCGATTGTTGGATCTAATGTCAATACAGCCAAAATTGCAAATGACCAGAAAAGAAGCGATTGTCAAATTAATTCGGGCATTGACGATCAAAACCTTAGCTCAAGTTTTGGTAGATGCAGGGATTGAAGTGGAAACTGCTTATATGCGAAGTCAAGATGCGATCGCGCAAATTCAGGGGGCGTTGGTTTTGGTGAGAATTTTGGATGATATTAAACTTAAACCTTTTGAGAGAGTTATTGAAGGTTTGCCGGGGAAGTTGTTGGGTTAGATTTTTTCTAGTCAAGTTTATTTGAATCGCTTAATAGACATCTCCGGAAAACATTTATATGGTTTCTTTCCTTACAGAAAACCTAACCCCCCTACCCCCCTTCCCTACCAGGGAAGGGGGAAAATTAAGCCTCTCTCCTTGCAGAGAGCAGCGCTTTGCGGAGGTTCCCTCCGTTGTAGCGACTGCGGAGAGAGAGGTACTCTACGAGAAAACGCTCCGCGTTCATGGAGAGAGGTTTTTTCATTTCCGGAGATGTCTAATTGGAATTTCACCAAAAAAATTCGAGTCGCCAAAAGGCGACGAAAAGGGAAGGGTAAAGGGGAAGAGGGGAAAAGTATAAAGGGCTACCGGAAAGTCCTCCCGAACGCGCACACAACACGAAAACCGATAAAGTCGTTGAAGTTGACGCGCTGCGCGAAACCGAGGTCGAAGCGAGACGCACAACGGCAGTACTCCGGAAGGAGGTACCAGGAACCACCCCGCAGCATGGCTCTACCAGATTTGCGAGCAAGATTCTCATTGTCATCCAACCAAGCACTGCCATCTGTAGGAGCGTTTTCATAATTATCATGCCAATCATCAAGACACCATTCCCACACGTTCCCGTGCATATCGTACAACCCAAAGCCATTAGCTACACCAAAGCTGCCTACAGGTGTTGTTTCTCCACGGTTTTTTCCTTTCGGACCGTTACCATAAGATGAGCCGTCATAATTCGCTAAACCGGTGGTAATTGTCTCCCCAAAGTGAAATGGTGTTGTTGTACCAGCACGACAAGCATATTCCCATTCTGCTTCGCTGGGTAAACGGTATTCTCTTCCGGTATGAAAAGACAATCTCGCACAAAATTCTACTGCTTCGTACCAGGAAACTGTCTCTACTGGACGGTTATCTCCTTTGAAACGCGATGGCTCTGGTTTTAATTCTCTTTCTACTTGAGGTAAATTCGCTACGGCTTTCCACTGGGCTTGGGTTACTTGATATTTACCCATGAAGAAGGAGGGAACCGTTACTTGGTGTTGGGGACGTTCGCTATCTTCACTACCTTCTTCCGTTTCTGGGGCACCCATTGTAAAACTACCAGCGGGAATCTGGATCATATCTAGTTCAATTCCATTTCCCAAGTCTTCGGTAAAATATTGGGCTGTGCCTTGGTTGTATTTTATGAATGTTTTTGGCATTGAACCTTAGCTGCTTTTGGAAAAAGTTGATAGAAATATTGTAGGTTGGGTTGAGGAACGAAACCCAACAATAATAGATATTTGCGGGAAATAAAGAGTGAGGGAACTCCCTGACTCTTTATGAGGTTGGGCTACTGTTCGGTTATTCACCTACCAAGCTGCCCAACCCAGTTTGATTTTCGGATACCGTCACCGATATCGCAGGAATAGGCTGGACTCTTCGGTTGCACTCTCGACAGATTCCCACCTGCCAACTCTCGCCATGAAGAGACCTCCCGAACGCGCACACAACACGAAAACCGATATTGTTGTTGTTGTTGTCGCGCTGCGCGATATTGTTGTTGCGAGACGCACAACGGCAGTTTTCTGGATTGTTGTACCAGGAACCACCCCGCAGTCGGAGAAGGCCTATCCCTTCTTCAATTCCTCGCATCGATTTCTCGAAAATACGAGGTGACTGAATATCTGTTGTTTTAGCTGCCAAGTATCTCCATGTTCTAGGTGAGCAAACCAGCTTTGCATGGATTGATTGACTTGATGCCAGTCAATTTTACCAGTAGCGTAGTCTGCTTGCAATTGCTTGAGTCTTCGTCTTGCTCGATGCAAATTGCTATTTCGCACCCGAATTCGATCGGGAAATATTCTAAATCCGACAAAATTTGCACCAATTTTAGTTTCAAATAATTGGCTTTTAATTGGATGAACTCTAAGTCTTAATTTAGCTAAATATTCTTCTACAGCTATTCTGGATTCTGCTAAAAAATTCCAGTCATCTGCGAATAAGGCAAAATCATCGACATAACGAAGGTATTTACTAACTTTTAGCTGTTCTTTTACAAAATGGTCAAAACCATTTAAGTAAATATTGGCGAAAAACTGACTGGTTAAATTCCCAATTGGTAAACCTCGTTTACGAGTAACAGGAGTAAGTAAATCATCCCCAGGGAAATAATCAATTACTGTTTCTTGTTCGTTACTGTTATCAATGATAGTATCAATTAACCACAGAGTATCGCCACATTTAATTTTACGTCGTATTAATTGTTTTAAAATTTCGCGGTCGATACTGGGAAAGTACTTTCTAATATCACATGAAAGTACATAGCGACTATTGCGAGCAAAGTTAGTAAATTTCTTCAAAGCGCGATGGGTTCCAAAACCGATGCGGTTGGCGTAGGAGTCGTAGATAAATGTGTTCTCGAAAATAGGTACAATAATATTACACAAAGCATGGTGAACGACTCTATCCCCATAGGGTGCGGCTGAAATGAGGCGACTTTTTAGGTCTATCAAGTGAAAAGTTCGATAAGCTCCTGGTTGATAGGTTTTATTACATCTTGCATCAGTTTCAATATCCAGAGGCAGAGCCTCCAAATCCTAGTTCCCAGGCTCAGCCTGGGAACGAGAAACAACATTGTCTCGAAATCGCTTTCCCTTCTGTGCTTTACGAGCGGCTAAAAGCAGGTTTTCAAATTCAATTATTTGAGGGTACAGATTACCATAGCGTTTCATGTTTATAAGACTTGTATCACGTCCAACAGCTAGACTTTGAGATTGCTTCGCTTCATTTCATTACGCTCGCAATGACAAATTATATTTTTCAATATTTGGCATACTCCTATTAATTTTCTCTATCCCTTTGTTTTTTAATCCAGCCACCGAGTTCTATACCAATTTCATCTATCAGCTTAATAGCATATTCATATCGTTTAATTGAAAAAAACTCGAAGTCGAGTAATAGCCGTGTCTGATAGCGCAAAACATCTAGCTGAGTATTAAGAGATTCTAATTTAGTAAGCTTCTTTCTAAGATATTTAGCTTGAATCAACCCTTCTAATAAATCGTACAACTGACTAATAATTCTGTCTCCTAAAGTAAACTTATGAATTTTAGGTAAACGCTCGATAATTGGAATATACCATTTAATACAATCATAAGTCTTTTGGATCACAGATATTTCTTTCATTTTACATCTTGCATCAGTTTCAATATCCAGAGGCAGAGCCTCCAAATCCTAGTTCCCAGGCTCAGCCTGGGAACGAGAAACCTCACCCCCTTCCCCTCTCCAAAATAGCGGAGAGGGGTGGAAGGAAAAGGAGTACCTTATTTTTACCAAAAAAAATTCGAGTCGCCAAAAGGCGACAAAAAAGGAAGGGTAAAGGGGAAAAGGAGAAAAGTATAAAGGGCTACCGGAAAGTCCTCCCGAACGCGCACACAACACGAAAACCGATAAAGTCGTTGAAGTTGACGCGCTGCGCGAAACCGAGGTCGAAGCGAGACGCACAACGGCAGTACTCCGGAAGGAGGTACCAGGAACCACCCCGCAGCATGGCTCTACCAGATTTGCGAGCAAGATTCTCATTGTCATCCAACCAAGCACTGCCATCTGTAGGAGCGTTTTCATAATTATCATGCCAATCATCAAGACACCATTCCCACACGTTCCCGTGCATATCGTACAACCCAAAGCCATTAGCTACACCAAAGCTGCCTACAGGTGTTGTTTCTCCACGGTTTTTTCCTTTCGGACCGTTACCATAAGATGAGCCGTCATAATTCGCTAAACCGGTGGTAATTGTCTCCCCAAAGTGAAATGGTGTTGTTGTACCAGCACGACAAGCATATTCCCATTCTGCTTCGCTGGGTAAACGGTATTCTCTTCCGGTATGCTTTGATAATCTTGCACAAAATTCTACTGCGTCGTACCAGGAAACTTGCTCTACTGGACGATTATCTCCTTTGAAATGCGATGGCTCTGGTTGCAATTCTCTTTCTATTTGAGGTAAATTCGCTACGGCTTTCCACTGTGCTTGGGTTACTTGATATTTACCCATGAAGAAGGATGGAACCGTTACTTGGTGTTGGGGACGTTCTCTATTTCGGCTAACTTCTTCCGTTTCTGGGGCACCCATTGTAAAACTACCGCCGGGAATTTCTATTAACTCTAATTCAACTTCTGGTTGTATAACTTCAATAATGCTGGTTGCTTGCTTTTTTTGACGGTTATCTACCCAACGATTACCAAGTCCCAAAAATAGGCTTTTCTGTTCTAAGGTGGCAACATCAAATTCAAAGGTGCGGGTTTCGAGAATTTCGTCGATGATTGCTACTTTGAAGTTGCAGGTTTTGAGTTGTGGAATTTGATCGTTTTCATTATCTGGTGTTGACTCCGGAGACGGAATAACAACTATGTTGGGAGCAACTTGTTTGGCAAAATCTGCATATTCACCGCCGAGATTTTCCAATACATCTAATGTTATCTTCCCGAAGGGTAATATTTGTTCTTGTTGTTCGTGAGTTAATTGTTGAGTTAACTCTTGGTATCTTGATAAAAATGCCCTAAAGGTTTTGATTGATGAAGGGAATTTTAACTCCCTTGCGATATATTTCGATAAGGTATTTAAAACATTTTCAGTTTTTGTTAAGCGAGTTGCCTGGTTAAGTAGTTTTCTTGCTCCCCGAATAAACTCGTATTGGGGATTTTGATTGTTATTTGCAGCATTAGTTCGCTTAATCATCCCGCTTAAAAATACTTCTGCAACATTTACGGGTGTCGATTCACGCAACAATGTTTTTCGGATCAAATTTACGACTTTTAAATCAACTGGAACTGCTGCCATATATCCAGATAACTCTTGTGCTGTGGGTGAAGCTGTAGCGAAAAAGCGATCTACTAGGTTTTCTGCTTCTTGTAATAATACTTCTTGGGGTTTATCTGTTGCCGATTGTTTATCTTGTGTTTTATCTGGTTCTTGATTAATTTGTTGTTCTAGTTGTTCTTCTAAAAATTCTAATTCAAACACAAAACCGGGAGTGCTGATATTTCCATGAGCTGCAACAACTTTTGCCCAATCTGCTAGCGAGAAAGCTTCTGGGGTGACTACAGGTAACTTTAAGATTTTCTGTTGTTTTAATTCTTCCCACAACGATGGCAATTCCAAATTATAATTGGGAACACCAGGATTAAAAGCACTCAGTTGCAGTTTATAGCCCAAACCAAGGCTGCTACTTTGCCACAATCTTTCTGGGAAAAGCTGCATAATTGCTGTTGGTACTTTATTTGACCATTTTTGCAACCATTGGTAAATTTCCCATTGCTGCCAAATATCGGATACACAATCGCTGACAACGAGAATTAAACCACGTCCGTTGCTATAAATTAGCTCTCGGTAACTATGTTTGTAGTGAGTTTTTTGACTACCTTTTCTGCGTCTGGTTAATTCTAAATGCTGATTATCTGGACTTGATAAACTCCAAACTCTAACAGTACGAAATGCACCGTGATTTTGCAACAGCTTTTGTAGTTCATCAATGGTTTCTTGCCAAATAAATGAAGAACGAGATTCTTCAATTACTAGCTCAAGATTCAACCAGCGTTCTGGTTGTGGTTTGGTGACGGGTAGCCAAATATCTTGCTCGACAATGCGGTTAACAGTGGCTTCAGCGTCGAATACCTTTTTAGTTGCGGAATCCACTTTCCGCATCAAGGGGCGCAATGCTCTACCAATTGGCAGTTTATTTTGTAAAGCGGGGGCTGCTGGTGCTTGAAAAGGTAAACTTTTGTTAGTTTCTTGGCTTTGGGATTCTTCGGTTTTTGAATCTGGAGTTATTGAATTTTGGGAATAAACATTGACGCTTGAATCAATTTCTGGGGTAGTTTCTAATGGTGTTGTCTTGCCATCTTCTACACTTGCCCCATCTGATTGTTGTTCATTGGGCTGCTTTGGTTCTGAAGCAGTTTCCACAACCCCCATTTGCAAAGCTAACCAAATAGTATCAGCTATATCCTCATCACTCAGTTGTAAAGGTTCCATTAACCCACGGTTTTCTAAGTGAGTCAGCAAGCGTTCAACTGCGCGATAAGTTAGCTCAGTCATCTTCTACTACCTGACCTAAATCTTGCAGAAATAGCTTCTGAGCATCTTCAGTTGATATGCGTCCTTTTGTAACCATAAACAAAGCATTGAGGAGTTGGTCATTGGCTAAGGTTTTTTCGTTTCTGTCATTGATAAACTTATCAACTAATTGATCGAGTGCTTCGTCAGTCAATTTATCAGAATTTTCAGGATCAGCTTTTATCCCATCTAAATGAGCCGCAACGATTTTAATTAAATCACGTTTCCCTGGCTCTTTCATAGTCAAACGTAAACATCTTCTTAAAAATGGTGGGGGGAAATCTCGCTCGCCATTACTGGTTAAGATGACAAAGGGAAAGGTAGTACAAATTATCCGACCGTTAGTAATTTTATTAGGAACTTCCTTATTAACTTTCTCACTAAAATCTTCTGTATAAGCAGTGCGAATTGTAGCGGTTTTAACTTGTTCTTTAATTCTGACAAGTTCGGGTATTTCAAAACGTCCTTCTTCAAAAATGGTTAATAAATCGTTAGGTAAATCAATATCGCTTTTGTCAATTTCATCAATTAAAAGAACTCGGGGCTTTTCTGATGGTAATAAAGCTGTTCCTAAAGGTCCGAGAGTAATATATTTTTCAATATTTTGAAGTTGCTTTTTAATTGCTTCTTCTGCATTTTCGGAGGAAGATTGTGAAGAATTATCCTGTTGCAGTTGCTTTGTTAGATTCGCTATTTGTAATTCTTGTAATCTGGCGATCGCATCATAATTGTAGAGTCCATCTTTGAGAGTAGTACGAGTAGTAATGGGCCAATATAAAACTTCTCCCAAGTCTAATTCTCTAGCAATCGCATAAGCAAGAGAAGATTTACCAGTACCGGGTTTTCCCGTAACTAATAAAGGTCGTCGCAAATACAAAGCCGCATTGACCATTTTAATTTCTTCTTCCCTCGCTTGGAAAGTTTCTCCTCTTGTTTTGCGCCGACTTTCTCCTGACGTGGTATCTTTACCAAAAGGTCGCCAATTAGGAGTAGGTGGTAGTTCCCAATTCTTTTTTATCTTACCGTCTCCTGTAAACTTTTTCCAATCTTCCATAGTTATTTATTAGAGTATTTATTAGAGTTTACTTTGGGTTAAATTTTGTGTTGGTGGAAGTAAATTTGGGTCGTCCCAGAGTAAGCATAAATGACGGCCGATATGGGTTTCTGGGGGTTCGCAGTCAAAAGCATCTAGTCTTTTGATTTTTACTTTGTTTGGTATTTTGTATAACTCGTCTTTCTTGAGGATTGTATCTAATTCTTCCGATTTATTTTCAACAGAGGCAGATTGTTGACGAATCCATAAGGCTATGGGAACACTCGCTTGCCACAGAAGCGGACCCAGTTCTTTTTGTTGAGAAAACGTTGTTATTTTAAATGCTAATACCTCATTTTTTTGTAAAAGTTCCTTAAGTAAACTTTTGCGACTATCGCTATTTGCTAATTGAAAAATTTCTTCGGCTGGTTCACCCAAATTGGAACTGAAATTAGATTTTTTACTATACCATTTATTAAATAACCGATCTCTCCCTCTTAATCTTTCCGAACAGCGAAGAACAACTTCATATTCTTCACCAATTGTTCTCGCTAATTCATTATTATCAATCTTCCAACAATCTACAGCATAATACATAAGTATAGCTGGCAGAAAAATATGAATCTGTTCTAGTGGCTCTCTACATTTATCATATCTTTGTGAAATTAATTCTTTAATTAATTGTGGAATATTTTTTAATGTTTCATCTGTTTGTTGATTTATAGTAAGATGCTCAAAATCAGATGAAGAATATTGGTTATCTTTAGCTAGATTTTTCAGCAACCAAGCTTCTACTACATAGTTTGGTTTTTGCTCGCTAATTGCTACCATAAGCACCGGATAACATTCCTTCCTACGTCTTCTTAGTTCTTCATCTAATTTATTCCAGTCATGAATATTTTTATCTCTCCATTCTGTTAATTTTTTGTTTAGTTCTAAGCAACTTATATCTTCTAATAATAAATTTAATACAAATTTGTCTATGCAGCTATAATTATCTTTCTGTAGAGGCATTTTTATTAATTCATTAATAATTCCCTCTACATTTTGAAGCGTTTTATCTTCAGAAGTTGTTCGCTTTGGTAAAGATAGAGAATAAGCATATAAAATCTGATTTTTATAAGTAGTATCTAAATTATTAGAATATTTTGTTAAGATATGAATTAGTTTATCATTAGGTGAGTTTTGTGTATTTGTATTTTCTGCATCAGATATGTTCGGATTATTAAGAATTAAAGATACATTCTCATTGTCAGATATATTTAGAGTTGAATTTGAATTTTCATTGGTGGTTCCTACAATATTTCTGGCTTTGATTTCTGCATTGTTATTACCAACTCCAAAGGAACCTTCTTGGGAATTTTTTGCCGAAGAAAAACTGTTTTCGGAAAATAAAGTTTTTAAAGCTTTTAGCAATTTCATTATCATCGACAAACTATTCCCTTCGATTCACTCGCAATGACATATATTTCAACACTGACTTACTTGTAGTAATCTGAAGTTAGATTTAAGTTCCCTTATTTTTCTGCCAATCTTCCACCGCAGCAATGAAGAAACTAACAACGGGATGATTTAGCTGTTGCTCCAAAGCTTTTACACCAGCTACCTTTAAAGCACTGAGTATCCGGGCTGTTAAATTGGGATTGCTATCAATTTGGTTAATAGCTTCTGCTGCCAGTATCATCTTGTCAGTGGTAGTATCAGTCGAGTAGGTTTTATCTAACTGTTCAAGTAATGCTTGAATTTCTTTTGCTGCTTCATCTAGGGTTTTCTGTGGAGCTTCATTGATAGTTCCCGCTATCTTCTCAGCTTTGATTTCACCATTATTGACCCCGACTCCAAACGAACCTTGTTGTTGAATAGAATCACCTTCAATATTCTCGTTGTTACCGCTACCCATCGGAATATTACGTTCAGCCATATTATCTTGTTACTTTTTTGATTTGATAAAAGTTTCTAAATTAATTGTAAAGCCTAACTAAGTAGGTCGGCGTTGAAAATCGTTATTGGGACAAGGGAGTAGGGAATAGGGAGCAGGCAGTAGGGACAAAGCTTTGATGGCAATTTACATTCTGTTACCGCCGTTGGTTTTATTTGTGCCGACTTACTTAGTTCACCAATAACTTACGCATGGTGCGTGACGCTATTAACTACGATTAAACCACCAACAAAAATAATCCACATCGTCACACACCCTACAAATACCAATTACCCATTACCAATGCCCAATGCCCAATCCCCCATGCCCAATTCCCACACAACATCCAAAACCCGCTATCATATAGGCGTTACTAATTACCAACAGACAAGGGAAGGCAGTTGTGAAAGGCAATAAGGTAAAGATATTTGCTTTGGTTTCGTTTGGCAATATTATGCTGTCAACTCTTTTGATGTCTGTTGGGGTTGCTGGTGCTAATTCTGCTACTAATAATATTTTTGCTTACTCTTCACGTGATACACAAAAATCTTCTAAAAACCTAACCCCCCAGCCCCCTTCCCTACGAGGGAATGGGGAGAATTCAAAGCCTCTCTCCGATGCCGAGAGAGGTTTGGAGAGAGGTTATTATTTAATTGCTCAAGCTCCAACTCAGCAGCAGATTGAACGATTGGAGCAGCAGCAAAGAACTACAAATCAATATATCAATCAAACAACTTTATTATTTAATACGCTTCTCGCTACGTTAGTTGTATTAATGATTGGTGTAATTATTTCTATATTTTTGTTAAGACGTGCGGTGTTTCGGGAAGTTACAAATTTGGTAACTGCTCGTTTTAAGGAGTTGGGTGATTTAGAAGCGAAAATCGCTACTGCTAATAATAAGGTACAAAAACTCATTAAGGAAGCAGAAGGTACTGTTAATGAGTTGAATCAAGAAGCTAAGATTCTTAGCGAAGATATTAATGGTAAGCAAGAAGGTTTATCGGTGTTGGTTTCCGATTTATCTGCATCTAAGCAACAGGCTTTGTCGGAAATTGAATCGCAAATAAATGTTTTTAAGCAGGCTTTGAATAAACTTGATGCTGAATTTACTGGTAAGCTCTCGGAAGTGCAAGCGAATGCTCAACAGCAAGGTAATTCGATTATTCAAAATTTGGAAAGGTTGAGTGCTGAGTTTGTACCGCAAATGCAGGGGTTGCAATCGGATGTTTTGCAACAGAAGGATGATGTGGTAGAAAATCTCAAGCATTCAAAGGTTGATTTTGTCAGCGAATTAAAAGAATTACAATCGGCGGCGGAGCAGCAACGAGATTTGATTTTGGTTTCTTTGCAAAGTCTTTCCGCTGAATTCAAACCTAAATTAAATGTACTTGAAGCTGATTTAGTGCAACATAAGGATTTAGCGGTAGAAAATATCAAGCAGTCGCAATCCGATTTTACAAACGAATTACAACAGCTACAATCGGCTACTCAAGCTCAACAACAGCAGATTTTACAGAATCTACAGCAGCAAGAAGCGAATTTTGCTCCTCAATTGTCGGCGATTCTTGCTCACGTACAAAGTCAAAAAGATGCGATTATCGAAAATTTGAAACTTGGAGAAAATCAGTTTGCAACTCACCTTTCTCAATTACATACCGATTTACAAACCCAAAAAGACTCAACTCTACAAAGATTTGCTGGTACCGAATCCGAATTTAGCGATCGCCTTTCCCAACTTCAGCAAGATGCTCACAAACAGCGAGATGCTATTTTACAGAGTTTAGAGAAATTATCAACCGATTTTGCACCGCGACTTGATGATATCGAAGCCGATGCCAGAGAAAAAGCTGGAATATATAAGGATGAAACTCTGCAAAATCTGGAAAGATTGCGCGATGAAATTAATGCTGAATTGAAACAAGCTCAAAATTTGATTAAAGAGCAGGTTGATTTAACTCACAATAATATAGTTAATCTCGAAACTTCTGTTGCTGCTCAATTAAAGGAATCGCAATCGGGTATTCAAGAGCAAAGACAGCAAACTCTGCAAAATTTATCGCAACTCGAAACCGATTTAACGTCACAATTCGCCGTTTTACAATCTGAGGTACAAGTGCGTAAGGATTCCGCTTACGAATTATTGCAAAATCTCGAAAAAGAAGCCAGCAGCAAAATTGAACCCCAGCAGAATCAAACTTTAGAAAGCTTGCAGAAATTAGAAAAAGCCGCTCAGGAGCAACTTGCTGCTTTACAATCGGAAATTACCGCTCGTAAAGATTCCAGTTTGGATAAGTTGGATAAATTAGAATCTACTTTAAGCGAGCAATTGAAGTTAGTGCAGTCGGATGCTGAAGTTGAGAAGCAGCAGATTTTACGAAAACTATCCGAAATTACACCCAGTGAAATCGCTGCCGATGCCGTTGGCGAAATCTTACAAAAGCTAGAGAAGGTAGTAGAGCCAATAGAAAAACTAAAATCAAATCATCCCCAATTATTTATTAACCTTGATGAATTTGTTACTCAGGGTGACGAGTTGTTTGCAGCCGGAAATTACTCTTCAGCAATTGAAGCTTACGATAAAGCCTTGGAAGTGCAGCCAGAAAACGAAAAAATCTGGTATCAGAAGGGTTTAGCGCTGTGGGAATTGAAACAGTTTGAGGATGCGATCGCCACTTTTGATAAAGTATTAGAAATTAATCCGAATCATGCCGATAGCTGGTACCATCGCGGTTTAGCGTTGATGGAAATCAAGCGTTATGAAGGTGCAATTTCCGCTTTTGGTAAAGTTGTTAAAAAACAGCCAGATAACGAAAAGCTGTGGTTTGTGTTGGGAATGTGCTTGGGAAGAATTAAACGTTACGATGATGCGATCGCCGGTTTCGATCGAGCGTTGAAAATTAAACCCGATTATTATCAAGCTATCGTTGATAAAGGTGTAATCTTAGGTAAATTGCAGCGTCACGAAGATGCATTTCAAGCCTTTGATAAAGCTGTAGAAGTTGAGCCAACTAACGCTACGGCTTGGATGAATCGCGGTATGGCTTTGGAAATGTTGGAGCGTTACGATGATGCGGTGACTTCTTTTGATAAAGCTATTGAATTGAATCCTACCCCCAAAGCTTATGATAAACGCGGTTACGTTTTGATTGAATTGGAAAGAGATGAAGAAGCATTAAGAAGTTTTGAGCAAGCCTTGGAATTAGACCCGAATTATGCTAGTGCTTTTTACAATAGAGCGATCGCTTTCAGTTATCAAAATAATGTTGATGAAGCGGTTGAGACTTTGAAAAAAGCGATTGAATTGAATGAAAAGTATAAAGAAGATGCTGTAAATGACCCAGATTTTGAAGCGATTGCAGAAGAGGAGAGGTTTAAACAGTTAACAGTTATCAATTAATTGTAAGGTGTGTTATGGCTTCAAAATATCAGAATCGCAAAATTTTATTTTTTGAGTCACCCTGCGTGGTATTATATTTTTATAGCTATTTTTTTATAATGGGGAGGCATTAACCTCAAAAAAATTTGGCTAAAATTCCCATTATAAATAGTTTATTTTCTACCTTTATTAATTATCTCATACTATCAGCCTAATATATTTTTTTTAATATTTTTTTAAAATTAATTAAAATAAAAAATAAAATTCAATTTTCAAATTTGATAGAAAGTAGGTTGCGCTCTTGTGCTTCTATAGATATAGAACAATGCTGTTTATATTCACTGGATGGAAATATTTTATCACCCGAATTAAATTCAAGTTTGGGTTGCGTTTATTTTCTACCTCTCCTCAGACATCATCAAGAAGCAGCAACCTATGGATTTGATGTTCGGACTAGGATGATAACATTTTGGACGCGGGATGGTATTAATGAACCTGCTTTTTCTATAAAACTTATCGCTTCGCTCAAACAGTGGTTAAACAATTATTGGGATTTTCCTAACTATGTATTTCGGATTAATATAAATGAAATTGATAGTCAGCAAGCTTTAGAAGAAAATTCATTTCAATTGCGTTTTCAAATAAATAGAGATAATTCTCCGATTTTGCTTTTTTACGAATAATATTGATAAGTGGTTTAAAAGAGTTATTTCTAGAACTTACGTAAAGCCCCCCTTATATAAGGGGGGTTGGGGGGATCTAGAATGTCTGGAACACTATATTTTCCGTTGTCACTGCGTAAATCCTGATTTCAATGAATAAAAATTTTGAGTCAAATTCATTTCCCGATCTTGAGACAAAACGGTTGCGACTTCGTGATGCAACAATGGAAGATGCTGAAGCTGTGTTTGCTGTATTTTCCGATTCAAAAGTAACTCAGTTTCACGATATGGATACGCTTACCAGAATCGACGATGCAATTAAAGTAATTGAGCGACGAAAACAAGGTTTTGAAAGTAGACGTGGAATACGTTGGGGAATTGCTCGTAAAGATGGTAATTATATAATTGGTTCTTGTGGATTCACATGGATTCAAGATTTGAATGCTGCTGAAGTTGGTTATGAACTTGGCAGTCGGTTTTGGCAACAAGGTATTATGAGCGAGGCTTTGAATGCTATTCTCAAATATGCTTTTGAAACTAAGGAGTTGGAATTTATAATTGCAGAAATCATCTTAGAAAATCTGGCTTCTAGAAAGCTGTTGCAGAAACTGGGCTTCCGGAGCCAAGAGGTACTTGAAAAGCATGGTTTTTGGAAAGGTAAATATCACGATTTAGAGCGATTTATCTTGAATAGGGCTGAGTTTGCGGAAAATAAAAGCTTTGCGGATTAATTCAAATTCGTGAACATTACACGTCGCGAAATTCTAGATTTATGTACCGTTGGATGGTATTATGTTATTAAAGGTATTTTTATAATGGGGAGGCAGTCAACTCAAAAAAAAATTGCTAATATTCCCATTATAAAATTAACTAACTTGATATTTAAATTATCTCATACAACGAACGAGAAAAAAAATTTTTTTTGAATAAAAATCAAATGCAAATCAAAAATGTAAATCAAATTTAATTTTTGATTAATTAAAGACCTATATATAATATTCTATATGGTGTTGTTTTCATACAGTTGAAAAACTAATTATTAAGCATAAAATCTTCTATTACTTAATTGACTAAAAGTTATATTTATCACAGAGACTATTTATATAATCCTGGACTTTTTGCGATAAATACTGAGGTTTTTTATGTTTATAGTATTTGAATTTACTGATGAATAAACTATAAATAATAAGAATCGCGTATTGACGCAATCCGTGAAGTTATTGAAAAAGGAAGTAGGTTGCGATCGCGATGCTTTTATAAATATGATTTTAAACAGCATGAATTAGAAATTGCACCGTAACCCAACATTATCTGTGGTTGGTTGAATTAGTGGTGTTGGGTTACGACACGATTCCGGCGACGTGTCTAACCCAATCTACAAAGTATTAATAAAAATGGTGCGTGACGGTATTCGGTAATTATTCGATTATGTAAGAAATTTTTCAAAACCGTCATACACCATACAAAAGCTATGGGTTATGTTATCAACCAAAAATCCCATCATCAGTTAAATCCTACTCAAATACGCAGTTCTTAAAGTAACATAGTATTACTTATATTCTTTTTTTAAAATAAAAACGATGGATTTTGCTCAATTGATGTTGATACTGGCAACAGTAGTGGGTGTTGTAGACGGAGAAACGATTCAGGCTAAAAATGCTCAAGGGCAAAAAGCTACTATAAAACTTGCCTGCATTCATATACCAACTCGAAAATCTCGCAGAGATGAAGCGAATCAAAGATTAAAGCAGCTTTTACCTAAAGATAATCCGGTGGTTATTCGATTTGCAGATACATATAACGACTCGCAAATTGTTGGGGAAATATTTTCCAATAATAAATCTATAAATCTGCAAATGGTGGAAGAAGGTAAAGCTGTGGTAGATAAAAGTTCAGTAGATATAGATTGTTATGAAAGTAGAATGCAATATTTGGTGGCAGAAGCGAATGCTAAACAACGCGGTTTGGGTTTGTGGGAGAAATCCAGATATGTGATGAAGTCACCAGTTGTCAATCGCCAACCTCCTGTTACCGAATACCAGTTAGAAGCTAGTGATGATGGGTTGGATGCAATACTGATATAAGTGATTTGTTTTTCTTGGTAATGTCGGGAGACGTAGCATTGCGCCTCGTCTCTACAATACCATTAGCAAATAATATTGAAGCTTTTTCGTAATTTACCCTTAAATCAACTGTATATATATTAAACACACTCTAATCATTTACTATTTCTTCTTGAAAGGAATAATAACTTTTTTAGAATCTATGAATTTTACCGTATTATTAATCCAAAACAAAACAAAACAAAAGCATCCGTTGTTAAAAGCATCAGTTGTTAAAATCTAAAATTAAATCATGGGAGAACAAAAATCGGCATCAGATGAGCGTTTTTTGGTTTGTGGTTTGGGGGGATTGGGGCAGCAATGCGTAATTGCTTTGAAACAATTTGGAGTGGAAGTTGTCGGAATTGAGTTAGTAGAGCCAAAAAGTTGGAGAATTCCTGGTGTAGATAAGTTGCTCTCGGAATTAATTATCGGTGACTGTCGTCAAAATAGTACTTTCGAGCGTGCAAAAATCGAACGTTGTCGTGCCGTGCTGATTGTCACGAGCGATGAATTGATTAATGCAGAAACAGCGATCGCTGTAAGACAACTTAACAAAAATACTCGTTTGGTAGTTCGATCGACAAAGGAAAATTTAAATCAACTTTTAGGGGAGCAGTTAACCAATTTTGTGGCTTTCGATCCGATTCATTTATCTGCGGCATCTTTTGCTTTGGCAGCTTTGGGGGGAGATTCGTTAGGCTTTTTTAATTTAAATGATAACTGGTTGGGAATATTTCAGCATACAGTTTGTCATGGAGATAAATTTTATCGCCGTCAGCTATTTGAGATTGATTCCGGCTCTCGGAAACTGCTTTGTTATTTACCTAAAAGCGATTATAATTTCTATTGCTTTTATGATTGGGATTCTGAAACAGTAATTAAAGAAGGTTCGACTCTTATATATGTTGAACAGTTTGAAAAATTGTTGTCAAATCAGAAAAGAAAATCGGGTAATGCCGCTCGTAAGAAAAAGCGGATATGGCAAAATCCCAGCGATTTTATCAAAAAAATTCAAATTAGAAAAAAGTTATTAGAATACTGGCATAGAGGCTCGCAAATTCGCCGTGTGGTAATTGTTTCTGTTTTAGTTACCGTAGCTTTAGCAATTGTAGGAACTATATTATTTTATTTTTTAGTAGGTGATTCTACGACTGTAAATCCTTTTTATCTGACAATTAGTTTACTATTAGGTGGATATGCAGATTTCTTATATAGCGTACAGCCAAATGCTCTAATTTTGCAATTTTTAGCTTTAGCATTAGGGATAGCTGGAACTGCTTTTGTTGGTGTATTATACGCTTTAGCAACCGAAAAACTTTTATCAACAAAATTTTTGTTTTCCAACCGACGCACTCCAGTGCCCGAAGAAGAACATATAGTAGTTATTGGTATCAAAAGAGTTGGAAGTAAGGTTGCAAAATTATTACAGGAATTTAATCAATCTGTAGTGGCGGTTGCTTTAGAAGACGATTTTGATACCAATCATTTACCAAATATACCTTTATTTACAGGCGATTTAAACGAGTCTTTAAGTAAAGTAAATCTGTCTACAGCTAAAACTATAATTGCTACTAGCGAAGACGAAATGTTGAACGTAGAAATGGGGTTAAAAGCTCGAAAAATTAACTCTGAAAGTAATTTAGTTATTCGTACCTTCGGACAGCGTTTGAGTGAAAATTTAGCGCAAATATTACCCAAAGCTCAAATAATCTCAGCCTATGCAGTAGCCGCCGAAGCATTTGCCGGAGCAGCATTTGGTGAAAACATTCTTGATTTATTCCGCCTCCACAATCAAACAATTTTAGTCACCGAATATCAATTTACCGAAATAGATACTTTAAACGGTTTGATGCTTTCCGAAATTGCTTATGGTTACGGAGTCGTACCAATTTTATATCAAAATCACTCGCATCCGGTGGAATTAATGCCTAAAGAATACAGAAAAATAGAACCGGGTATCCGTTTAATTGTATTAGCAACCATCGACGGATTGAAAAGAATGGAACAAGGGAGAATTGGTATTTATCCTAAGAATTGGCAAATAGCGATCGAAAGCGCTTATACAGAAGAAGCTAAATTTGAAGGTGCAAATCAAATTGCTAAGATTTCTAACTATCCCCTTGACAAAGCTAGAGAATTAATCAACAATTTACCTCAAACTTTACCAGTACCTTTATATAAACTACAAGCGCAACATTTGATCGCAATTTTGCAAAAGCATCAGGTGATAGCAAGCTTGAAAAAGATAGGAGTGTAGATGTAGTACTGCGCCCCGTCTTTAGGTTAACGTTGAAAATCGTAGTTATAATCAAAGATAGAAAATTGAGATTAGACAGTCTTAGATAAACCTTTGAAGCTTATTGATATTTTCTTATATAGCTATATTTATTTATACCGACTCAATTATATTCGCTTTAGTTTTAAATTTAGTTCATTTTAATAAAAAGTATTAAACATAGCTTGATTATTATAAATGTGCTGAGTTTAATAACCATTACGACCGTCAAAACAGCACAATTGAATGAAATTTATACATTTATCTTCTATTGCACTAATTGGAATAGCTATGGCAAATTTTATACCGGCTACAGCAACTTCCACTCAGCATAAACAATCTATTCAAAGTTTTAGTAGCTTGTGTAAACAGAAACAGACTTTAAGTAAAGAAACCTTATATACAGTTCAAATTTTATTACAAAAAGCTGGTACTCAAAATTGCGATCGCGCTCAGCAAAAACTCAATAAATGGCAGATACTTGATTTATCTGGCAATAAAATCAGTGACTTGTCACCGCTTGCCCAATTGACTAATTTGACGGAACTTTACCTTTCTTATAATCAAATTAGCGATTTATCTCCCCTTGCCCAATTAACTAACTTAAATTTTCTTTTTCTTGAGTCAAATCAAATCGGCGATTTATCTCCGCTTTCACAATTAACCAATTTGGAATGGCTTTTTGTAGGGGGAAATCCGATTAAAAATAAAACTTGCCCCGTAAAACCAGAAACTATATGCGAATTTGAGAAAAACACTGATGAAGTTTTACCTGAAGATTTAGAAATATTTGCGTAATTGTCATTTCAAAGCTACTGAATTTCATGGCATGAGAACGATTTAGCCATGAGTTAACAATAGGGAATTCTAGTTGTTGAAATAGGATTTTCTTGCGCTTTTTTGACGATTCTTGCTATTGATGAACGCAATTGCTCCGGCGTAAGCCCTGTAGCGCGTTTTAAGTGGCACGAAAGGTTGGGTTTTTCATCCTGAAGTCAGCTATCTGAGTCGTATTCAACACAGATGATTAGCCCAGCTAAGAGTTCTTTTAAGCGTTCAGAAGATATTTATCCTAAACAGCGAACAAACCGTTCAGTCGATAGGCTACGAACCTGAAGAACATTTCCGGCAGACTCTCGCTCCAATCCATTGTCGGCTGTGGCTGGAATCTTCACCATAAACGGTCGATTAGTAAATTTGGGTTGCCACGTCGTTACCGGAATGATAATTCGCAGGGAAATTGGCTTAAATAAATCTGAGCTAATTACAACAACGGGACGGGTTTTCTGCAACTCTTGCCCTCTGCTGGGGTTGAGATCCACCAACCAAATTTCGCCGCGACTGGGGTTAGACATAGTTAACCTTCCCAATATAAAGTATCGAGAATTGAAAATTCGGTGAGTTCGGAGTCGGTGAGAAAATCGTCTGCGGTATCGGGAATATAAGCAGCCAGAATTTTATGACGTTGAGCAACCGAAAGTTTAGCAATCTGTTGCAAGGAAAGATTTAAAGGTTGTTTAGTTGTTGTTTCTTGCAGCGAACGAGCAAAGTTAAGAACAGCTTCCTGTTGGGCTTGAGACAGCGATCGCCATGTTTCAAGCATTTGTTCCTTCGTCAGCAGTTTCTGCCATATATCATTAACATTACTTATTTCCAACCTTGATTCTATCAACTAAGCTGGCTACATTTTCTGGGTTTATTTGATGGGAGCAATCAGTCAATGCTGATTTTTTGACGATTTTTGCTATTTATTAAGGAAAAAACAACGGTGATCGAGGTTTCTGTAGCTTTTTTACCTACGATAATATTTGTCTGCCGGAAAGATTTTTTTG
>CAYMZW010000041.1:0-25023 GCA_964395005.1 uncultured Rivularia sp.
AGGAGTTAGGAGTTGGGAGTTAGGAGTTAGGAGTTAGGAGTTGGGAGTTAGGAGTATTAAATATTTTCTAGCTTATTAGAATACCACGAACATAAATAATAATTAGCAATATATATCTGTTTCCAATTACCAATTACCAATTCCCCATTCCCCATTCCCTATTCCCTATTCCCTTCCCACAATATAATAATGTAATCAAAACATAAGAACGCATATTGATGCACAAATGGTTATCTGTGGTGGGTATTGGTGAGGATGGTTTACCTGGTTTGAGTCAGGTAGCTTCCAAACTTGTGGAAAAAGCGGAAGTTTTGGTGGGAGGTAAGCGGCATTTATCGATGCTTCCAGAAGGTGATACTAGGGAAAAGTTGATTTGGAATTCTCCTATTGCCACTTCTGTAGAAGATATTATTCAGCGACGCGGAGAATCTGTTTGCATTTTAGCAAGTGGCGATCCGATGTGTTTTGGTATTGGCGTTACTCTCACCCGTCGCATACCCATCGAAGAGATAACTATAATTCCTGCACCTTCATCTTTTAGTCTTGCTTGTTCGCGTTTGGGATGGGCAATGCAAGAAGTAGAAACCTTAACTTTAGCAGCTCGTCCGATATCTCTTTTGCATCCGGTAATTTATCCTGGTGCGCGGTTACTTATTCTTAGTGAAGGTAGAAATACTCCGGCGATTGTCGCGCAAACCCTTGTAGATAGAGGTTTCGGCAATAGTAAAATTACTGTGTTGGAATATATGGGAGGAGAGCGCGAGCGTATAGTTGAAGGAATTGCTGCTGAATGGAAAACCACCAAAATCGCCAGCTTAAATACAATTGCAGTCGAATGTATCGCCGATGCAGATATCTTGCAGCTTCCCAGAATCGCCGGTTTACCAGACGTAGCTTATCACCACGACGGACAACTTACCAAACGCGAAGTTAGGGCGATAACATTAGCCGCACTCGCACCCATCCCCGGACAAATGTTGTGGGATATCGGCGCTGGTTGCGGTTCCATCAGCATCGAATGGATGCGAACTCACCCCCGATGTTGGGCGATCGCCATCGAACAAAATGACTCGCGACTAAATTACATTGCCGATAACGCTGCAAGTTTGGGCACTCCAAATCTGCGTATAATTCACGGTGAAGCACCAGCCGCATTACAAGCATTAGAGCCACCAGACGCAATTTTTATCGGCGGTGGCATAACAGCAGAAGGAATATTTGATACTTGTTGGCAAGCACTCCGCACCGGCGGACGTTTTGTCGCGAATGCAGTGACAGTAGAAAGCGAGCAGAAATTACTCGAATGGCACAGTCAAGTTGGGGGAAGTTTAACAAGGATAGGCATCCAAAGAGCGCAACCCGTAGGTAAATTTTTGGGATGGAAAGCAATGGCACCCGTGACGCAGTGGGTTGTGGTGAAAGAGTGAGTTAGTACCTTACACACTTTAAAAAACCTCTTCCAAGCGGTTTACAACTTCAGACGAATTAGGAATCAAAGCGCGATAAGCTGATAATGCAGCTTGTTTGGTTTCCTCCGCTACGATGGGGAAAGTTGACAAAATATATCCGAATTCTCCTTCCGTTAAACCGTAAAGATGAGCGATAATTCCATCAAGTTCGGCTCGGAGTTGAGCGCGTTGTGTTTCATCGGTAACGCCGTTTTTGTGGGAATTTAATCCAACTTCCCGCGCTAATTCGTCAAATTCGGGTGTCGTGCAGATGAGTTTTGCAGCGCGTTGTACGATTTCGGGGAAATGGCGATCGTTTTTGGTTAAGCGGGGGATGGGTAGTTGGTAAAACATAAACATTGAAAATGATGTTGTGACTCGCTGGCGAGCCATAAAATCAAAAACAATAGAATTTAATACTCCGCAAATATACAAGATTTCATAATTGCTAACATTTGACTTATCTAAGCTACTAAGTGTTAACTTATGATTTGCAAAAACGTTTTTAGGAAGTAAGCTAACAATTATAGTGCGTTTATCAGTATTTCTAGCAATCTCACGGTAGGCTAGTCTATATTTTTGATAGTCTAATTGTTGTCCATTTTCAGCTTGCTTGCTTAATAAATCTTGACGTGCTTCTTTTTCATCAATCCAATATTTAGGTTTTCCCCATTGATGAGTAAACTGATGAATCATTTTCCCTTCATAAAGCGGAAGTTTACCTTTTCCTGGCTGTTGCTGGAATAAATGACTATCACTAGTCATATTAAACTCTTGTTTAAGCGATAGATTCCATTTACCATCAATCTTTTCCCCCAACAAAGGAAATTTCACCATTTTTTCAGCAATACGAATATCAAGTTCGTTTTTAAACTCCATCACTGATAAAGAATCAGGTGAAAGCTTCCGCACCATATCAACATCAATCCGCAAACTATCTTCATTAGGAAACCTTTGCAACTCATCTACATCAAGCCGCATAAAAGCCGATGGAAATTCTGTAGTTGTACCGTTTTTCTCGAAAGTCAGTACAACTATTTTGAAACTACGATGAACACCTTCAAAAACTTCTTTACGATTCTCCAGACAAAATAAACCAGTTATTTTAGTTTGACTAAACAACATTTCTCGCAGTTGCTTAGTACCCAAGTCTGTGTAAATACCGCTAGGAACAACAATTCCGCACTCACAATCATCTCGTAAAAGATTAAAACACTGTTCGACAAATAAAAAATAGAGGTTAATTTTTCGAGCTACACTTCTACCACCTACAACTGAACGCTGATTTTCATATTGAGTAGCTCTTTTAAAATAAGCACTTTGGTGAGGATAATTACTACAATAAGTTAACCAGGCTTCTTGAATTTCTTCATCCTTTAATAATTGCTGACGCTGCTTTTCCCAGTCTTTAATATCTAGCTTTTTCTTTCTAATTAAATTATCGTATTGTTGAAAAAACTCTTTTTCGTCAGTTTGAAATACTTCCCACGGTGGATTAGTGATAATTATATCGAATCCGCCATTTTGTAAAACCCTATCAAAATGATAACCCCAATGAAACGGCTTTAAAACTTCAATATCCTTTGCAGTCAACGGACGCTTTTTAGCTTTCCCAGTTAACTGCTTCTGTTCATATTTAATTTTGAGATTATTAAACTCATCCAATAATAAATCATTTAGTTTTAATTGCGACTCATGATTAAGCTGTTCGATATGTTTCTTCAACATCGATAACCGCGAATCTTGAGAAGTTCCTTGTTCTTCTCCGGATTGAAAAGCGTGTTTTTTATAAAGTTCAATCGATTGATTTTTATCGTCTAATATCTTTTTATAATTTGCTGCTTTTAAAGGCTGTAATAAATTCCCTTGCTTAGTATTTCCTACATTATCAAAAGCTGTTTCATCAACTTTAATCAACCCAATCAGCGAATTACCCGCCATAATATTAAAGTCAATATTGGGTAAAGGTTCCAACTCATCGACATTATCAACGGAAGCAACCAAAGCTAAAAACAAACGCAACTTTGCAATTTCCGTCGCTTCCTCCATGATGTCTACACCATAAAGGTTATCGGTAACAATCCGCTTTTTAATAAAATATGATAAGGATTTATGCTTGGTTTCTATCTCCTGCAACCATTTCTTTGCTCTCGCATCCCCTTGTAACTTAATCGTGCCAATGACAGCACTATAAACAGAAATTAAAGTCTTTAAAGCCGCAACCAGGAAAGCGCCCGAACCGCACGCAGGATCTAGGATTGAGAGATTCGGAATAATCTCTTCCACCAGCAAACGACAGACTTTTCCATCGAGGTTAATTAGTAAATCGTTGATGTCTTCAAATGGTTGATAATTATCAGATAACGCCGCATTAACTCTATCTATAATCAGTTTATGGATAGTGCGATCGCAAAGATATTCGGTGATCTGAGGGCGTGTATAGTATGCTCCGAAAGCTTTTTGGTTAATATACTTCTCGAAAATATACCCCAAAACATCGGGGTTGATCTCATCGTCTTTCCCTTCTGGTGTATCATCCAAATTCCAAGAATAACGCGCAAATAAATCCAAAACTTTTTTAAAAGCTTCGTCAGCGATGGAAATATCATAGTTTTGCTCGATGCGGTGTTTGAGGAATAATCCCCCGTTGAGATATTTAATCTTTCCGACAAGAGACTCTATGGATTTATCTCTGTCAATCTCCGGTTTAGCAAAACTTTCAAAAAACAAAGCCTGAAGAAAATCTTTATAGAAAAGATTATCCCCTCGTTGCTGACTATTTTCTAATTTATTATGCAGATAGTTAGTATCTCTATTATCGATGAAACCCTTACGCTGAAGGAAATACACGAACATCAAACGGTTCAAAATTACCGAAGTGTACCAACGCTTATCCGTCTGATTGTCAATTCCTTTGACGTACCCCAAAAACTCCTGATGTTGCTCTTGAAATTCCTTGTAAAACTTCTTCGTAACTTTTTCGACATCAAAAGCAGCCTGTAATCGATGTGCTATTTCTACAACCGATAAACCATCATCTTCTAACTCGGTAATGTCGATCACCAAAGAGCCAAGCTTGCTTAAAAACAAGTCTCCGGGTTGATATTTTACATATAAATGATCGCGGATATAGCTTTTATTTTCTTCGCGTTTTACCCAATACCAAAGACTGCGAGTGCGTTTTTTATCAACAAAAATCAGTAAATTCTCGGCTACCTTACTACTAATTTCTTTGTGAATTGCAGCGCGAGTTTTTGCATCGGGAATTACACCATCTGCTGCTGTGACTTCAAATACAGCAACACCGGAACATTCTGCAATAGACGTTATGTGGAAAGACGCGATATATCGCGTCTCTACATTTTCAATTTTCAACTCAAACGGCTTTACCTGCGCTGGTTTATCCCAACCCAATTGTTCTATAAATAAATCCTCGAATTTAAATTCGTAAAGTAAGTCCCGCGTGCGTTGAAAATTGAGTGTCATGATATACTACCCTGTGGAAAAATAATAGAATTTTGTATAGGAATTAACGAGCATCAAAAACTTGCCCATAGATCGAAATCTTGGAGCCATAACCCTTGATAAGAGCTTTATAGATATGCAATAATACTGTTTCTGTGATAACTTTTACGACGGCAGAAACGGTAGAGTGCGATTACTTACGCTCAAATACATTTGTATAAAAGCATACACTGATACTGTTAGAAAATTTCCGGATAAAATTTAACTGTATAAAAAAGCTTTGTTGATTTAATGGCAGCAGAAAATACAGAGAAAGACTCAAATGCTTGTTTAGCAAGGTTTTAGGTAACTCAGGGAAATTACCTAAGTAAATCGCGCCATGTTAAAGATAGCTTCAGTATTATTTAAAGAAAAAATAAAATTACTGCAATTATTTTTATTTAATTTAGGAATTATTACTAAGTAGCGATCGCTTAATAGTTAAACCTGATTTCAAAACCCTTCCAACAACTTCGCTACCTGTTCAGGTGCTGGAAGCTGATTTTTTAGTTCTTGAGGTACTGTAGAAACAATTTGATAAGTTGCTACACCAATAGGTTTATTCGATTCTTTCAAAGCATATTCAACTATGGTTTTATTCTTAGATTTACACAGAATAATTCCAATTGACGAATTTTCCTCTGGTAATCTTACTTTGTCATCTAAAGCAGCTAAGTAAAACTGCATTTTACCAACATATTCAGGTAGAAACTTACCAATTTTTAAATCTATTGCTACCAAGCATTTTAAAAGTCGATGATACAGCAAAACATCGATAAAATATTCTTCATCAGCAATTTCTAAGCGATATTGACTACCAACAAAAGCAAACATTCCACCCATCTCTTGTAAAAATGGTTCGACTTTTGCTAAAATCGCTTGTTCCAACTGCCTTTCGCTATGTTCATCAGCCAATTCCAAAAAATCAAAAGTATATTCATCTTTAATAGCAAGTTTGGCTTGGTTTTGAATATCTTCTGAAACTGTTTGCTCAAAGTTGGTTTGATTTAGTAAAGTTTTCTCATAACTTTGGTTTTCAATTTGATGAATTAAAACATTTTTTGTCCAACCAAATTTCCGAGTTGCACGGATATAAAATTCTCGTTCTAAGCTATCCTTGCACTTCTCTATAATTACTAAATTATGAGTCCAACCAATTTCTGCCACCAATGGTGGCAGCTTTTCATCTACATGGTAAGTTAGGTAAAAATCGCGCATTCTCCAAATATTACGAGCCGAAAATCCATTAATACCAGGGAATTCAGTTTGTAAATCGCGAGAAAGATTTTTTACCACTGATTTTCCCCAAGTTTCACCCTGCTGACGGTTAAAAATTAATTTTCCAATATCCCAATACAATTAATTCTTTGTTAACTACTTTCAACGCTTCATACTGCGCTGTACGAATACGCTGCTTGATTTCAATCAATAATTTTCCGTAACTACTTGCACCTATTTCACTCATAATTTTTACCGATTCGCTAATTTCCGCTGCATTATTTCTGTTGCAACTTCGTAATCTTGATTAATTAAATAACAAAAATGATAGTAATTTGCTAAATAAAAATCACAGCCAAATTTTTGATAGCGATCGGCAACAGCAAGAAAACCATATCTTGCACCCCATTCATCTGTAAACCAATCCTCGAAAAAAGAATCGTGTAAATATAGCGTTATAGTTTGGTTATCAATACTCGGAATCAAGCGAATTAACTCAATATTAGGATGATGGGAACGGCTAACTGGTAACAGTATTTCAAAACCATTAAAATTAATAAACTCAGCTAAATCATCTTCAGTTTTCTGATAATATGGGAACGGTTCTTTTGGTAAAGAAATAAACATTTCCCAACTCATCCAAAATTCATGTTTGCCATCAAAGCCAGGATCGATATCCAAACGCCATTTATCTTCTTGGCAAAGGTCATTAATCGCTTCTTTTGGTAATTCTGCTAATTTCATTATTCCTCAAACAATCCTAAAGAACAAACAATCTGGGGTTCGCGTTTTTCTACTTCTTCACTTACAATACACAAACGGTCATCAGTTCGCAAAGCAACCGTTAACTCAGCTAATTGTCCATCGCTAATACCGCTTCTTAATTGTCTATTTAAAGTATCAATTGCTGATTGTCTTAGCGGATAACGGTAAATTTCATCTATTGCTTTTAAAAGTTCTTCGCTTACAAATAAAGTACCTTTATTTTCCCGCACGTAGCTTTTTAAACGTTCATAAGTGCGGAATCTAGCACCAGAAGGTCGTCCTAATTGTCCCCCGGAATTCTTCTCTTCTTCGGCAATTAATTCGCTACCTTTCAAAACTAATTGATGATGTTTTTCGTGTCTGGGAATTGCAGGGGTATCTGGTTCGCAAGCTGCTGCTTTTAAAACTCCTAATTGCGACTGAGTAACGCTATTTCCATCGCGATCGACGTAAATTAAAGAATCATTACCCTCGGTTGTTTTCATATACAATAAAACTCCTTCCGGCTGCACTGGTTTGGGATTGTGAGCGCGAGTTGAGTAAACTACATTTGGCATTTCTGCAATTTTCTTTTTCAAAGCTGGATTGTTATCGGTGGCTTTTTTCCAAATTTGAAACGCTTCTGAAGTTAAATCGACTTCCGTATCTTCTTCACCGTCTAAAACCCCAGATTTTTCGTTATAAATATCGAGAATGACCTGTGTAGATTCATCTTCAAAAAATGTCTCATCGGTTCCTACAACTTCCGCATTTTCCTGCAATCGTTGCTTGAGTCTTCCCCGTAAATTAATAATTCGTTCGACTCCTTCTGCTGGTAAAAACGAATAACAAAGAATTTTTTCGGCATTTTGTCCGATGCGATCGACTCTTCCCGCTCTTTGAATTAAGCGAATAATTGCCCAAGGTAAATCCCAATTGACTATGATTGCACAATCTTGTAAATTATGACCTTCACTCAAAACATCGGTAGCAATTAAAATTCGCAATTCGCGATCGTTTGATATTTGATCTTGCTTGTTATTGCTAACAGGACTAAATCTTTGTGCTAGCTCTGTAGGATTTTTATCTTGTCCGGTAACGCTGGCAACATTGTTAATATTAACTGCTTGTAAATTATCAGTTAAATAGCGGACGGTATCGGCAAATTGAGTGAATATTAATATTTTTTCGGTAGGATGAGTTTGAGTAACTAAGTTAATTAAAGCTGCTAACTTTTCATCTTGTTTCGGTTTCCATTCTCCAAATTGTTCCAACAAATTAATTAAAAGTTTGGCATCGGCTAATAAATCTCGCTTTAGCTTTTTACTATCAAATAAAGTAGAATTTAACCATTTAAAGCGTTTTGGATATTTAACTGTATATTCTTGATAAATTGATTCAGCTTGAATACGAAAAGTTTTTTCGGTAATTTCCGCCTGTATATTATCTTCTGAATCAAAATCAGTATCATCTTCTGTTTCTACATCAAACATTGCTGTTACCGAATCAGCATCTTCATCATTATTACGAGTATCTAATAAACTTGCGTCTTGAGTCCCGATCGGAATATCAAGCTGTTTATCTAATGCGTACAAATAAACAAAATTTCGTAATATGTGACGTTCAATAGATTGAATAAAAGCAATGCCACTACTTTCCAAACGTTTAAATAAATTAGTCCGAGAAAACCCCATCAACCGTTTACCACCGCGAAATAAACCATTCAAATAACGTTGTTCGTCTTCTGTAGGAGATATTCGCGGTTTTTTAGCAACGTATTCTCCCAATCCATAACGCGGTAAATTAAGCTGATTAATAACTTCAACTACCGACTCAGAATAAAGACACGAGTAAGAATTTTCAGCATCATCCATCGTAAAGTTAATAGTTTTAGGAATCCGCTCTGGGAAATAAGAACGACTTCCATTACTCAATTCTAAATATTTTCTATCTCTTCCTCCTCCCTTACCAAGGGGGGATTTAAGGGGATCTGATTTAGCATAATTATCTTTAATAAACGAACGAGTTCTTCTAACCATATAACGCTTCATTAAATCCCGCCAATCATCGGGATGTTCGCTTTTTTCAAAAGCAGCTAAAGAACGTACAGAACATTGATGTCTTCTAACAAACTCAATTTCTCCTAATTCATTAATTAAAGCTTCCGGACGAAATCCTAAATCTTCGTCTTCCGGAACAAATAATCTTAATTGCGCTGAAAGATCGAGATAAGTTTTATTATAAGGTGTTGCCGAAAGTAAAATACATTTGCTTTCATTTGCTGTAATATATTCATAAATTGCTCTATATCTTTTACCTTCTCGGTTGCGTAAATTATGACTTTCATCTATTAACACAACTCGGTAGCGGCGTAATTCTGGCAACTTAGTTTGGACTTGACTTACAGGTAAAACTTTTGCATAAAGCCGATAGTTATCTACATATTCCTGCCACATATTCGTTAAGTTTTTTGGGCAGATAATCAACGTTTCTAAAAAACAATCTTCCTGTAAAATCTTAGCTAAAGCCGTTCCTACCAAAGTTTTTCCTAAACCAACCACATCCCCGACAATTACACCACCACGTCTAGTTACATGACGCGCTGCTAATTGAACTGCCGCTTTTTGAAATTCAAACAAATTATTAAATTCAGGGGGAATTCTGAACTCAGAAAGTCCGGCGATCGCTTCATGAGATAAATGGTAGGCAATCTTTAAATAAATATGATGCGGCGGTATTAATTCTTTCCTTGCCCAACTATTATCAATTATTGCCGCCAATTCTTGAGAAATATCTATACAGCCATATTCTTCCCAACGTTCATTAAACCATTTTTGCAGTTTATTACAAGCATCATAATCTAAAATATCAACATTCAATTCACCTTGTTTTACCAAACCCGAAAAAGTTAAATTACTGCTACCCAAAAAACCGACAGTTGGTGTATTAGGATCGTGACGATGTACTAAATATAACTTGGCGTGTAGAGAATGTTTTAAAAATAATTTAACGATCAATTTTTTAGTTTTTAACTGACTGCTTAAACGTCTCAATCCAGCTTCATCTTGATTATTTGGCGCACCAATCATAAGCTGATCCCGAAATTCAGCCGCCATCTTCTTTTTTAAACGAATTATAGTACTATTATCAAGCCTTCCTTCACCACCAACAACAGATAAAACATTACGAAGTTCATCGCTTGGTAAACTTTGCATACCAATCAGCAGACGGCAACAACCCACCTCACCACCAGGATACCTTTCAATCAAATCATCAATTTTGTGCCATCCTCTCAAATTAAAATAGCCGACACAAAAATCTGCCCTGTAAGAAACATTAAGAGTTTCTCGTAAAATCGGCAGCATCTGTAAATTAATGTTGTCAAAAATGCGCGGCATTGTTTATTTATCCGTATTATTTTAATCAACATTATAATGTTATATTTATTTCGCTCTTATCTCTTAAATGCGTATTTATGCTTAAGTAATTTTAGTTTAAGAAAGGTATTAGTATGAATAAGAAGAAAATAATTAACTCTTAACTCTTAACTCCCAACTCCTAACTCTTTTAATCCACTCTAAAGCGCTCTCAACATCTTCCACCCATTCCCCTTGCGGAAGCATCGGGCGTTTTACCATCACTACTTTTATGCCCAATTCTCGCGCAGCAATAATTTTTGCATAAGTTGCATCACCGCCACTATTTTTACTAACAATAGTATCAATATTATGCTTCTTCAATAACTGCTTTTCTGAATCCTTATCAAAAGGTCCTCGTTCGAGTAAAAGTAATCCTTTTGGTAATACAATATCCGAAGAAGGCTTCTCGATCGCTCGCATCAAAAACCAAATTTCAAGTTGTGAAAAAGCAGTTAATTCTTGTTTGCCAATTGTTAAAAATACTCGCGAGGCAAAATCTGGTAAAATTTCCGCTGCTGTTTCTATATTTTCAACTTCGATCCATTTATCATCTATAACAGATTTCCATTCAGCGCGGATTAACATCAATCGCGGTAATTTTAAATTATCTGCTGCTGTAGCTGCATTATCAGATATTTTCGCCGCAAAAGGATGTGTAGCGTCGATAATTAAATCAATCTTTTCTTCCTTTAAATATTTAACTAATCCTGCAACACCACCAAAACCACCAACACGCAAATTTTTGGATGCTACAGCTTGATTAGTACGACCTGCAAGAGATAATCTTACTTCTATATTTGGTAGATTAGCGGTTTTTTTTACTAATAACCTAGCCTCTTGAGTTCCACCGAGAATTAATATTTTTATCAAGTTTTATCCTAAAGCATCAAAATATCCTTGCATATAACAATAACCATATACTTCATTTGTATTTACCGTTGTTTTTTGTAAATAATTTTTAGCAATGTAGTATCCTCTTAGATAACCATATTACAAACAAAAAACCCAGTTGCTTTTACACAACCGGGTTAAATCATTCAACTATCCAAACCACTTTGTTAACACGCTTACATTATGCGTCGGTTGGCTCAAGGTTAACTTTCACTACTTTATTCTTTTCTTCTTGAGCTTTTGGTAAATGTAAGTTCAAAATACCGTCTTTATAATCAGCTTTCACATCGGTATTTTGGATACGTGCCGGTAAAGGAATTACGCGCTCAAACTTACCGTAACGGAACTCACTTCTTTTAGTACCGTTTTCTTCGGTGGTAGTTTCTTCCTTGCGCTCTCCTCTAATAGAAACCGCATCTTCAGTAACTTGAATATCCAAGTCTTTTGCATTCATTCCTGGGATTTCTAACTTCAAGTTAACAGCGTCGTCGGTTTCCGATAATTCAGCCGCAGGAACTTTTGAAAAATTCCCAAAATCTGAATCATTATTAGGAATCATATCGTCAAATAAGCGATTGAAGCTTCTTTGCAAAGCGTTCATTTCGTGCCAAGGATTGTAACGTACTAAAGCCATTTTAACTAACCTCCAAAAAACAATTTAAATTCGAGTTGTGTGTCTTAGTTGCGTCCTTTGATTACTATATTAATCAAGGTTAGAGGTCGTATCAATTCGGTTTTTATCACTAATTGAATCAAGAAAACCGAACGATTAAATATAGCTTTTCTTGTGTTCGGTTAACTGTAAAAATGTCAGTACGGTAAACCATAAACAATGTAGAGACGCGATATATCGCGTCTCTACAAGTATCTAAAAATATTTACAATTGTGAAATAATTCAATCAAATATCATTTCTAAACAGACGATACGGGCGTTTTAGCTGTCAACTCCGCATCAGCTTTTTCAAGTTCTGGTTCAGTTGCCACAATATGCTCTTCCAAAATCGCTAAATTGCGAATATTAGATTTATAAAAAGCATCAAATATGTCGCCGAATAAAGGTACCGTACCAACAACAAATTCTAAACCAACATTAAAAATCATCTTTTTCAAATTGTCATTCGATACACCAACACGAGTAGCCAGATAAATAATGTAACCAGAAACTATCGTGCTGATCATATCTCCAGCACCGGGAACTAAACCAAGAATTGGATCTAATCCGATGCGAAATTTAGTACCAGGAATACCGATGGCAGTATCCATTAGCCTACTAAATTTACGAATTCGTTTAAGAGTAGCGAGTTTTTTTGCAGTATCCATAATTCATATATTTGCATTAATTACTAATAATAGTCTTATATCGCGAGAAAGAATCGGCAAGTTAAGAAAGTCTATAAAAAGAGGTGATTTTGGGTGTTGTGGATTTTTATTGTTAGTAGAAGCTTATTGGAAGCAAACCTAAGCTATGAGAAAATTTAGAACTCTTGATGAATTTGAAGAAGAGTATTTCATAGAGCATCCTGAAGAAATTGATGACTATTTGACGGAAATCTTCCAAGAATATGCACGAGATGATGATTCTGGTGCATTACTTGCATCATTACGTATTATTGCTCGCGCTCTAGGAATAAGTGAGACAGCAGAGCAAGTAGGTATGACACGGCGAGGATTACAAAAAGCTTTGTCGGGTAATGGCAACCCACGTCTTGAAAATATTAATTCTATTATGAAAGCGATGGGATATTGTCTCATGCCACAAAAAATCATGCCAGAAGCTGCTGAGTGAATTTTAATTTTTTGGCATAGAAACTATGATGTCACAGATGCTTCTAATTATCTACCAAATACTACTCAAATCCAACACAAAACCAGATAAAACATCTTCCCCGCTCAATGTTGACGGATTATCTAATTCTTCAACTTCATTATCCAAACGATAAATATAAACTTTGCGTTCTTTTCTATCAATTAACCATCCCAATTTAGTACCATTATCAATATATTCTTGCATCTTATCTTGCAAAACTTTTAAACTATCGCTTTCCGAACGCAATTCAACCACGAACTCCGGACAAATCGGAGGAAATTTTTTACGTTTATCTTGAGGTATTACTTCCCAATCTGCTTTTTTTATCCAAGCGGCATCTGGGGAACGAACAGCACCGTTAGGTAATGTAAAACCACCACTAGAACCAAAACCTATACCCGTACCATCTTGCTTTTTCCACAACCATAATTGTCCTGTTAAATCAAAGTTTCGTTCTTCTGTTTCTGCACCTGTAGGTGACATAATTACAATTTCTCCATTAGCTTTTCTTTCTATACGAAAATCTTTATTTAGCTGACAAAAATCAAATAATTGCTCATCCGTCATGCTAATAACGGGATGGAATTTTAACACCATTGGAATAACTTCTGTTGTAACTGGTAACTGTGCTGTCATTTTCAAGTTCACGGATTAATTTCTTACTTTTATTTTAGAATTTCTCCCTACAAATAACTTCCCCCTTCCTATCAAACAAAACCACCCCAACTTTCATCTCCACATCCGCATACTTTTTCACATAAGCTTCCGCTTTCCGACTTATCTTTTGAGCTAAATTACCAAAAACAGCATCCGCTAAACTCAATTCAATCAACTTCTTATGAGCTTCATCCGCCGTCTTCACTCGCAAAACAGCCCGCACAGCTTCAATATTTCCCCCAACTTCCACCACCGCAGCAGCAATAATTTCTAACTTTGCATCAGCAATGTGACTCGAAGTATTGAAAATTCCACCCGCTAACTTAACTAACTTTCCCTGATATCCCAACAACAATACTGATTCGGCTTTATACAATCCCGCTTCCACCAATAAAGCTCCCAACCAGTTACCAGTAGGAACTATCGCCGACTCCGGAATAGATAATTTTTCTGCAACAGAGTAGCCATTCGCACCAATGCAAAATACTAAATTAGGATTACTTTTCACTTTCTCCCGTAAAATACCGCGAAACTCTTCCAAATGCTCCGCAGCAGAAAGCGGTTGAGAAATACCGCTAGTTCCCAACAAAGCCAAACCTTCTAAAATTCCAAAAGCTTCATTAGAAGTACGTTTTGCTAATTCCCTACCTTGAGGAAGAATAATTTTTACAGTGCAAATTTTATCTCCAGGGATTAAAGGTAATAAATTCTTTTCAAATAAACGACGCGCAAAACTATAAATAGCAGCTTCCCCCGTCGCAGTTTTTCCCAAACCTTCCCCAGCTTCCAGGTTCAATATTTTTTCTTTTCTTTCATCCTGTCGCGGCGACAACTTTACCAAAGCCCAAATAGGAGTATTTCTAGTTAAATCCAAATTATCACCAGGATTGCTCAGGGCGATCGCCAAAGCAGTATTACTATCTAAAACAGCAACTTGCTCTATGGGAATGGACGCACTTTCATCAAGTAAATCCAAAGAAACTGAAGATAATTTCTCTACAATATTATTTAAATTATTTCCTAAATTATTATCTAAATTAATCAAAGCAGCCTTCGCAGCAGCCACCGCGAAGACAGGTAAAGTGTAACCGGGGAGAGGGGGATGGGGAGACAAGGGGATTGGGGGATGGGGAGAAAGTTAGGAGTTATGAGTTAGGAGTTAGGAGTTAGGAGTTAGGAGTTATGAGTTATGAGTTATGAGTTACGAATACGAAATTTTCAACTGCTCACTGTTAACTGCTCACTGCTCACTGTTGACTCGGAATTCGTGCTAAAACGCCTTTTTTCAATGCTTTTGGACGTTCTGACCAAGGCATTTGACCGTCTGGTTTTTGATAATATAGACTTGCACATTCTAAGACTGCTGTTGATGTGTCGGCAAGTGCTTCTGAATTACGATCTAAATCGCCAAATAAATATGTCATTTTACCCGGTGCGGTAAAAGCTACGGCGCAAGAATGACTGCAAGCGCTCATGCATTCTACCGATTTAACTGTAAATTCTTTTGATAGCGCCCAATCTTGGTGTTTTTCTTCGAGTTCTTTTAATAACTTTTCGCCACCGCTGGTACCTACGCGCTTTCCATCTTGCCAAGTACTCGCACAGCTAGAGCAAACTAAAATTGTGTGTTGATTGTTCATTTTTATGATGTTTATAATTTTCTATAAAAGCGTTTCTCTGCCGTGACTTCATAGATTACCATCATTTGTGTCAGCTAGACGATTTAAGATTTTAGATATTCGATTGAAAATTTTTATCAACTATTTATATAAGCCAATAGAGAACTAAAAAACCCCGTATCTTGAACATACCGGGTTTGTGGATTTTACAATTATTGGCGATATTGCTAAAACTGACAATTTATGCGTGAGGCTATTTCATAGATATTTATTTATCGATAGAATTAATCGAAGCCTCACACACCCTACATTTACCTTTAACCTTTAACCTTTAACCGGATAAGTAGATTTCGCTATCGTTCCTAATTGTAATCCTGGTGGATAACTTCCTTCTTCTTTAACTCTTTTAATATCAGCATCGGCAATGCGTAAATTTAATTTTTGTCCTAAAGAGCGTACAATATCTCCTTTATCAATTAAACCTGCTATTGCTCCTGCTGGTGAAAGTACAGTAAGCCGCTGCAATTTTTCGTTTTCTATTTTGGTAATGACTTCCACTAAACTTGTCGATTCTTCCACGGTGGGAATTTCATTTAAAGGACGTACTATACTTTGTACGGTTTGAGTTTCCCACAAACTTCTTTCTATAACTCGCAAATCATCTACACAAACCATTCCTTGATAACGCCCATCTCTATCGGCAAAGAAAACTTGTTCTTGATTGCTTGCCAATAAATATTCATCAGCAAAAGAACGCAAACTTTTATCTGCATCAACCACGCGAAATTCTCTAGTCATCGCATCGCTAGCAACCATTTTTAACAAGGTTTCCTGTAGCTGACTGACGCGCAGATAAGTAGTAGCGTTGCGGATGGCAAACCAACCCAACAAAGCAATCCACAAACCCGTTATTAATTCACCCGTCTGGTAATCTACTACTAAACCCAACGCGATCGCAGCATAACCTAAAATTTGTCCCGCTCTTGCTGCTAAACGTACTGCCTTATAACGGTTTCCCGTCGCTTTCCAAAATGCTGCTTTTAAAACTTGTCCACCATCAAGAGGTAAGCCGGGAATTAAATTAAACAACGCTAAAACCAAATTAATTCTTGCTAAATCCCCTAACATCATATGTAGGGCAATAGTATCCGGTATCGCCGCAGATGCTAAAAGTAGTAAAACAAACAAGCCTATACTTACCAAAGGACCGGCGATCGCCACTTGAAATGCTTGTCCGGGAGTTTTCGATTCTTCTTCTATAGCAGCTACTCCACCAAACAAAAATAAAGTAATCGAATTAACTTTAATTCCCTGCTTTTGCGCTACCAAACTATGACCTAATTCATGTAAAATTACCGAACCAAACAGCAGCAGTGCCATAATTATTCCAGCACTCCAAGCTTGAACGGTTCCCAACTCCTGATAAGATGCTCCAAAATTCAGCGTAGCTAAACCTAGAATTAGAAACCATAAAGGGTCTAAATATAGTGGAATTCCAAATAAGGAGCCTATTCGCCAACTTGAACTTGTTTGCATAAAATTTTTCCTAAACAGATTTTCTTAAATTAAGTTCAAAATGCAATAAAATTTAATCTTTTCTTCAAAACATTTTATTCAAAACAAAAATAATCAAACAATGCTTTTGAACCGCTCTACCTTTTAGGATAAACAATTAATGAAATGCAATATTGGATTTCTTATTCGGTAAACTTCACTTTTTTGGTTCGGTTTTAAGAATGGGCAATAGGGAATACAGCGTGGAGTGAGCAGTGAGGAGTTATGAGTTAGGAGTTAGGAGTTAGGGGTTATAAGTTAGGAGTTATGAGTTAGGAGTTAATAATTCTCTTCCCCCTCTTCCCCCTCTTCCCCCTCCCTACTCCCTACTCCCTACTCCCTACTCCCTACTCCTCATCTCCCCCTCTCCCTTAACTTCTACAGACGACCGACGTTAGTCAATCCCAATACAATACCTATACCGAGAACGTGACCAAAACACATAGCACCAACAAATGCTGGTACGCTTAAAGGTATTGGTCCTGGAAATTTAGGCCCTACTTGGGGATAACGAATAATCTTGGGAGCTAACAAAACCATTACTAGAGAGCAAACGCTAATAATGATTCCTACAGTAGGATTCCAACTAGGTGTAGGGGGAACTGTTTGTTGAACTGCAAATAAGATTGATGAAATCAAAACTTTTTCTCCTGAATGAAGAGACAAATAATCTGAACCACCAAAATTATAAAAATTGCTGAGAAAATAACCTAAATATGTCTTAAGAATTTACAATTTTTTGAAGTTTCGCTACAAATATTAATATTATTCATAATTATTCATAATTTTATGCGAGTAAAAATCTGCGGAATCACTCAACCTATTCAGGGTAAAACTATTGCAAATCTTGGTGCGACAGCATTAGGATTTATTTGCGTACCTTCATCACCAAGGTACGTAACTTCAGAACAAATCAAAGCTGTAATCGAACAGCTACCGCAACAAACCGATAAAATCGGCGTTTTTGCCAACTCCAGCTTTGAAGAAATTACTCAAACCGTTGCAGAAACTGGACTGACAGGCGTACAACTCCACGGAGATGAACAAAAGGAATTTTGTCAGCAGTTGCGCGAATATTTACCAAATGTAGAAATTATTAAAGCCTTACGAATCAGAGATGCTGATGATTTTGATCGTGCAAAAACCTATACAAAATACGTAGATACCTTATTACTTGATGCTTATCATCCCCAACAATTGGGAGGTACGGGTAAAACATTAAATTGGGATACCTTGAGGCAATTCGATCCCGATTGCCCTTGGTTTTTAGCCGGGGGATTAACTCCCCAAAACATTTTAGAAGCCCTAAACAAAGTCAACCCCAACGGCATTGATTTATCAAGCGGAGTTGAAACAGCCCCTGGGGATAAAGATTTGGCTAAGGTTGGTGAGTTGTTTGAAAAATTAGGTAATGGGTAATTGGGGATTGGGGATTGGGCATAGGGCATAGGGCATGGGGGATTGTGGAGACAAGGACATAATCACTTGCGTGAGCTTGCTACTCACAACTCCTAACTCACAACTCCTAACTCCTAACTCCTAACTCCTAACTCCTAACTCCTAACTCCTAACTCCTAACTCTTTAAAAGAGCGCTGCTTGGTGACGAATTAAACTGAAGAATTCTTCACGGGTTTTCTGTTCTTGCTCGAATACTCCTATCATGGCGCTTGTTACAGTCCAAGAACCGGGTTTTTGTACTCCCCGCATTGTCATGCAGGTGTGTGTAGCTTCCATGACAACGGCAACGCCTTGTGGTTCGAGAATTTCTTGAATAGCTTCGGCGATTTGCCGGTTTAATCGTTCTTGTACTTGCAAGCGACGAGAGTACATTTCTACAATTCGAGCTAATTTGCTTAGTCCTACAACTTTCTGATTGGGAATATAAGCGAGGTGGGCTTTACCCATGAATGGCAACATATGATGTTCGCACAAGCTAAAGAAGTTGATATCGCGGACTAATACCATCTCGTTATGACCTTCGTCAAATATGGCACCGTTAACTAATTCTTCCAATGATTGACTGTAGCCACTAGTCAAAAACCGCATTGATTCTGCTACGCGCTTGGGTGTTTTAAGTAACCCTTCCCTTTCTGGATCTTCTCCAACTCCTGAAAGCATTGTTCTTACGGCATCCTTAATTTCCTCCATCTGTTCCTCTGAAGGAGGATATAAATTGGGCTGGGAACCATCTTTAGTATTTCTGTCTGGCCTGGGATTTATCGCATCTTCTAAGTTTTGTTTCAGAGGAGATTGAGAACGATCGGAACCGTTAGAACTAGCAATAGTCATAATTTCAGTCTGATATGAAAATTTAATGGATGAGTGATAAATGAAGGTTGTTAACAGTTATTAATTACCCACTCACCAGTTACCCAACAAGCTGTAATATGGTGTATTTAAACCATATTTAGCTATGTGATTGATTTTTTACTCGAATCTATAAGAAGATTTATTGAGTCACAATAATTAATCTCGACTGGCTATTAGCCCAATTCAAGATTGTAATTACTGTCTTATTAGTGCAAGTAATCAATGAACAATAAAATGCTTGTTAACAACTTGATGATCCACACCCTCCGGGTGAAAATTGATAATTGATAACTGTTAACTGATTTACAAAACTCCCGCGCTGGGCATCAAAATTAATTCATCTACAACTGCTTGTTTTGGTAACAATGCAGTGTGAAGAATCGACTGGGCTACAATTTCTGGTGTAAGCATATTTGAACGGTTAAAGTCAGCGTTTACGGTTTCTGTATCCCAGATTTCTGTATTTACTGCACCGGGGCAAATAGCAGTTACGCGAATTCCGTTGGCGCGTTCTTCTTGAGCAAGGGCTTGAGAAAGAGCAATTACGCCTGCTTTACTGACGCTATAAGCACCCCAGTTGGCAAATGCTTGTTTACCGGCAATGGAAGCTACGTTAATAATTGTGCCTCTGTTTTGTTGGCGCATTGAGGGTAAAATTCCCTTAATACATTCAAATACGCTCGTAAGGTTCAAATCTATTACTTGCTGCCAGTCGGATAAAGGTGTTTCGCTCAATGTGCCGGTATAACCCATACCAGCGTTGTTAACAAGGATATCTATGTTACCATCGAGGACTATCTGACGGATGTTTTCTTTTACATCAGATACTTTTGCCAAATCCACGATATAAGTTTTAGCTTTAACTCCAGTTTTTTTCACAGCATTCTCTACTGCTGTTAATTTTTCGGCAGAACGACCTACTAAAGCTACATCTATTCCTGATGATGCAAATGCCAAAGCTGTTTCTCTACCGATACCGCTACTTGCACCCGTTATTAAAGCGCGTTTTTTAAGTTCGGTCATACGGTTTTATCAAAATAGATGGCTTAAACTTCTCTACCCTAAAACATCTTGAGAATAGAAGACAAATTAAAAGATGTAGGAAAATTATGCATAAGTAGTATAATTAATTTCCAACAATTGTGTTTTTACTAATTTTCACTCAATTTTTTTGTAGCAATTTTTTCTAAACAACAAACAGAGTTAGTTACTTCGATTCAAGGGCTAAATGCAAAAATAGGTTTATTAACTACAAATTAACTACAAAATCTTAAGGTTTAATTGCATTTTTAAATAGCTAATTATTGGTCGTCAATTACAATACCTATGGCAAAATTAATTTTTGTTAACAAATTCTAAAGAAATATTAAGAACTATTAAGTGCCATAGGTAATTATAACATTGTCGAGCGGCTATAACATTTTGGAACGAAAGCTACTAGTTGCCAGCTTCGGTAAAAACTCCCATTTTACGAAATCTTTGATAGCGCAGTTCTTTTCTTTCTTGGGCTGTCAAATTGCTCAGTACTTGCAAATTTTCTAATAGCGCTCCTTTGAGGCTGTTCGCGGCTTGTAGAGGATCGGAATGAGCGCCACCAACTGGTTCTGTTAATATTTGGTCGATAATACCTAACTTCTTGAGATCGTGAGAAACAATTTTTAAAGCTGATGTTGCTTGGGGAGCTTTAGCTGCGTCTTTCCATAAAATCGCCGCACAGGCTTCGGGAGTTGCAACGGTGTATACCGCGTGTTCAAACATCATAACGCGATCGCCAATTCCAATTCCGAGTGCGCCGCCAGAACCACCTTCACCAATTACGGTGCAGATTATGGGAACATCATAGGAAAACATTTCCCGTAAGTTGTAAGCTATTGCTTCACCTTGCCCTTGTTGTTCGGCTATAACGGTTGGTAAAGCGCCAGGAGTGTCAATAAAAGTAACGATGGGCATTCCAAACTTGTTAGCGTGTTCCATCAGTCGCAAAGCTTTGCGATATCCACCAGGGGAAGCCATACCAAAGTTACGGGCAATATTATCTTTAGTGTCCCGTCCTTTTTGATGACCTAAAATTACTACAGGTTGATTTCCCAAACGGGCTACTCCACCAACCAAAGCTGGATCGTCCGAACCACATCTATCTCCATGTAGTTCAATCCATTCATCTGTAATTGCTTGAATATAGTCTAAAGTGCTAGGGCGGCGTGGATGACGGGCAACTTGCAGCCGCTGAGTAGGCGATAAACTGCTGAAAATCTCTTCACGTAACTGCATGGCGCGTGCTTCTAATTGATGGATCTGGTTAGTGACATCAACGCCATTTTCTTCGGCTAGTTTACGAATCTGCTCAATTCGATTTGCCAGTTCTGCTAGGGGCTTTTCAAAGTCCAAAAGTAGCGGTTTACGCCCTTGTTGTGTAGCCATTGTTTGAATAATGATTGTGAGTTACAAGTTACGACTGTTATGAGTCATGAGTTGAGAAACTGCCGAACACAATTCCCTACCCTTAACTCATAACAATTAATCGTTAACCGTTAACTACTAGAGAACTGTTTTGTCAAAAATATCCCAAACTTAATAGGATGTTTTGTTAGCCCCAAAGTTAACTGTTAACTGTCACACTAGCAGCGGCCGGAATCCGTGCTTAACGGACACTTCACCAATCTGCTCCATTTTTTCTACGGTAATCTGATTGCGTCCCCAAGAAAAGTTAGTGTGCAACTTTTCAAATTCAAGCAGCATCGATTCAGCAAAACAAGCAAAAAGTTGACGTGCTGGAACATCCATGCGAACAATGTCCATGATTTTCCAGTCAATGTCGAGAGAATGCTCTACAATTCCACCGTTGAGTACGCATACGTCTGGGTGCTGAATTTTAGTTCCTAAATTTTTAGGATAGCCACCATCAATTAGCAAGCAAGGTTTCTTTAAGGTATTAGGGTCAATTTCTACACCTTTAGGCATACTCGCAACCCAAACAATAATATCTGCTTGAGGCAACGCTTCCTCTAAACCCATTATTTTTCCACGCCCGAGGTCAGATTGCAAGGATGTAAGACGTTCTTCGTTACGCGCTATAAGCAATAATTCCTTAACATCCGTCTTTGCATCTAGCCAGCGACAGACAGCGCTGCCAATATCTCCGGTGGCTCCGCATACTGCCACTGTTGATTTTTCAAGCTCTATCCCAAGTTTTTTCGATGCTTCTTCTACTTGCCGACAAATAATGTAAGCAGTATGAGTGTTTCCTGTAGTAAAGCGTTCAAACTCCAACTTGATATTGCGAATTTGAGGCATTTGTTCTAGCTTAAAATTCTCAAAAATAATCGAGGAAAAACCGCCCAAAGCAGTAATATTTATACCATGCTTTTGAGCATGAGCCATTGCGTTGAGTATTTTGCGAGTAGCAGCTTTAATGCGGCGGTTTGCCAGCATTTCCGGTAAGAAGCCAGACTCTACATACCGACCTTCGATTTTTTGTCCGGTCACACTTGTAACCGTAATGTTATCTACTATTTGGGGAGGGGCGCTACACCAAAAATCTAGCCCCTGGTCGGCATATTCTGGGTAGCCTAATTCTGAGGCTACTCTTTGCGCGTGTTCTAAACTTGTAAGATGTCCGATTAGACCAAACATGAACTATTATTTTCAGCTTATGCTTTGTGAAAGGATTGAACAGAAGTGGAATATAAATAGACACCATAACAACTGCTCCTCTGGAAAACCGCAGATGGTACCCGATTGTGAGCGGGCGAGGAGCAATAATCATGGCTAATTATTCCTATTGTTAAACGGCTTGGCCGCGCAATTAGTCGCTATGCAGAAAGACTGCTACGATTTAAGCGGCTCTAAGCCCGTATGCGGAAAGACGCATGATATCGCGAGTGGTGAAGCCAATATTACTCAAAGCGTCTCCGTATTGAATCATAAAGTCTTCTACTAAGGCATCTTTAGGCATTGCCATAATTTCAGCGTCTTTTTCTACTTCATTGAGCATCGCCCAGACGATAGGCAGGTTTTGAGCGTTAGCTTCTTCTAATTCAGCTTTAGATTCTTCAAAATGCGCTTTTAACCACTCTTCTCCGAAGTTGAGGTGAGTATATTCATCTTTGACAACACCCTCAGTAATCTTACGAGAGAAATCATCCGCAACTGGGATAAAGATGTGGTAAGCGGCGATCGCAAAACATTCGATAATCAAAGACTGAATCAGCAAGCAGGTAACAACCTTATTTTGAGCGGCTGCATCTTGAAAATTTTGATGTAATCTAGAGAAAAACTTGGCTGCAAATTCCATATCAGCCGTTACTTCAAGATTTTTAGCGCAAGCTTGAAAACCTTTCTTATGACGCATTTCCATTTTAGAAAGACGAACTAAATCATCTTTTTGATCTGGTAGCAATTGTGCCAACGATAAATAATTTTCGTATGCTTCTTGTTCTCCCTCGACCACAATTGCATTAATGCGGCTGAAAGCATCTTTGTATGTTTCGCTGCGATAATCAAGCTCAGATGAGGCTATAAGCTCCTGCATCTTGGATTCCCTCCCAATATGAAAGTATTTAATACTCGACAAGTGATGAAATTGGAATGAAGTTTAACTAAGTAGATCCAGTTAAAAGAAAACTAAATTTACCACACAGATTAAACCTATTATTAGTCTAAAGTCTGGGTGTAAATTACGTATCCTTAATAACCAGCATCGAACAATTTAAGTTTGGTGCTTCATGCCATCACTCTCAACAGAATATACGCGGTTTAATTTTACTTAACAACCTACTATGTTATAGATTAGCTGTTGCTGGGGGCGATTTCTCTAGTAACAGAAAAATTAATAGGCTCGATCAAGCTTTATTTATGTTAAAACCAAGCCGGACGAGAAATCGGGGTAAATTTTTAACCCTGGGGCTATTACTAATATTGGCAGCTATTATCCTATTGCCCCTACTTGTGGTCTTTGTTACATCATTCGCACCCGAGGGAACGGTTCAAAGCGTGTTACAGAGAAATGGCCTCACTTTATCTAATTACCGCGATGCATGGAGTCGGGGTAAATTTTTATTGGCATTTGCTAACTCTACCTTGGTAGCAGTTTGTGTTACCTCTTTTCAAATTATAACTTCGGCATTGGCAGGTTATGCGTTAGCAAGGCTGAAGTTTAAGGGACGCGAATTATTACTTTTGATTGTATTAGCGACTTTAGTAATCCCCTTTCAGTTGCTGGTAATTCCTGTATTTTTAGTACTTAAGTGGGGAAATTTAATAAATACTTATTGGGCACTGATTTTACCTACTGCTGCCAATGGGTTCGGTATTTTCCTGCTGCGGCAGTATTTTCAAAGTATTCCCGTTGAGTTAGAAGAAGCAGCAGCCATAGATGGAGCAAACAGGCTGCAAATATTATGGCAAGTAATGTTACCCTTAGCACGTCCAGCATTAGTTACCTTATTTTTATTTACTTTTATTGGCGAATGGAACGATTTATTTAAACCCTTAGTATTTACAACCCGCCCCGAATTAAGAACGGTACAGCTTGCCTTAGCAGAGTTTCAAGAGCAATTTACAAATAATTGGCCTTTATTAATGGCAGCAGTAACAATAGCCACCGTACCCGTAATATTACTATTCCTGATCGGTCAACGGCAGTTCATTCGCGGTATTGCCACAACGGGAATTAAAAATTAGGGAATTTGGGCATAGGGCATGGGGCATGGGGCATTGGGGATTGGTAATGGGTAATTGGGAATTGGTAATTGGTAATTGGTAATTGGTAATTGGTAATAATTATTCTTCCCCATCTCCCCATCTCCCCCTCTCCCCATCTCCCCATCTCCCCCTCTCCCCCTCTCCCCC
>CAYMZW010000042.1:0-24907 GCA_964395005.1 uncultured Rivularia sp.
CCTCTCCCCCCTCTTCCCCCTCTCTCCCCATCTCCCCATCTCCCCATGCCCCATGCCCCATCCCCCATGCCCACTTATATCAATCCAACTTTTCGCCACTGAGGATAAAAATGGGATCTAGGGCTTTGAAGGTTCGGCTAAATCCGCGTGTTTCCAGACGATTTACGGCAGATTGAACAACTTCAACGTTTCTTGCTTGTAAAGTGGCGAAGCTTTGGGAAACAGCATATAGATTTTCAAGGTTAGCAGCTGTTGCTACTACTCGACCGTTTGAAGCTAGGTACTTCCAAACTGTTTGTAAGATTTGGGTGACAGAACGACCCCCTTCAATACAAACCCGTTGGGGTGTATCTTTAAGATGGTGCAAGCATTCTGGTGCGCTACCTTCAATCACTTCTACATTTTTGACTTCAAACCGCTCGCAGTTATGACGAATAAGGTTGGCAACTTCTTCATCTCTCTCTACGGCGATAATCTTTCCTTGGGGACACAGTAATCCAACTTCAATAGCGATAGTACCCGTACCTGCACCAATATCCCATAGTACGTCATTAGGTTGCAATCGTAGCTGGGAAATTAATAATAGTCGGATTTCTCGCTTGCTTAAGGGAATTCCCGGCAAACGTTCAAATAATTCATCTGGAATTCCTGGAGTTACGTAAGGCCACAGTTTACTAGTCATAATAAGAATGTTAGTTAGATATAATTATTGATTTGGGGTACTTAGCCTAAAACTGTTTAAGTCTTCTATAGCGCATAAAAGTATTAAATATAAGGCGGGGATGCGTAAAAATGATTGGAGAATTATTGAATAATCGCTATGAAGTACTTTCTTTATTAGGAAAGAAGGCAGGAAGAAGAACTTTTAAAGTTCGCGATTTACATTCCCTCTCTCTTTATGTAGTTAAGTTACTTTCTTTTAAGGATGATTTTGAATGGGATGATTTTAAATTATTTGAACGGGAAGCACAAACGTTAAAAAATTTATCACATCCTTCTATTCCGGGCTATATAGATTATTTTGAAGTTGAAGCACCTTTTTCGGGGTTTGCTTTAGCACAAACTTATATTCCTACACAAACTTTAGAGCAATATATAAAATCTGGACGTGTTTTTACGGAATCAGAAGTAAAGCAAATAGCTACCAAACTTTTAGATATTTTAATTTATCTACATTCTTTCTCTCCACCAGTTATTCATCGCGATATCAAACCCAGTAATATTTTGCTGGCAGATACAACCCGAAATCATGTTGGAGATGTCTATTTAATTGACTTTGGTTCGGTACAAAGTGCTGTTCCTAAAGAATTTGGTACTCGTACTGTTGTGGGTACCTATGGATATATGCCCCTCGAACAGTTTGGCGATCGCACTGTACCGGCTTCGGATATTTACAGTTTGGGTGCGACGTTAATTTATTTGGTAACGGGCACTCATCCGGCAGATTTACCTGTTCGTGATGGGCGCATTCAGTTTGAATTACCGAATTTGAGTGTTGAATTTACTCAATGGTTAAAAGCTACTATCGAACCAATAGAAACAAGGATAAAATCTGCTTCTGAAGCAAAGGCATTGCTACAGCAGTCGAAGCCAAATAAAAGTTTTGTTTCTAACTCTTTTTCTAATTCAGTTTCTGAAATTATTCGAGGTGATTGGTGTTGGGATGGTAAAAATTGGATTCCAAAAGATAGCCAGTCATTAATTAATAAATTTCAAAATAAATTTCAAAATAGATTCAAACCTAATGCACTCAAACTTACTAAACCATCTGGAAGCAAAATTAAACTCGCTATATTTAAAGATAATTTAGAAATCTTGATTCCACCAATTGGTTTTCACTCATCTTTAATATTTTTAGGTTTGTTTGCGACTGCTTGGAATTCACTCACTCTTATATGGACTTACGGTGCTTTTAGCAGCAGTACTTTTCCGATCAACTTACTATTCGCTGCTCTTGCTCTACCTTTTTGGGGTTCTGGATTATTTTTAATTTATAGTTTAGTATTTTCGCTATTTGGCAAGGTGCGATTGTGTTTAAGTAAAGGGCAAATTAGTAAATTTTACCAAATATTAGGATTTGTTTTTCAACGCCCTGGTGCATCCGATCAAAAAGATATTAATAAATTAACTTATATTCCCAGACACTTTATCAAAAACGATCGCGGTGAAAAAACAGAAGTTTTTGCTCAATTAATTATCAGTAATGGTGTACGCAAGTACAAACTTCAAGATGGTGGTGCTATCGCGTCGGAATCTGAGCTTGAATGGTTGGCTTCGGAGTTGAGCGACTGGTTGAATCTGCCGGTAACTTTGGAGTAGTTGTTTTGAGATTCCGAATAAAATTGCTGAGCAAATTAATTTTCTAGACCTGTATTTTTATTTTTCAAAAGAATAATCAACATCTAATTTTTGTACGTATAAATTAGGCAGATAATATATATGAGACTTACGCAATCGTAACCAAAAAGCAGGCATTCCCAACCCTGAGATCCCCCCAACCCCCCTTAAAAAGGGGGGCTTTGCGTAAGTCTTGGTATAAATAGGTAAAATTTCTGTAGTTAGTTAGATTATAAAGGAATATAAATAGATAGTTGGTTAAAAGGTAAAGATTGAAAAGGTAAAATACCATTACGGAATTTTTAGTTATTCATCAATAGTTTAATTAATATATTTATTGCTTTCATTTTTATTTTTAAGTTAATTCAAAGCTTTGATTGAGTTTAATAAATAGCTTTGTCTGGGTTTCGCTGTTTTTAATATTTATATATTTAATAAAATAGATTTGATAATATGTTATTTCCTACATATGAATTTTTGTGCTTTTTTTTAGTAATTTTTAGCATTGCAATTTTTCTGAAAGCTAAAGTTAAGGCTTACAAGTATTTTTTATTATTTGCCAGTATATTATTTTATGCATTATGGAATGTTAATTTACTAACTTTATTATGTACGAATATATTAATAAATTATTTAATTCTTCAAGATGCTGTTAAAAGTAAATATCGCAAAACATATTTAATTGCAGGATTAGTAATTAATGTTGCGTACTTGTGCTTTTTCAAATACTACAGTTTTTTTGTAGATTCTTTATTTGAACTATTAGATACCCTTAAATTACAGTTTAGTTTTCCGGTATTAGAAATAATTGTGCCTTTGGGCGTATCTTTTTATATTTTTAGAATAATTTCTCATCTCATAGATTGTTATCAAAATAAATTAGAAATTCCCAGCTTACTACATTATACGGTTTATGTGACTTATTTTCCTCAAGTTACTTCCGGCCCAATTTCTAGAGCCAAGGAGTTTTATATACAGCTTAATTCCGAGCAAAAATATGATTATAAAATTGAAAATGTCATTATCTTAATTATTTCAGGATTATTTAAAAAATATACTTTATCAAGTTTTTTATTTCAGTTTACTCAGCTTCCTTTTAATTTACCAGAACAATATTCTAGTTTTGACTTAGTTTTAGCTGCACTTGCATATTCTTGTTTAATATATGTAGATTTTAGCGGTTATTCAGATTTAGCTAATGCGATTTCTATGTTATTAGGATTCAAGCCAATACAAAATTTTAATATGCCTTATTCGGCTGCTAATTTACAAGATTTTTGGCGCAGATGGCATATCAGTTTATCTGAATGGTTGAGAGATTATTTATATGTTCCTTTGGGAGGAAATAAAAATGGAAAATTGAGAAAATACCTAAATCTACTTTTAACAATGATGATTGGTGGATTTTGGCATGGTGCGGGTTTAAATTTTATTATTTGGGGTATTTTACACGGAATTGGTTTGATTGTATTTAATGTCTGGAAAGATGTTTCTAAACAAATTAAATCTCTGACAACAAAAGGCGAAAAACGAAAATATAAGACTAATGGTATTACTATAATTAAAAGAAAAGACACTTTAGGTAAAAAGATTTTTAAGCATTTATCATTTTGTTTAAAAGTTTATATTTCTTTATTTTTATCAAGAACAATTACTTTTACTTTTATAACTATATGTTGGATCTTTTTTAATACATCTAATTACGACGATGCTATAAAATTTTTGCAAACCATGTTTAATTTTGAGACAGGAGTCAGTTTAATCAAATTTAATCTTTGGCAACTATATTTTGTATTCATAATTGTTTTTTGCATGAACTTTTATGGCGAAAACATTAGCAATAGTTTTGCCAAAATTATGGGTAAGCAACATACTTTTATTAAAGCATTATTTACAACTGGTTTATTATATGCAGTATTTAGATTAAGTCCGAATACTGTTGCACCTTTTATTTACTTTAATTTTTAGTTATTAGTTTTCAGTTTATTATATAAAATCAAAATTATTATGAAAGATAAACAATTTTTGCTAATTACTAGTTTAGCAAGCTTCTTGTTGATTGTATTTAACTATCCTTTATTTCTTAAAAGCATTAGCTCCAGTAAATTAGCTACCAATCAAATTAAACTAGCAGCAAGAAAAGCTGAATTTAAAGGATTTAAAAAAGCTGAAGCACAATTTTGGAACAGCATTAAAGAAGTTGATTTAGATGGAGTTAAGCAAAAAACGCAAACTGCTCAAATTGTAAAAACGAACGTAGCAAGCATTGAGAAAAAGCAGTCGTTAGCGAAAAATATTACGAAAAATATTAAAATAAAACCAAAACCGCCATTAACTCGCTATTTACTTGCCGGTGATTCTATCATGTATGCTTTAGGAGTCGGATTGCAAAATGGGATCAAAAAATCCTTATATAAAGTTGATGCAGTTAACGTTGATTTTAAAATCTCTTCTGGATTAAATCGAATTGATTTCTATGACTGGTATAAAAGAACTCCACAAATCATCTCAAAATATAATCCAGAAGTAATGGTGGTGATTTTTGGCGGTAATGACGATCAAGATATTTTAGATAAAAATGGCGTTTATAGAGGCGAATTAACACCGGAATGGGAAAAAGCCTATCAAGAGCGCGTGGAAAGATATGCTAAATTAATCGAAGAATCTTCTGTAAAAAAAGTTTATTGGGTTGGTCATCCAATGTCTAATTTACCAAGATATAATAAATTTTTTCCTATTTTCAACAAAATCTATCAACAAGCAGCCAAGTCTTACCCAAAAATCGAATTTATTGACTCTTGGGATGTGTTTGCTAACAACGGTAAATTTAACGCCGTAGTTGCCAATAAATCGGGCAAGAAAAGGCAGGTTAGAACTAGAGATGGAATACATTTTACTCAACATGGTGCAAATATTATTGCCGATGTTGTAATCAATAAGATGATTGAAGATGACGTTTTGCAGCTTCAAAAAAAGTTAGAGTCTCCAGAAGAAGTTGTATCTAATCAATAGGGAGTAGGGAGTAGGGAGTAGGGAGTAGGGAGTAGGGAGTAGGGAGTAGGGAATAGGGAGTAGGGAGTAGGGAGTAGGGAACAGGGATAAAAGTAATTATTTATGGTGAAAATTAATTGATAACGCTAATTTATTTGAGTATAGTGAGGATTTAAAGCTTTTAATTAAAATTTTTAATGTACTTAGGACTTACGCGAGCCCCCCTTTTTAAGGGGGGTTGGGGGGATCTAGAATGTCTGGAACACGCTCCTGCACCGTTGTCGCTGCGTAAGTCCTAGTACTATGTACGCCTATAACCATCAATCATAAAATAGTATTTAAATAAAATGTCGAAAAAAATCTTATTTCGATTGTTTCCATTCGTTACGATAGGTTTAATTTTAATAGCAACAATTGTATCTGGTAAATATTTCGACAATAGCAATAGCACATCTGCAAAAATAGGTAATCAAGCAAATTATCAACTTTCTCGCAACATTGTTTATCACGAAGTTAATAACTCTCAATTAGAACTCGATCTTTATCAAAACCAAAATCCCGGTTTACATCCAATATTGATAAATATTCATGGAGGAGGTTGGATAAAACAATCAAAAGAAGGGTTAAAACCTTTTTTCGATCCTTATTTAAATTGGGGTTTTTCTGTAATCAATATTAATTATCGATTGGCAAGTACTGCTCTGGCTCCAGCCGCTGTAGAAGACTCTCGCTGTGCTTTAGCTTGGGTAATTAACAACGCCCAAAAATATAATTTTGATACAAGTAAAATTATTACAACTGGATTTTCTGCTGGGGGACATTTGTCTTTAACTACAGGAATGATGTCTTCTGAAGCCGGATTTGATAAACAATGTCCCGGTAATAATTTAGATAATAAAAAAAATCAAGTTGCCGCTATTATAAATTGGTCGGGAATTACAGATGTAGCGGATTTGATTGCAGGCGCTAACGAGAAATATTATGCAGTCGAATGGTTGGGAAATAAGATAACCGATGCAGAAATTGAATTAGCGAAAACGGTTTCTCCAATCAATTATGTTCGTTCGGATTTACCACCAATTTTAACTATACATGGCGAAAAAGATACTTTTGTTCCTTATGCTCATGCAGTTAGATTGCATGAAAAACTTGATAAAGTTGGCGTTTCAAATCAACTTTACAGCGTTAGAGGAGCCGCACACGGTGGTTTTAGCAACCAACAAAAACAACAAATTTATACCACTATCAAAAAATTCTTGATAAAACATCAATTAATTGGCACATACAGCGGATTTCATCTTCATGAGCTACAGAACATATCGTTATAAGGGAATAGGGAGTAGGGAGTAGGGAGTAGGGAGTAGGGAGTAGAAAAATGTACTTCATTTTATAAGGGAGTAGGGTGTAGAAAAATGTATTTCATTTAACTGCTCCCGTGCTGTAAATTTCAAATTAAAACAATTGCGCTCTACTATATATATAAGAATTTTTATTTAAAGAGGCATTATGTTTGGATTGGGTTTTCCGGAAATGGCTGTAATTGGAGTTGTGGCGGTTTTAATTTTTGGGCCAAAAAAAATTCCCGAGTTAGGCAGCGCTTTGGGAAAAACTCTCCGGGGTTTTAAGGAAGAATTAAAAAATAATGAAGATGATTCGGAGAATAAAAATGATAACGATCAAGAATATAGATAATTAAAGGAGATGGGTAAAAAGTTATAAATTAGAGCCGGTAAATGCAATCTATAACCCCTTACCCTCGATTATCCCTTCATAAGGAATTTAACACCGAAGATGGAACTTCCACTTCTTTATCTTTTGGAGTTGCGCTATCTTTTGGAGTTGCGCTATCAAACTTTGGGGATTCTTCCTCAATTACACCCCTTGCTTTAATTAACTTAATGGCACGATTGACGCTTTCTGGTAAAATAACCACCAAACTGTCATCGGTAGCTAAATCTAAAGCTTTATTAATCGCTTCTGTTTCATCCAAAACCGTTTCATGCAGGCAATTTGGATTTACTTCATTAATCCCTTGGGTAATTAACTCAGCAGCAGAACCCCGCTCTCTTCCTCTGGTGTCGTCATCTTCCTTAATAATGATGCAGTCGAAAATCTCAGATGCTAGTTTACCCAACATCACAAAATCTTCGTCGCGGCGATCGCCAGGGCCACCAACTACACCAACTCGCTGTCCGGATGTCCAGTTACGCACGAATCCACCTAATGCTTCGTAAGAGGCTGGATTGTGAGCGTAGTCGATTAAAGCGTGATGTTTACCCAAGTTAAATAAATTCATCCGCCCTGGTGTTTGATTCACCGAAGCGCGGAAGGTATTTAAACCAGCGCGAATTTCTTCTATGGAAACGTTTTGTACGAAAGCTGCTAAAGATGCCGCCAAAGCGTTAGCAATCATAAACGGCGCACGCCCGCCCATTGTCAAAGGAATATTTTCAACTTTTTCTATACGGTGAGTCCAATCGCCTTTGAAAATAGACAAAAAGCCGTTTTCATAAACTGCCGCTACCCCACCTTTTTGAATATGCTCTCGAACTAATTCCGATTCCGGATTCATGGTGAAGTAAGCAATATTTGCTTTTGTCCTTTCGGCCATTGCCGCAACTCTATGATCGTCGGCGTTTAATACTGCATAGCCATCGGGATAAACTGCTTCAGCAACTATACTTTTCAAATGCGACAGTTGATCGATGGTATCAATATCGCCCAATCCTAAATGATCGGCAGCAACATTAAGCACTACTCCTACATTAGATGCTTCAAAAGCTAATCCCGAACGCAGAATGCCTCCCCGTGCTGTTTCTAACACGGCGACTTCTACCGTCGGGTCTTGCAATATTAACTGAGCGCTTTGCGGGCCTGTGTTGTCTCCAGATTCTACTAAGTATTCTCCGATATACGTTCCATCTGTTGTTGTATATCCGATTACTTTGTTAGTTTGCTTAAAAATATGAGCAAGTAATCTAGTAGTAGTAGTTTTACCGTTAGTGCCGGTAACGGTAAGAATAGGTACGCGAGTAGTCTTATCGGCAGGGAACAGCATATCTATTACAGCCCCAGCAACGTTGCGAGGAATCCCTTGAGAGGGAGCAACGTGCATCCGGAATCCCGGTGCTGCATTTACTTCTACAACTACTCCATCGGTTTCTCTTAAAGGACGACTAATATCGGTAGTAACGATATCAATTCCGGCAATATCCAATCCAATTATTTTAACTATTCGCTGAGCTAACCAAACATTTTGGGGATGAATCTCATCGGTACGATCTACAGCAATACCACCCGTAGATAAATTTGCGGTTGCTCGTAAATAACAAATTTCATTTTTATGTAAAATGCTATCGAGGGTAAAACCCTGCCTTTCCATCAAAGCATAACTATTGCGGTCTAAAATAATTCGAGTCAGAACATTATCATGCCCATCGCCGCGCAAAGGATCTTTGTTAGTTTCTTCAACCAGCTCGGCAATAGTTGACCTACCGTCACCAACCACATGAGCCGGTACTCGTTCGGAGACTGCAACAACTTTACCATCAACTACTAATACCCGATGGTCGCGCCCAAGATAATATTTCTCAACAATTATCGAGCGAGAAACAGCCCTTGCAGCATCGTAAGCCGCTTCAGCTTCTTCCCAACTTCTGATATCAATAGTAATACCGCGTCCGTGGTTGCCATCAAGGGGTTTTATGACAATGGGATAGCCACCAATATAATCAACTGCATCTTCTAAATCGTCGAAGAAGTTAATTACAGTGCCCTTGGGTATGGGTACACCACTAGATTCAAGAATTCGCTTAGTAGCTTCTTTATCGCAAGCAAGTTCTACACCTAAAATGCCGGTATTCGCCGTCATAGTAGCTTGAATGCGCTTTTGCTGTGCCCCATAACCGAGTTGAATCAAATATCTCGCATTCAAAGGCATCCAGGGGATACCACGCTTTGAAGCTTCGTTAACAATTGATTCAGTAGAGGGGCCTAAAGAAGCATCGCGCCAATAGTCTTTGATGTCTTGTAAATCTTGCTCTAACTCAGCTTTGGGATAGCGCCCTCTATCCACGATACTTTGACAAAGCCGTACAGCTGCTCTTGCAGCATAACGTCCGGCTTCCTCATTTAAATACTCGAAAACGACCTGATAAACTCCCGGAGTCGCGGTTTCGCGGGTGCGGCCAAAACCCGCAGGCATTCCGGCTAATTCCTGAAGCTCTAACGCCACATGTTCGGCAATATGACCCATCATAGTGCCTTCTCGCACCCGCATTAGAAAACCACCGCGACAGCCCGGAGAGCAGTAATGACCTTCCAAAGAAGGCAGTGCTTCCACTAATCCTTCATAGAAACCGGGGATTTCATTAGAAGGCGTTTCGGCGAGGTTTTCTAAATCGAGGCGCATGACGATTAACTTGTGGCGTCGAATGCTCCAGTAGTTAGGGCCGCGTAATGTTTGGATCTTGAGGATTCTCATGATTAAGGGTAGATGGAGATTCGGAACCAAATTTCTAGTTTCTTACTGGAATTGACCGCATAACTGTTCGTCAGTAACAGTTTTTTTATTCTTTATTCCTATTATCGTGACTTTTCTTGCCTTTGTGCTGCAACAAAAATCGCGGTCAACCCAGTGTAACCACATATACCTATTCCGTCAGCTGGATATTCGCCCCACAGACGGTATCGCAGTACGTCCGTAAAGATGATAGCGATCGCCATGAGAAAGAACGTGAACTCGTAAATTATGAAGACTCAGAGGTTCAGTTGCTCCAACACGAGATTCATTGGTATGAGTAAGTTCGCTTGAATCGATAATTGTCACCGCTCCTTTGCCCATAACTTCAAGCCAACCGTCTTTTTCAAACATTGCACAAGTATCTTCATCAATACCAATTCCCAAACGATCTGGATGGGAGGCGATCGCGCTCATCAAACGCACGATGCGGTTGCGGTTATGAAAATGCTGGTCAACAATCAACTCGGGAATAAATCCCAAACCAGTCGCCATATCAACCAAAGAACGATTTGGAGATTCTCCACTACCGCCTCCAGCAATCATATGATGTCCCATAACCGCAGCACCGGCGCTAGTACCAGCTAAAGTTAATTCTCCGGTTTTGACTCGCCCTCGGATAATATCCATAACTGGCGTATCGGCTAACACACCGCAAAGGCGTAATTGATCGCCACCAGTCAAAAAAACACCGCTACATTGTTCCAAAGATTCCTGATAAAAACGGTCGTGACAATGATCGCGATCTCGAATATCTAAAACTTCAACCTTTTTAACTCCCATATCTTCAAAAATATTTACGTAGCGAGCGCCAATAATACTCGGTTCCCGAGAAGCAGAGGGAATAATAGTAATATGGGCATCTGTTGCACCAGCACGGTCTATAAAAGTTCGCAGAATTTCTCGTCCGTGAACCTTATCTTCTGCGCCTCCAATAACCAGAACGGCGGTTTTAGTTGCTTGGGATGTGGTCATTTCCAGCCATTTAGCTTTTAGTTGCCGCATAATGAGTCTCCTGTCAACAACACCAAGAGGGTGTATTTACTTCGCGGACAGTTCGCAGAAGTATTATAATCAGCAGCACATTTTCTGTTTTGTCGTTTATTTTTCTAGGAATGTCCGTTCTGCTGCCAGAAAAGGCAGTTGCGACGCTTTTCATCAGTCGCAAAGTATGGCTTCTACTTTTCGCTTTTAAGCTAAAGCCCCAAACGAGCAGACACGGCAGAATATGTATAACATCCCATTATCTCTTCTTTTGCCAGTTGAAACAAGTTATTTCACCTGCCCTACAGCGAGCATATTTGGGATTGAGCATCGATAAAGCACAACAACTGTCGCAATGCAGGATACAATCATGCTGCGTTGTTGTTCGCGTCGGAATGAATCTTTAATTTAAAGTTAGATGTGACAATATTTAAACATAAATTAAGTAATTAGAAAAACTTTCGTTTCAACAGAAATTATCTTATCCTAAGTACTTTTATATACTTTAAATAAAGTTTAAATGTAATGTAGTAAACATTGCTTCTCCACCTGAGCCGAGCGAGTCTAATTCCCACAATAGTGTCATAAAATACGAAATACTGTGCGTTTTGATATAGTTACGCTATTTCCCGATTGTTTTACTTCCGTTCTTAATTCTGGGCTGATTGGTAAAGCCTTAGCAAAACAGATTGCCAGCGTGCATTTTGTAAATCCGCGAGATTTTACCACAGATAAGCACCGAAAAGTCGATGATGAACCTTATGGTGGCGGAGTCGGGATGTTAATGAAGCCCGGACCTATTTTCTCCGCCGTCGAATCGCTGCCAATATTGCCGCGAAGAGAAATCATCATGATGACTCCCCAAGGAGAAACCATAAATCAGCCTTTATTGCGAGAATTGTCCGGGAATTACGACCAAATAGTTATCATCTGCGGTCATTATGAAGGAGTAGACGAAAGAGTATTAGAATTAGTCACCCGCGAAGTTTCCCTCGGAGACTTTATTTTGACAGGTGGTGAAATACCATCAATGGCTTTAATCAATGGAGTAGTAAGATTACTTCCGGGAACCGTAGGAAAAGCAGAATCTTTAAAATTAGAAAGTTTTGAAGAAGGATTATTAGATTATCCCCAATACACCCGCCCCGCCAACTTTCGCGATCGCAAAGTCCCCGACGTATTACTATCCGGCAATCATGCAGCAATTGCCAAATGGCGTTACGAACAACAAATCGCCAGAACCCGCAAGCGTCGTCCCGATTTGTATGAAGCATGGCTTGAGGAGAAAGATGATGGGCATGGGGCGGGCATGGGGCATAGGGCATAGGGCATGGGGCATGGGGCATAGGGCATGGGGCATAGGGCATGGAAATATGTTTATTAACTCCTAATTCCTAACTCCTAACTCCTAACAACTAACAACTAACAACTAACAACTAACACTTTTCTTTATGAATATTCGTATTGGAAACGGTTATGATATCCATCGTTTAGCACAAAGCCGTAAATTGATTCTCGGTGGTGTGGAAATTTCTCATTCTTTGGGATTATTGGGACATAGCGATGCTGATGTTCTAACTCATGCGATTATGGACGCGATGTTGGGAGCGCTTTCTCTAGGTGATATCGGTCATTATTTTCCCCCCAGCGATGACAAGTGGGCTGGTGCCGATAGCTTAATGCTTTTGGATAAAGTTAATAATTTGATTCAAGAGCAGGGTTGGAAAGTAGGAAATATTGATTCCGTAGTAGTCGCCGAGCGTCCTAAACTAAAGCCTCATATTGAAAAAATGCGCCAAAAATTAGCTGGTGTTTTACAAATCGAACCAAACCAAGTTGGTGTCAAAGCCACTACTAACGAAAAATTAGGTCCCGTTGGTGAAGAAAAAGGAATTTGTGCTTATGCTGTGGTTTTGCTAGTTGTTAGTGGTTAGTTGTTAGTTGTTAGTAGCTCGTTCGCTCGTTCCAAGTCTCTGGCTTGGAATGCCTTTTAAAGAGGCATAGCTCGTTCCAAGTCTCTGGCTTGGAATGCCTTTTAAAGAGGCTCTGCCTCTTATACTGTATTCCTTGCCGAAGACAAGGAACAAGTTATAACTGATAACTGTTCACTGTTAACTGTTAACTGTTAACTGTAATTATTCGTATATCTACCTAAATGCTAAGAATTTTTTCATTTATTCCTAACTTTCGACGTTTGCGCTTACCTGTTATTCTGGCAGCTATCACGGCTCTTACTATTGCTGCTTGCAATCCAGCTAATTTTAGAACCGAAGCGGCAGAAACAAAGCCGTTAATCCTGAGCCAACTGAGCGATCCAAAAACTTTTAATTATGCTCTTTCCCAAGAATCACCGAATATTTTCGGCTACACTTTTGTCGGTTTAACTACTCAAAACCCTATAACTGGAGATATCGAACCAGAATTAGCTGAATCTTGGGAAGTTTCCGACGACGGATTACGGTTTGTATTTACTCTACGCGATAATTTAAAATGGTCTGACGGTAAATCTTTAACCGCTGATGATGTTGTATTTACTTACAACGATATTTACTTTAATAAAGAAATTCCTTCCAATACTAAAGACGGTTTTAAAATCGGTGAAAGCGGTGAGTTACCTAAAGTTAGAAAACTTGACGAGCGAAGGGTAGAATTTACTTTACCAGAGCCTTTTCGACCTTTCTTGCAAAATATGGGTACTCCAATTTTACCGAAACATCCTTTACAAAAATCGGTAAAAACAAAAGATTCCGAAGGAAAGCCGTTATTTTTACAAAAATGGGGTGTTGATACTCCCGTTGACGAGATTGTTACTAATGGCCCTTATAAGTTAGGACGTTACAATACTACTCAGAGAATTGTATTTGAAAAAAATCCTTATTTCTGGAAAAAAGGTAAACCATTTATTGATAAAATCAACTGGGAAACTGTTGAATCTCAAGATACTGCTTTACTACAATTTCGCTCCGGTAGCTTGGATTTTATCAGCGTAACTCCAGATTATTTCTCTTTACTCAAACAAGAAGAAGAACGTGGTAATTTTAAAATTGAGAATGGTGGCCCGGCTACTGGTACATCTTTTGTATTCTTCAATTTAAATAAAGGCAGCAGAAACGGTAAACCTTTAGTGAACCCCGTAAAATCAAAATGGTTCAATAACAAGAAATTCCGCCAAGCTGTAGCTTATGCTATCGATCGCCAAACCATGATTAACAACACATTTCGTGGTTTAGGTAAAAAACAAAATTCACCAATTTCCGTACAAAGTCCTTATTATCTATCTCCAGAAAAAGGACTCAAAGTCTACGATTATAATCCAGATAAAGCCAGAGAATTACTTAAAAGCGTTGGATTTAAATACAATTCTCAAGGTCAATTATTGGACTCAGAAGGAAATCGAGTCCGCTTCACTTTATTAACTAATTCCGGTAATAAAATTCGCGAAGCTATGGGAGCGCAAGTTAAATCCGATCTAAGTAAAATAGGCATTGTAGTTGATTTCACCCCTCTAGCTTGGGGTACTTTTTTAGATAAACTTTCCAACAGTATAGATTTTGAAATGGCATTACTGGGTTTAACTGGTGGTTTGGAACCAAATCAAGGTGCCAACGTATGGAAACCAGACGGGGGATTACATGCGTTTAACCAGAAACCTCAAGCCGGACAAAAACCAATTGAAGGTTGGGAAGTTTCTGCTTGGGAAAAAGAAATTGCCAGACTTTATGTCAAAGCCGCACAAGAATTAGACGAAGAAAAAGTTAAGAAAATTTACGCACAAACCCAACAAATAACTCAAGAAAACTTACCTTTCATCTACTTAGTCAATCCCCTTTCACTAGCAGCCATTCGCAACGATATTCAAGGTACTAAATTCAATGCCATCGGTGGTGCTTTCTGGAATATTGAAGAAGTTAAAATCAGCGAACAGTGAATGGTTAGGAGTTAAGAGTTAGGAGTTAGGAGTTAGGAGTTAGGAGTTAGGAGTTAAGAATTAGGAGTTAGAAGTTAGGAGTTAGAAGTTAGGAGTTATGAGTGAGTAGGTAGGGAGTGATGAAATAATGGGGAGTAATATGCAATTACCAATTACCAATGCCCAATGCCCAATGCCCAATGCCCAATTACCTATTACCAATTACCTATTACCTATTACCAATTACCCATTACCTAATAAACTATGACCGATGAAAAAGCTCTACAATCTCTACTAAATTCTGTTGCTAATGGTAATGTAACGCCGGATGCTGCGTTTTCTCAATTAAAGGATTTGGCTTATGAATCTGTTGATGATTTTGCCAAAATCGATCATCACCGCTCTTTAAGAACTGGTTTCCCGGAAGTGATTTGGGGACAAGATAAAACTCCTGAACAAATTGCTCGGATTATGGAGGTGATGCGTCAGCGCAATCAAGTTGTTATGGCAACTCGCATTACTCCGTCCGTTTTCGTTACTTTACAACCTAAAGTAAGGGGTTTGCGTTATTACGATATGGCTCGAATCTGCGCGATCGCACCTCCTCAAATTGAAGTTCGATATTCCGGTACTATTGGGATTCTCTGTGCTGGAACTGCGGATTTACCAGTTGCCGAAGAAGCGGCAGTTACCGCAGAGCTTTCGGGTTTTGAGGTACAAAGGTTATGGGATGTGGGAGTTGCGGGAATTCATCGCTTGTTAAGTAATCGCCATGTCATAGAATCGGCATCTGTATTAATTGTTGTCGCTGGTATGGAAGGTGCTTTACCAAGTGTTGTAGCGGGTTTGGCAGACTGCCCGGTAATTGCCGTACCTACAAGTATTGGTTACGGAGCCAGCTTTGGTGGATTGGCACCTTTACTAACAATGCTAAACTCATGTGCTGCGGGTATAGGAGTAGTAAATATTGACAATGGATTTGGTGCAGCCGTTTTAGCAGGACAAATATTGCGTTCAGCCGAGAAATTACGGATGTCATAAATTACATCTTTGAGCTATCACGGTGATGCTAACCAATAGGTAAGTTAAAAATGAAACGAGCGTCGCTGTTGGGTGTGTTTACTATCAGTTTGTGGACAACAATTTTATTCTCAAATACTGTTAATGCTCAGGGCAAATTACCTGTAAACTGGTCGGTATTAGCTCAAAATGTCACCGACCCCGATCTTTTAGGTAACTTACAAAAAGCTTGGAATAACTTTGTCGAAACAGGTCAAATTTGGGCGCTTTTAATTGGATTAGTAATCGGTTATTTAATTCGCAATTTAACAAGCTACGGGTAACAGTTATCAGTGAACAGTTAGGAGTTAGGAGTTAGGAGTTAGGAGTTAGGAGTTAGGAGTTAGGAGTTGCCAATTACCAATTACCAATTACCAATTACCAATTACCAATTTATGACACAAACACAACAAACTTGGAGCCAGCGATTTGAATCGGCTTTGCATCCTACTATTGCTCGCTTTAATGCCAGCATAGATTTTGATATTGAGTTAATTGAATACGATTTAACTGGTTCGATTGCTCATGCGAAAATGTTGGCTAAGTGCAATATTATTTCTTCGGAAGAAGGCGATCGCTTAGTTGCTGGTTTAGAGCAAATTCGCCAGGAATATCATCAAGGTAATTTTAATCCGGATGTTGATTCGGAAGATGTACATTTTGCTGTTGAGCATCGGTTGGTGGAAATTGTTGGTGATGTCGGTAAGAAGCTGCATACAGGACGTTCTCGTAATGACCAAGTAGGTACGGATACCCGACTTTATTTACGAGAGCAAATTCAGCAAATTCGTGAGCATATACGGGAATTTCAAGCTGTTTTAGTTGATATTGCTGAAAAAAATGTTGAAACTTTGATTCCTGGCTACACTCATCTACAACGCGCTCAACCTCTAAGTCTTGCTCATCATCTCTTAGCTTATTTCCAAATGTCGCAACGAGATTGGGAACGACTGGGAGATGTTTATAAGCGTGTAAATATTTCTCCTTTGGGTTGCGGTGCTTTAGCGGGAACTACTTTTCCTATAGATAGACATTACAGCGCTCAACTATTAAATTTTGACAAAGTCTACGATAACAGCCTTGATGGAGTTAGCGATCGCGATTTTGCAATTGAATTTTTGAGTGCAGCCAGTTTGATTATGGTTCACCTGAGCCGTTTGTCGGAAGAGGTGATTTTATGGAGTTCTGAGGAATTCGGCTTTGTCACGCTTAAAGATAGCTGTGCAACTGGTTCGAGTATTATGCCTCAAAAGAAAAATCCCGATGTGCCGGAGTTGGTGCGGGGTAAAACTGGCAGGGTGTTCGGTCATTTGCAGGCAATGTTGGTAATGATGAAGGGATTACCACTGGCTTACAACAAAGACTTACAAGAAGATAAAGAAGGCTTGTTTGATGCGGTAAATACTGTCAAAGCTTGTTTATCAGCAATGACAATTTTGCTGCGAGAAGGTTTGGAATTTCGCACTCAAAGGTTAGCAGAAGCTGTAGCAGAAGACTTTTCTAATGCCACCGATGTCGCAGATTATTTAGCAGCGCGGGGTGTTCCCTTCCGAGAAGCCTATAACCTCGTTGGTAAGGTAGTAAAAACCAGTATTGCTGCCGGTAAACTTTTAAAAGATTTGAGTTTAGAAGAATGGAAGCAACTGCATCCTAAATTTGACACAGATATTTATGAAGCGATTTCACCCCGTCAAGTTGTAGCTGCACGTAATAGTTATGGTGGAACTGGTTTCGAGCAGGTTTTGCAAGCGTTACAGGTTGCTCGATCTGAAATTAGTAGGGAGTAGGGAGTAGGGAGTAGGGAGTAGGGAGTAGCGAAAAGTGCGGTCTTGGGGGTTTCCCCCAAGAGCAACTTTTCAAGAGAGGGAGTAGGGAGTAGGGAGTAGGGAGTAGGGATAATATGTTTCTTTAATTTTTAACTGGAGATTGGAAACTAGTTACTGCTAAGTGCTAACTGAAAAATTTACGGAGCATTTATCATATATGCTCCGTAAATCAAAATTTTGACAAATAAGAAGTTGAAATTTTGGAATTAGAAAAATTAGTCAGTAGCAGTAGTTGCGCCGTTATCATCATTATTATTTGATGAATTCTCTTCTTCTGATTTAGGAGGCCCTTGCTGATACCTTCTTTGATAACGTCCTGTATTAGTCCGTTTACGAAACTTGCGGGCGTATGCCTGGTTCCGTAACGCCTTTTCTTTCTTTAGGTTACGGCGCTTAGCCATATTCACCTCATTAATAAACAACGTTTAAGTTAGCGATCGGCATTAGATAGACAATTTTTCGCTATCTATCTAATTGATGTTAATAACATTCTAGCCTAAAGCAGTTACTAACATATTTTAAACAGCAATATAGTCTATCCCATTTATTTTTACAATGTCAATGGGTCGCACTAAGTTTATCCCATTCTCAATTTTATATCTAATATTTTGTTAAAAATTACAAGATTATCGAAAATTTTTAGTCTAATAATCTTAATGTCATTATTTTTAAACCATAGGCAAAGCTGATACTAATTATGGTGTATGGCACTCAAAAGGAATCAAAGTGTTACAGTTAGTGATTTATTTTCTTAGTTTATAATACATAGAAGCACGACTTGAATTATAAATAAAATTTTTAATTTGTTCTTTTATTATTTCGCTATTTAGTGACATTATATTAGCTAGATATTATGGCTCTGATTGATAAAAAACTATATTTTTAAATTAGCTAAAAATTAATTTTTATTTCATTTTTAGGACTTACACAATCGCAACTTAGATCCCCCCAACCCCCCTTAAAAAAGGGGGGCTTTGCGTAAGTCTCATAATTTAAACTTCCGAAGTATAATACGGATCGATCGCAATAGTTAATTTTGTTTTTGTTAAATAGCAAATTATAAGTACTAAATCGTAGTATTTTATGGCTATAAATGTAACATTTCCATAATAATTAACTATACGTTTAATCGCTGGTAAAAAAATATTTTTGATAATTTACAGTAAATGTAACACTAATTACAAACCGATGATTAGTTCTAAATTACTGCATCCTAAAGTATAGTTGGACACAATAGATATTAAGTCTTAAGATGGTAAAATTAATCTGTTCTACAAATACCATTTTATCAAGTGATAATTGTTAGAATAAAGCCTGACACACAAGTATTTTTGTATCAAAGCTGCTATATACAATGGTAGTTGAATAAATGAGTGTGAGTCATAGTTAGTAAGTACAACACATAGATTTGAACATTGAACGTTGCTGCTTTATTTGGTGCAGCCCTACAGTCTACACAGACTTTATGGCGCTATGGACAAACGATAATAGGTCTTATTTTCCGTCATCCGATAACGGGAACAAGTATCATTCCGATATTACCTGATGGACGGATCGTGTTAATTAGGCGAAGAGATAACGGTTTGTGGTCTTTGCCCGGTGGAATGGTAGATTGGGGAGAAGATGTTCCCACTACAATTCGACGTGAATTAATGGAAGAAACAGGATTGGAGTTAGTGAAAATCCGACGTTTAGTTGGAGTGTACTCAGCACCAGATAGGGACCCCAGAATCCATTCAATTTGTGTTGTGGCTGAAGCGGAAGTACGAGGGGAAATGCAGATTCAAGATACTTTAGAAGCAAGTGAAATACAAGCTTTTGATCGCAACTCTCTACCCGAAGAACCCATGTCTCACGATCATTATCGCCAGTTGCAAGATTATTTTAATAACTTGACAATACTGGCATAAAACTATGTACAAATATCCAAAATCTCAAATTTGGATTTAGTTAAAAATTTAAAATCCATTCAAGTTAACTACGTTCATTAAATTCAATATGAGTACGATGTTATTCCGTAACTCTCGGAGAAAGCTTTCTCAAGGGTTATTATTCTGGCGTGAGGTTGGTTCTGGTACTCCGGTAGTTTTTTTGCACGGTGCTTGGTGTGATAGTAGTGAATGGGTATCAACAATGGAATTAATATCCAGAGAAATTCATTGTTTTGCACCAGATATGTTGGGATTTGGCGAGTCAGAATATCCCAATGTTCATCATGCAATCGATTTGCACGTTGATTGTTTAGTAGAATTTTTACAAGCCTTAAAATTAAAGAAGGTGTATTTAGCTGGACATTCTTTAGGAGCATGGATTGCTGCTAACTGTGCTTTAAATTATCCCGAAAAAGTTCAAGGTTTAATATTAATATCTCCAGAAGGTGTGGAAATTGATGGGTTTGATAAACGTTGGCAAAAAACCCGACGTTTAATACAAGGGCCATCATTAATATTTAAGTTGTTACAAATATTCCGTCCCTTAGCAAAAATGTTTGGTTGGGAAACCAAGTTAAAACAAAATTTACAGCAAAGACGGATATTATTAGAAAATCCGACAGCAACTAAATTATTATATCAGCGTCAGCTTGCAGAAATTAAAGCAGAATTTTTGCAAGAGAAACTGGATTTGCTCCAGATTCCAGTTTTAATTTTACAAGGTGAAAAAGATACGCCAGAGGCTTTAACAAGGAGTAAGATTTATGCCAGACTTATTCCTCAAGCTCAATTGAAAATGATTGATTATGGGGAAGATAGTTTACCTCAATCATCCGCTTCTGATGTAGCTAAAGAGATTAAAAGCTTTGTTAAATAGTTACCAATTACCAATTACCAATTACCAATTACCAATTACCACTGTTCCCTGTCACGTATTTCCTAAAGCAAATTAATAAATAAAAATCAAATAAATCAAAGTAAAGTTCATTAATTTTATGATTGATACATTGATACATGATTAAATAAATAATATTATTGGCATTGACTAATGTTTTTGTTTTTTTTATTAAAAACTGATTCGATGGTAATAACATTAGTTATTTAATGCTTGTTAACTAGAATATATGCAAATTAAACAATTAATAATAGCTGTTGCTGGAGTAGTGTCTTTAGCTTTGGGAAGCGGAGAAATTAAACCAGCACGAGCAAGTTTATTAGATTTTCGCTTTGAGAATGACAATGGCGTAACGGGTTTTTTTACTTTAGATACTGACGCTGAAGCTTCCGATGTACCGGCAGATTTTGGATTTGGTACGGGAATTTTGTATAGTAATGCTGTTTCTGACTTTGATTTATCGGTACCCGAGCGAGGTTTAAACTTTAACGGTGAAACTGCCGACTATCAAATACTTACCAATCCAACTCCACCACCTCCCAACGCTCCCGTAACTCCTCCTCCTGGTGGTGCTTTATTTCCGGAGGGAACAACTTTAAGCGGTGTAGTTTATCCCTCTGAATGTTCGGAAGGAGTTTTTAGTTGCGAATTTAGCGTTCCTATATTTTACACTGGCGACGTTGCAGAACTTCCAGAACTTTCTGATGATGTAAATTCGTACTCTACAGAAAGGATTGAATTTTTCGATTTAAATCCAGAAACTCAAAGGTTAGAAGTTAACCGCGAGATTTTTACAAGTTCTAATATTACTTCTAAAACTGCTGCGATTCCTGAAGGTAATTCTAATTTTAGTCTGTTTGCTTTGGGGATTTTGGGTGGGGGTTTGTTATTGAAGCGTAAATTGAAATTGGCTGTTTAAGTTGTATAAACGCGATAGTTGTCATCATAGTTGTAGAGACGCGATATATCGCTTCTCTACATTATTGTTTTTTGTATTCCCCATAAAATTAGATTTTTCTCTACGATTATTTGGGGATATTGCGATTTTAAATAATTAAATAATACAGTGCGATCGCCTCCTGTGATAACAACATTACTTTCAGGAAAATCTTTTAACCACGCTTCTATAAAATCTTTTATTCCTGCAAGTATTGTGTAGATAATTCCGCTTTGAATTGCTTCTTGAGTATTCACTGCATATCGTGGTGGAAGCTGTTGCGGTAATTCGATGTTTGGTAATTGCCCGGTTTTTTGGCTAAGAGTGGAAAATTGTAAGCCTAATCCCGGTAATATTGCGCCACCAATTAAATTACGGTGATTATCGGCACCTGTAAATGTAAGTGCGGTACCTGCATCAATTACTAACACTGGAAAACCCCAAGTTTCGCCAGCACCAAGTAAAGCTAAAGCGCGATCGATTCCTAATGTTGGATATAGGTTGTTGAGAGGAATTTCGTTTAAGGTAATAAATTTTGCATTTGGGTGATTTTGCCACAGTTTTGTTTGAGTGGGAACTACGGAAGCGATGAAGAGAGGGGGAGAGGGGGAAGAGGGGGGAGAGGGGGTAGATAAATAGTTGGTATCCCAGGCTTTTGTGAGGGTTTCTCCGGTAAATAAACCCCAGTGTAAGCGGGAGTTGCCGATTATCAATGCTAGCCAGGTTTTTGAGGATTGAGATAGCATTTTTTTAACGCAGAGTGTCGCGGAGGTTAACGCGGAGGTGCGCGGAGAATAATAGATATTTATAAGATAATAATATTCAATTGCTAATCATGAGTTGGAAACTTTGTCCCATTAGTTTTAACGGAATGTAGAAACGTAAAATTTTACGTCTCCCGAAAGTTGCGAGAAAACGAATTTTGTTAATTATTCTGTTTTCTTCGCAATTGTTGATGGTGCGTTAAACGAAATTCACATTCGTATGTGATGCTCTGTATATAGTCGTGCGTTTAACACACCCTACAAAAAATAATTCTACCAATCCCCAATCCCCCATGCCCAAATCCAAATTCAACCCATAGACATATTGATAAAAATTTACAATTAGTTCGTGTCACAATAGAAGCAGACGCATAAATACTCAGTTATAAAAATCTATTAAGGAGACGAATTATGGTAGCAGTTACCGATAAAGTCGCGAAAAAACTTACCATGCAGACTGCGGAAATTGCTGAGGATACTACGGCAATTCGCTCTCTAGATTGGGATCGAGATAGATTTGATATCGAGTTCGGTTTGGAAAATGGTACTACTTATAACTCGTTTATCATCCGTGGTGAAAAAACTGCTTTAGTTGATACTTCTCACGAAAAATTCCGCAAGCTTTATTTTGATACTCTCAACGGACTTATTAATCCAGCAGAAATTGATTATTTAATTATCAGTCATACCGAACCCGATCACAGTGGTTTGGTTAAAGATTTTTTACAGTTAGCTCCCGAAGTTACCGTTGTAGGTTCTAAAGTAGCGATTCAATTTCTCGAAAATCTGGTACACCAATCTTTTAAAACTCAACTTGTAAAGAATGGCGATCGCCTTGATTTAGGCAACGGGCACGAACTCGAATTTGTGATTGCTCCTAATTTACACTGGCCCGATACTATTTTCACATACGACCATAAAACTCAAATTCTGTTCACCTGCGATGCTTTTGGGATGCATTATTGTTCCGATGCGACTTTTGATGAAGATTTAGATGCAATTAGCGGTGAATATAAATACTATTACGAGTGTTTGATGGCTCCTAACGCCCGCTCTGTAATGTCTGCTCTCAAACGTATGGGTGAATTGGAAACCGTTGGTATGGTAGCCACAGGGCACGGGCCACTTTTATCTCATAATGTAGATGAGTTAATCGGAAGATATCGCAATTGGAGTAAGAATAAAGCCAAAGCTGAGAAAACAGTTGGTATTTTCTACGTTTCTAAATACGGTGATAGCGATAAATTAGCTCAAGCAGTCGCTAGCGGTGTTTCTAAAACCGAAGTCGCTGTAGAAATGGTAGATTTAAGCGAAGATATCGATTTACAGGAATTAAGAGAGCAAGCAAGCCGATTTACCGGAATTGTTGTGGGAATGCCGCCAGCATCCGACGAAAAACTGCAAACTGCTTTGAGTACTATATTAGGTTCGGTAGGCGAAAAACAAGCAGTAGGATTATTTGAAACTGGTGGTGGTGATGATGAGCCAATCGATCCAGTTTTAACTAAATTCCGGGAATTGGGTTTAAAACCTGCTTTCGGAGCAATCAAAATTAAAGAAACTCCCACCGAGATTACTTATAAGCAGTGTGAAGAAGCGGGAACTGATTTAGGGCAATTATTAAACCGCGCTAAAAGCATCAAAAACATGAAGTCTCTTGATGCTGACTTGGATAAAGCTTTAGGAAGATTGAGTGGTGGTTTGTATATCATTACCGCTCAACAAGGCGACGTAAAAAGCGCGATGTTGGCATCCTGGGTAAATCAAGCCAGTTTTAAACCCTTGGGATTAACTATTGCAGTTGCAAAAGATAGAGCAATTGAATCCTTGATGCAGGTTGGCGATAAATTCGTTTTAAACATTCTCGAAGAAGGCAACTATCAAAAGTTGATGAAACACTTCCTTAAGAGATTCCGCCCTGGTGCCGATAGATTTGAAGGAGTTAAAACCCAACCAGCCCAAAACGGTACACCCATACTTAGCGACGCATTAGCCTACGTAGAATGTGAAGTCGTCAGCAGAATGGATGCTGTCGATCATTGGGTAGTATACAGCACCGTAGATGCAGGTAAAGTTAGCAAAGCCGACGCATTAACCGCAGTGCATCACAGAAAAGTTGGAAACCACTATTAATTAATTTGGGCATTGGGAATTGGGGATTGGGCATGGGGAATAGGTTAAAGGTTAAAGGTTAAAGGTCAAAGGTTATTTTATTCTACCTCCTCTACCCATGCTCAATGCCCTATGCCCTATGCCCCATGCCCTATGCCCCATTCCCACATTCAGCCATGAATTCAACAAAACCCCGCGACGTTCAAATCCTCCCCATTGCTACAGATACAACTATATTGCGATCGCGCAGTTGGAGTAGATTACGGTTTGAGATCGAATACGCTTTAAGTAAAGGTACTACTGCTAATTCTTATATAATCAAAGCCGATAAAATTGCTTTAATCGATCCTCCTGGGGAAACCTTTACTGAAAAATACTTAGATGCTTTGCAGCAAAGATATGATGTTACCAAGATTGATTACGTAATTATCGGCCACGTTAATCCCAATCGTGCTTCTACACTAAAAGCTTTATTAGAAATTGCCCCGCAAATCAAATTTGTTTGTTCTAATCCCGGTGCTATCAATTTACGCAAAGCTTTGGAAAAAGATGATTTATCGATAATGGTGATGAAGGGGGAAGAAACCCTTGATTTAGGAAAGGGACATAAACTACAATTTATTCCTACTCCTAATCCTCGTTATC
>CAYMZW010000043.1:0-24658 GCA_964395005.1 uncultured Rivularia sp.
ATTTTCGTATAGTTCCCGTTTCTAATTTTAGTCAAAATCATCAAGGTTTACTTACTTTTGGTAGCGATATATTTAAGCTATTATCGGAATTTCGTCCTAATATCATTCATGTAGAACAGGGTTCTAGAGGACTAGCTTATGCAGAAATGATTACTTTAAATGCACTACTAAGACTTAAAGCAAAAAATGTTTTCTTTACCTGGTGGAATTTGCCTTATCAGTTAAAATTTCCGATTTCTATATTAGAAAATTTCAATCTTGATAACAGTCATGGAATCATTTCTGGGAACCAAGATGGAGCGGAAATATTGCGCGGTCGAGGATATGAAGGTCCAATCAAGGTAATGCCGCAATTAGGTGTAGATGAAACTTTGTTTACACCAAAAGCACAGCCGGAATTAGCCAAAAAAGTAGGTCTGGAACCAAATGATTTTGTAGTTGGTTTCGTCGGGCGTTTTGTACCTGAAAAAGGTATTATGACGCTTTTAGATGCTTTAGTTAAAATCAAAAATAAATCTTGGAAATTCTTGCTTTTAGGAAGAGGAGAATTAAAAGATGAAATATTGCAAAAAGCTGAAGAAAAAGGAATTAAAGATAGAATTATATTAGTTGAAAGCGTCCCTCATAATGAAGTTGCAGACTATATAAATCTGATGAGTACTTTGATATTGCCATCAGAAACAACTTATAAATTTAAAACCTTAACTTCAGTAGGTTGGAAAGAACAATTCGGTCACGTAATCATTGAAGCAATGGCTTGTAAAGTACCTGTAATTGGTTCCGACTCCGGCGAAATTCCTCACGTAATTGGTGATGCGGGATTGATATTTCCAGAAGGTAATATTGAAGAATTAGCCAATCGCTTAGAACAGTTAATAGACAACCCCGAATTAACAGAAAATATTGCTCAAATGGGTTATGCAAAAGCAATGGCGCAGTATACAAATATTGCTTTAGCAAAACAGCAATTAGAATTTTATCAAGACTTAGTTAGTTGTTAGTTGCTAGTTGTTAGTTGCTAGTTGTTAGCTGTTAGTTGTTAGTTGTAGAGTTGGGAATTTATGTTTGTATTAGATGCTCCGGTTATTATTTTTATTTTCCAAGCAAGCAAGATATATGTTCTTGAAATTTCGCTAACCCACTACGAAACCCTAATTACTATCTACTAACAACTAACCACTAACAACTAACCACTAACAATTAACAACAATGAAAGTATTACAAATAGTTCCTTCAATTTCCCTTATTTACGGTGGCCCCAGTCAAATGGTATTAGGGCTTGCACCTGCTTTAGCACGTCAAAATGTAAAAGTTACTATTCTCACAACTGATAGTAATGGTGATACCGGACAAAAACCTTTAAATGTTCCTTTAAATTCTCCCATCGAACAAGATGGTTATGAAATCATTTATTTTAAATGTTCGCCGTTTCGTCGCTATAAGTTTTCTATTGATTTATTAAATTGGTTAAAAAATCATGCTAACGAATACGATTTAGCTCATATTCATGCTTTATTTTCTCCAGTTAGCAGTACTGCTGCTGCTGTTTGTCGCGCTAAAAAATTACCTTATATTTTACGTCCATTAGGAACTTTAGATCCAGCAGATTTACGTAAGAAAAAACAATTAAAACAACTTTATGCAGCAGGTTTAGAACGTCCGAATATCGCCAAAGCTGCTGCAATTCACTTTACAAGCGAACAAGAAGCGAAAGTTTCTCATAGATTTGGAGTCGCTACCACAGATTTAGTAATTCCCCTAGGTGTCAAAGAATGTAGAGACGTTAAATTTAACGTCTCCAATCAGTGTAGCGATGTTAAAACAAATGTCTCCAATAAATTTGATATTCCCGACAACGTACCAAAAGTATTATTTATGTCGCGAATCGATCCTAAAAAGGGTTTAGATTTATTAATTCCAGCTTTAGAAAAACTTTTGAGTGAAGGCTTAGATTTTCATTTTGTTTTAGCTGGAACTAATCCTCAAGATCCCAGTTACGAACAAAAAATTAAGTCACAAATTCAAGCTTCACCTTTAGATAAACATACTACCATTACTGGTTTCGTTACCGGCAAATTGAAATCAGCTTTACTCGAAACAGCCGATTTATTTGTATTGCCTTCTTACTACGAAAACTTTGGTATTGCTGTAGCCGAAGCGATGGTAGCAGGAATTCCTGTAGTAATTTCAGACCAAGTGCATATTTGTCAAGATATTAGCGGTAGCGAATCGGGATGGGTAGGTACAACCAATATCGAATCAATTGCAGACTTAATTCGAGAAGCATTGAAATACCCAGAAGAAAGACAGCGCAGGGGTTTACAGGCAAGAAAATATGCATTATTGAATTATAGTTGGGACGCGATCGCGCAAAAAATAGTTGCAGCTTACCAGGATATTATTAAGGATTAAAGGAGTTAGGAATTAGGAGTTAGGAGTTGGGCATTGGGCATTGGGCATTGGGCATTGGTAATTGGAAGTTATTTATTCTTCCCTATTCCCTGTTCCCTGTTCCCTGTTCCCTATACTACTTTCATTACAATAGTAATATGTTTAAATTAATTACCGGAAAGTTTAATAAAATAGTTGTATCTCAAGAAGTAAGCTGAATATCAAAATGCAGTTTTAATCAAGGGAATTTGTGATGAGGAATAAATATAAAGCACAGCAGGTAGAATCGAATCCAAAACGCTGGCTTTTAGAGATTTTATTCCCAGATAAAAAGTTTGATGGGCAGTTTCAGAATCCCGGTACGGAAAAGATTTTTGATTTTGATGATGTAATGGCTATTGATAATCCAATTGCTTTAATTACTCAAAAAATCACTTATTATCCAGAAGATGACGATTGCGAATTATTCGCGGTGTTTATTCCTGGTTTGGGACAACCTGAAGCAATATCTTCAAAGAGAAGTAGAAGATATGCACGGACTTTGAGAACTGGAGTTGCGAATTTAAATAACTCTTCTTATCTCAAACAAAATGCTCTGTTTAAATTTATTAATCAATATTTGGATTGGATAGATGCTGCGATACATCGCATTGGTTTAGCTGGAAGTCCAGCGATTAGAAATACTACAATTTTAATACTTTATGCGATAGAAAACGATAAGCCTCTCAATTTTTCAGGGGATAGTCATGGAACAATTTTGTTAGCTCGCGCTATTAATCGTGCTAAAAGAAAGTTTATTGGAAAACACGCAGCTTTTTGGAATTTTAAAGCTAGAAAGATTCAAGAAAAAAAATGGGAAAATCGTACAGATCAGTTAATTAATGTTTTTGCTTTTGGCAACAGCTATCAAAGATGGGTGAAAGGACCAAAATATATAATGGTATCTATTGAAGGCGATATAGTACCCGAAAAATTTGGTCTGACTCGTGAAAGAGCGAACAAACAAGGACGAGACGATATCAAATTTATCATTTTTGAGCAGATATTTAAAAAAGGCAGTTTTGAAGCTCACAATATGATGTTTACAACGGAACTGTTGCGTCAAACTTTTATTAAAAATAATATTGCAATTGGTGATTTTGCTGGTTTGTATTCTGAATTAAAAGCTAGCACTTTAAAACTTGCCACAGCAAACGAAGTATCATGGCCTTCGGATATGAAAGATTATGTATGGAATCAAGAAAGTCTTGATGCGATTAGGGATTAGGAGTTAGGAGTTAGGAGTTGGGAGTTAGGAGTTGGGAGTTATCAATGCCCCATGCCCAATTACCAATTACCAATTCATCATTTTGGAAGTTGAAATTTACCGCTTTTTTCTAATCCTTCCCAGTGGAAGAAGAAGATAGAGAAAATTTAAATGATTAGATACGAGGAGAGCGAGCATCTATATATGTATCGGAGCAATTTGACATATTTACGAGAAGCGAGAGGGGAAGATGGGGAGACAAGAAGGTGATGGGAATTCCCAACTCTCAACAACTAACCACTAACCACTAACAACTAACCTGTTACATTTACGTTTTGTTTCAACTGCTAAAACCGAATCGGGGAACCCGGTAATATGTGATGACTGCTTTTTTTTACACGCAAAACTATTAGACTATCAGGTAATCTTCATATGGCTCTACGTCTCGGTGATACAGTTCCAAACTTTACTCAAGCTTCTAGTGAAGGGGAAATTGATTTTTACAAGTGGGCTGGTGATAGCTGGGTTGTGCTGTTTTCCCACCCGGCTGACTATACTCCCGTTTGTACGACTGAATTAGGTACCGTTGCTAAGTTAAAGCCGGAATTTGACAAGCGCAATGTTAAGACGATCGCTCTTAGCGTTGATGATGCTGAATCTCACAAGGGTTGGATCGGAGATATTGAGGAAACTCAAAGCACTAAACTCAATTATCCAATTTTGGCTGATGATGATAAAAAAGTTTCTGACCTTTATGATATGATTCACCCGAATGCTAACGCTAAGGTAACTGTGCGAACGGTGTTTATTATCGATCCCGAGAAGAAATTACGTTTGAGTTTAACTTATCCTCCTAGCACTGGACGTAATTTTGATGAAATTCTTCGGGTAATTGATTCTTTGCAGTTGACTGACAATTACAGCGTTGCTACTCCTGCTGACTGGAAAGATGGCGATGATTGCGTTATTGTCCCCACTCTTAAAGATCCAGATGTTCTCAAGGAGAAGTTTCCTAAAGGATATGAAGAAGTTAAGCCTTATCTACGGATGACTCCTCAACCTAATAAATAATAAACATGTGTTGTTGAATTTTTGTTTCAACATCAACCGTAATGCATTAAATGTAGAGACGCGATATATCGCGTCTCTACACATATTTAGGTTATTTTACGAATTATTTTTGAAATTTATTTATGGGAATTCCCTATTCCCCATCTCCTATTCGCCATTCCCTATTCCCTATTCCCCGTTTCCTATTACCAAAATTGTCATTCAAAATAGGAAGTGTAAGCCTAAGTAAATAAATATCATGCTCTCATCTCCTTTAATTCTACAAATGCCTTCATCTATGAAGATGACGGATGAGCAGTTTTTTGAATTTTGTCAGGAAAACCGCAATTTACGTATCGAAAGAAATCAATATGGAGAAATATCTATTATGCCACCTACAGGTTCGGAAACTGGTAATCGTAATTTTAATATAGCTGGACAGCTATGGGTATGGTCGGAAAAAGACGGTACTGGTATTTGCTTTGATTCGAGTGCGGGATTCAAATTATCTACTGGTGCAGAACGCTCTCCCGATGTTTCTTGGATGAAATTAGAACGTTGGAATCGTTTATCTGAAGAAGAAAAACAAAGCTTTGCTCCTATCTGTCCCGATTTTGTAATTGAATTAAGGTCAAAAAGCGATAATCTTAAGCCTTTACAGGAAAAGATGGAAGAATATATGCAGGAGCCTGGAATTAAATTAGGCTGGTTAATCGACCGCAAAAATAAGCGAGTTTACGTTTATCGTCCGCAAATGCCAATGGAATGTTTGGAAAATCCCGATTCTGTTAGCGGTGAGGATGTACTACCGGGCTTTGTGTTGAATATGAGCAAGGTTTGGTGAATCAGTGAGCAGTGAACAGTTAGCGATTAATTATTCCCTATTCCCCATTGCCGTTCCCCTTTTTTAGAATATTTTGCCTTGAAATAATAAACAAGTATAACAATTGTTTATATAATGAAGAGTAATTGCTTCTTTACTATAAACAAAATACTAATTATTTATATTATTTATTTATAAAAGGAATACATAAGTTAGATGGCGATTGAATTGATTTAGTTGAGTTAAAGGAATTAGGGAATAAAGAATGAGCCAGGGTAAGGCTAGCCACAAAAATCAAGTGATAACGGCGCAAAATGTAAACATAACCAATTGCGATCGCGAAGCAATTCATATTCCAAGTTCGATTCAGCCGCACGGGATATTATTGGCTTTAACTGAGCCGGAATTCACGATTGTGCAGGTAAGTAACAATACTTTTGAGTATCTGGGTTTGCAGCCAGAAGAGTTATTAAATCAAAAGTTGAGTTTTCTACTTGATGAAAGTCAGATTCAAGCTGTACGTATGTGTTTGACGGAGGATTTTGAAAGTGTAAATCCTTTAAAGGTTTCTATCAAGCTTGGTAATAAAACACTGATATATGACGGTATAGTTCATCGCAGTGTCGGCGCGGCAGTTTTGGAGTTGGAGCCGACGCAATCGACGCAGGAAGATACGAAGTTTTTTGATTTTTATAATTTAGTTAGAAGTCCTTTAAATAAGATACAGAAAAGTTCGACGCTTACAGAACTTTGTAATGTAATTGTCAAAGAAGTCAGGAAAATAACTGGGTTTGATAGGGTAATGGTTTACCGCTTTGATGATGATGGAGCGGGTATGGTTATTTCTGAATCTCCTAAAGAAGGTTTAGAAAAGTTTTTAGGTTTGCGGTATCCTGCTACTGATATTCCTAAGCAAGCTAGAAGATTGTATGAGCTAAATTTATTGCGTTTGATTCGGAATGTATATTATCAGCCAGTAGAATTAATTCCTCAATTAAATCCCCAGACAAACAAAGCTTTAGATATGAGTTTGTCGGTGTTACGCAGCGTTTCACCACTACATATTGAGTATTTGAAAAATATGGGTGTTACGGCTTCGATGTCGGTTTCTTTGTTGAAAGATAAGAAGCTGTGGGGATTGATTGCTTGTCATCATTATGGTAGAGAAAAATCAGTATCTTACGAAATTCGTACTGTGTGTGAATTCTTGGGACAAATAATGTCCTTTGAATTAGCAGCTAAGGAAGAAAACGAAGACTTAGACTACAAAATTAACTTAAAATCGATCCAGTCTCGGTTTATCGATTCAATTACTTATGCAGAAGATTTAATTGATGGTTTAACTAAAAATCCATCGGATTTATTAGATTTAGTAGGTGCTTCTGGTGTGGCAATTTGTAATCAAGAAAATTTAATTACAGAAGGTACGACTCCTACAGAATTACAAATCAACGAGTTAGTTTCTTGGGTAGAAACTCAAATGGGAAGCGAAATTATTTATCATACCGATTCCCTCGCTAGCGTTTATCCCGAAGCAGAAAAGTTTACGGATGTTGGTAGCGGTTTAATAGCTTTAGCAATTTCTAAAGTTCAAAAAACCTACATATTATGGTTTCGCGAGGAATTTGTACAAACGGTTAATTGGGGAGGAAATCCTCATAAACCTATAGAAGTATTGTCAGATGGAAGCATAAATATATCTCCGCGACAATCTTTTAAATTATGGCAAGAAACAGTAAGAAATAAATCCTTAGATTGGAAAAATTGCGAAATTGAAGCAGCTTTAGAGTTGCGGAGTTCGATAGTTGGTATTTTGCTTAGGAAAGCGGACGAATTAGCGAAAGTTAACTTGGAATTAGAACGCAGTAATGATGATTTAGATTCTTTTGCTTATATAGCATCTCACGATTTGAAAGAACCTTTGCGGGGAATTCATAATTATTCTAGTTTTCTGATGGAAGATTATGGAGAGACTTTAGATAACGATGGGGTTTCTAAATTAGAAACATTGATGCGGTTAACTAAGCGGATGGAAAATTTAATTGATTCCTTACTGCATTATTCCCGCTTAGGAAGAACCGAACTTTTTCCGGATAACACCGATCTAAATGAAATTGTTAATAATGCCGTAGATGTTATTAAAATTAGTCAAAATAAAGATGTTGATATTCGCATTCCCAGAAAATTGCCTACAATTAAATGCGATAGAACTCAAATAAGTGAATTATTTACTAATTTAATTAGCAATAGTTTAAAGTATAATAATAAAACTGAAAAGTTCATAGAAATTGGTTTTATAGATCCGATTGCTGATGTTGAAGGATATCAATTACTATATACCCATAACAGCGATTTACAACCACCTATTATCTTTTATGTTAAAGATAATGGTATCGGAATTCGACCCAAACATTTAGAAACTGTTTTCCGCATATTTAAAAGATTACACGCTCCAAATAGATACGGAGGTGGCACCGGGGCTGGTTTAACAATTGTCAAAAAAATTGTTGAGCGTCACAATGGAACTATTTGGGTAGAGTCAACTTTTAAACAAGGAAGTACTTTCTATTTTACTTTGCAAGTAGATTCGGAATGATGCAACAAACTGTAGAAAAATCATATTTACCTTTACTAGTAGTTGAGGATAGCGACGAAGATTTTGAAGCATTCGGACGCTTTATCAAAAAATCGGAGATTTCTAATCCCATTTATCGCTGCATCGATGGTGAAGATGCTCTCGATTTTCTTTACCGTCAAGGAGATTACGAAGATTATCGACAAGCACCACGCCCGTCGATAATTTTGCTAGATTTAAATTTACCGGGAACCGATGGAAGAGAAGTTTTAGAACAAATTAAGCAAGATGATAAACTTAAAACTATACCAGTTATAGTTTTTACTACTTCATCTAACCCAAAAGATATTGAAACTTGTTATCGCTTTGGGGTAAATAGCTATATCCTCAAGCCAATGAATGTCCAAAAATCTAAACAAGTAATGCAGTCTATTATTGATTACTGGTTTAGTGTTGTTGTTCTTCCCGAAGAAGGCAAGAATTACGACTTATATTAGTTTTTACTTAATTTTAATACCTTAGCCTTCCAATTATCAATTATCAATTCCTAACTTATAACTTCTAACTCCGAACTCCGAACTTCTAACTCCGAACTCCGAACTCCGAACTCCTAACTTCTAACTCCGAACTCCTAACTCCTAACTCAAAATACCGTAGGCTTCGTTTATCAATCTAATTTTTTCTTTAGCTTTGGCTAATTGCGGTTGATTGACAAATAAATCTGGATGCCATTTTTTGACTAATTTTTTATAAGCTTGTTTGATTTGTTCGGATGAAGCATCTGGTTTTAAACCAAGGATATTATAAGCACGATTAATTTTATCTTTGTCGGTTTTGGGTTTAATAGTATTTGCTTTTTGATTATTTTGATTATTTTTAAATCCAGGTGAATTCATTTGTGCTTTCATCTGCGCGATTTATTCATCTATTTCCCAATCACCAAACTTTTTATCTACATCATCTTTTTTCGAGGTTTCCTTTTTGGGGCGAGGAGACTTTTTGAAAGTTCCGACATCTTCTTTTACTCCTTTACCGGAATAGCTATATACAGATTTAGATTGCGATCGAGATTGAGGTGGATTTACAGTAGTCTTTGTCTCAACTTCTTCTATTTCAATTTTAAATTCAGAAGCTTCAAATCGCTTTAATTCCTCATCACGGTTAATTTCACGACTGGTATCATGATTTTTGATGGATTAATTTATTTTGATTCGGCAATTATTATTATTGAAAAGCTTATTTAAGATGATTCTGTTTCGTTGCAACTGAAGACAGATTTTAGTAAATACTTTTCAGTTTTTATCATTATAAGCACCCTAAACTAAGTTATTATAAATAATGACATTGTATTAAAAAAAAATAAAGTTAAAAAATATTGCCTCAGTGTAATTACTGTTTCCAATTATAATTTATGGAACGATTAATTATACATTTATAGTTGTAATTTAAATATTATGTATTAAAAAAAAAACGGTATGTCTTATTAAAGGAATATCCTGTCAAATATTAATCAAAACACATTATTGTAAAATGGATTTAGATGATATTAGTGGAGATATTTTGATGAAGTGGCGCGTAATTCTTGAACCAGATCCAGAAACTGGAGAATGGGCTCCGCAGGTGCCCGGAGTTACCTGGTTGCGTGTCAGCAGGAGATTCGCTTGAAGAAGCTTTAGAAAATATTCGTGAAGCTATAGAGCTTTATCTTGAACCTTGATTCGAGCATTCTGCTACCTCATCACATAAATTTTAAAGGGTAATAAAGTTTCGTAGTAACGCTTTAGCCCTTCATATCAGCGAATCCGGAGGCGATAAATCGCTTACTACTAACCTATAAAATTTCATTTGGTGCAGATATTCCAGAATCGGAATGGTAAAACCCACAATTATCTATAAAAAACTTAATATATGTACCGATATAAGCCAAAATTCTTATAGTAAAGAAAATTGGTAATAGCACATGGATATAAAAAACGGCTTTGTCGGCACCGTCGGAAACACCCCTTTGATTCGCTTGAACAGTTTTAGCGAGGAAACTGGATGCGAAATCTTAGCAAAAGCAGAATTTCTCAATCCCGGTGGCTCCGTAAAAGATAGAGCAGCACTATATATTATCGAAGATGCAGAAGCAAAAGGTTTACTCAAACCCGGCGGTACTGTCGTCGAAGGAACTGCTGGTAATACAGGAATTGGCTTAGCACATATCTGCAATGCTAAAGGTTACAAATGTTTAATTATTATTCCCGAAACCCAGTCACAGGAAAAAATGGACGCACTCAGAGCATTAGGTGCCGAAGTTCGTCCGGTTCCTGCGGTACCTTATAAAGACCCCAATAATTATGTAAAATTATCTGGTAGACTCGCGTCCGAAATGCAAAACGCAATTTGGGCAAATCAATTTGATAACTTAGCAAATCGCCAAGCTCATTACGAAACCACCGGCCCCGAAATTTGGGCGCAAACAGGTGGTAAAGTTGATGGTTGGGTAGCTGCAACCGGCACTGGCGGTACTTTTGCAGGTGCTTCAATGTTTCTCAAAGAAAAGAACGAAAATATAAAATGCGTTGTTGCAGATCCTTTGGGTAGCGGGCTTTACAGCTATATTAAAACTGGTGAAATTAATACAGAAGGTAGTTCCATAACTGAAGGTATTGGCAACAGTCGGATTACAGCCAATATGGAAAACGTACCCATTGATGATGCTATACAAATTGATGACAAAGAAGCATTGCGGGTAGTTTATCAATTACTGCGGAAAGAAGGATTATTGATGGGTGGTTCGACAGGAATCAACGTAGGTGCAGCGATCGCCCTTGCGAAACAAATGGGGCCAGGGCATACAATTGTTACTATATTATGCGATAGCGGCTCTCGTTATCAATCGCGAATATTTAACCCAGAATGGTTGAAATCAAAAGGGCTGGAAGTAAGTTAAGAGTTAGGAATTAGTACCACCGGAGTTTTGGCAACGGATAATTTTGGCAACGGATGATTTTAGCAACGGATGATTTTAGCAACGGATGATTTTGTTTTGTTTTAGATTGGAATATACCAATTACCAATTACCAATTACCCATTACCCATTACCAGATATCAACTAACAAATAATATGAAAACCGTTCGAGTTTGCCAAAATCGTACTTGCAAAAAACAAGGTGCTGTTAAAGTATTAGCAGCTTTTAAAGAGAATCCTGTTCCCGAAGTGACGGTTATAAGTAGCAGTTGTCTGGGACAATGTGGTAATGGCCCGATGGTACTAATCTTGCCAGAAAATGTTTGGTATAGTAATGTTCGTCCGTCGGAAGTCAAAAAGGTGATAGAGCAACATTTGTTAGGTGGTTGCTCCCGTTGAACAAATGCTTTATCCTCAAAATCATTCCCAGGTTAAAAGTTGATTACTGACTGATAAAAGTCTGTATATAGATGTATATTGAAATGAACATTAAGCAGCTACGCGAATCTTTGAAAATAAAATGGGTGAAATACTACCATCAAAATCGTCCCTGGTTAGAAAAAATGCGAGTTTGGGGAGATTATGATGGTTATCGTCGTCCTTCAAGCGGTTTTATTTTAGCAACTTTATCAGTTTTAGAACCAAAACTAGATGAAATTTTTCCTTTTATTCTTGAATTAAATAATAATCCCGACCAAATTATTGCTGCATTAGGTCTTAATTTTAATCCCGAAGAACAATTGCATATAATTGAAAATTTAGATAAGCCTGTAAAGCATAATAAAGTTGCTACAAATATCGTTCAAGAAGAAGCTATTTTCGATACATTTAGAGCAGAGAAAAAAGACGATACAGAAATTCAACAACCGACTATATCATCTAATTCAACAGCAATTGCTAAAGTTGCATCAACATCAGAATTAGAATCAATAGAAAAAGAATTTCAAGCATTTTCAGAATTAATTCAAGAAAATCCTCCGGAAAAATTTGCCTCTGGCAGCATGATTGCTGAATTAGAAAGTGAAGATCAAATATTATCTTTACTTACCATGTGCGATGAAACTGAAGAACAAATGGTTGTAGAAGAATCGAAAAAAGAAATCGAAACAGAAGAAGTTAAGACAGCTTCCAAAAGAAAAGTATCAAACCTTGCCTCTTGGATAGACGAATTTTGTCAAGGTAGTGGTTGGGATAGGGAAGAAGCTATTTTTATTCCGTTTTAAAACAGTTATCAGTGAACAGTGAACAGTGAACAGTAAAATTTGTAGGGTGCGTTGTCGCAAAGCGCAAAGCACCATAATTTGTTATTATCCTCAACCACCAGGGAATCAATTAAGAGGCTAATAGCGAAAGTCTTCTTAAGAAGACTAAATAAATAATTCGTAGCATATTTTCAAATTACTAACTCCTAACTCCTCACTGATAACTGTTAACTGCTCACTGCTCACTGTTTGGATATTCATGAGAAACAAAGGGAATTGACACCACTTCTCCTTCCGTTTCTCCAACTTTTACTTTTAAACCGACACCACCGGCTTTTGTGCGAATGTAGCCCAATCCAAAATAATTATTACCGTTTTGAGTGCAGCTAGTAAGTTTTCCAACTTTCTCGTCACCTACTGTAATTACCGTTCCCGCTTCAACAGCAGCATTTAAATTAATTCCCCACAAATTCTGTTTTACACCTTTATAAGTATTTAATCTGGCAATAGTTTCTTGTCCGATATAACAACCTTTTTCAAAAGAAACTGTTTGCCATAAACCGACTTCTAAAGGATTATAATCATCAGTTAATTCGCTTTCTGGTTGCGGTCTTCCTTGTAATATTCGCAACATCTCCCAATCATTATCGTTGATTTCTATTGCGCCAATTTCAATAATTTTTGACCAAATTTCTTGTTTTTTTTTCGCATTTAAAATTAAAGTATATCCGGGTGAAGCTAAACCGCTACCAACAGCAATAATATTTTCTTTCTCATCATTTACATTAGGAATATTGATGTTACTTCCGTAAGGTTTACCGATAATTTCAGAAGCACCCAATTTTTCTACAACAGCATCGCTTTGAGAACCGATAATACTAAAACTTACCGTTTCATCAGTTAAATCAGTTAGCTGTACTTTGTCAGCAAAAAATATATATTTATCCAACCATTGCATTAAATATTCGCGACGATTGGGAGAAACCAGCAATAATACTGCATCCGAGGTAACATAAGCACTAGCTAAATCGATAGTGCGAGCAGTAGAAGTTACAAAAACCGTATCGCATCCCTGCCCCGGTTTGAGACTTTCAAAATCATTTGTACTTTGATTGTGTAAAAAACGTAGGCGATCGCCATCTGAAACCTTGATACGTCCCCAGTGGCTGCGATTGTAGACAGCAACTTTCGTTTCTACCGTTTGAATAACTGATGCGAACATAATAATTTTAGATTTTAACGACGGATGATTTTAGCAACGGATATTTTTGAAAACGGATGCATTTATTTTGGATTGGGGATTGGGCATAGGGCATTGGTAATTGGTAATTGGTAATTGATAATTGATAATTGGTAATTGGATTTCTTCCCCTTTGCCCCTCTCCCCCTGTTCCCTATTCCCTGTTCCCTATTCCCTTCCTAAAACAAAAAAGAGCGAACCATATTACGATTCACTCTTCTTCAAAATTCTATTTTACGCTCTTTGAAGCTGTAAATTTTATTAAATGTTAGTTCTTGTATCTTTAATTTCTACTGTTGGAGGTTCGGTTTTGTGCAAATCAGCTTCCTTCTGATTCATCTCTAAATCACTTTTAATCATAACTTCCTCTTTTCCAACAGTTGGAGAGTTATTGTCTTTAGCTGCATTCTTCACGGATTTTGCCGCGTCTTGTGCTGAAGTCTTGACATTCTCACCTGCTTTCTTCGCAGAATCAGCAGCGTTTTTTGCAGAAGACTTTAGCTCTTCACCTGCATTTTTAGCAGAATCAGTAGCGTCTTGTGCAGAAGACTTGAGATTTTCACCTGCTCTCTTAGCAGAATCAGCAGCACTCTTAGCAGAAGACTTTAGCTCTTCACCTGCTCTCTTAGCAGAATCAGCAGCACTCTTAGCAGAAGATTTAGCGTCATCAACTGCACCTTTTACGGAGCTAGCAGCATCTTTCACTGCTGGTTTAACATCTTCTTTAACTTCATTTACTGCACCTTTTACGGAGCGAGCAGTATCTTTAACCGCTGGCTTAACTTCATCAACAGCTTCTTGAACGGAACCTGCTACACTTCTCATTGCAGGTTTTGCTTCTTCAGCCGCACCTTTCAAGGAATTTGCAGCGCTTTTGATAGCGGGCTTGGTTTCTTCAACCGTGCTTTTTACGGAGTTACTAATTTTTTGAACGGTAGGTTTTGCTTCTTCCGATACGTCTTTAACTGCTTTAACTACAGAAGGCTTAGACTCTTGAACTGTTTGCTTAACAGATTCTGCGGTATCAACTACAGCAGGCTTAGCTTGCTTAACAGTATCCTTCACTTCATCTACTACACCTTTGACAGAAGGCTTAGCTTGCTCAACAGTATCCTTAACTTCATCTACCACACCTTTGATCGAAGGCTTAACTTCCTGTGCGGTATCTTCTACTGCATGACCTACAGTATTAATAGCATTACTTGCACTATCAGCTACAGTCTCAGCAGCACCAACAACACCTTCTACAGTTTTATCAACAGCTTCAGATGTACCTTTACCAGCCATAGCACCGGCTGCTGCACCAGCTACTGCACCGATAATTCCTTTTCTAGAACCTAGCAAACCACCAATTGCTGCACCAGCAACCGCAGCACCAATACCGGAACCAGAATTAGATTCCGACTTTTCCTGTTGTTCTTGATTTAAATCTTTATTTTCTTCTTGATTTTCCAAAGATTGCTTATCTTTATCCTGAGTCATATATAAATACCTCCAATAATTAAACTACTCAATAAAAAAATATTTCGCAGTTGGTCGAACAACTTCAATTTACCAATTGCAATTTTTGAATTACACTAACTTTAGGCGGACATTGTTAAATTATTATTCAGCCGCAAGTCGGAGATTAATTTTAATTTTTGATTCCGAGGTAATACTCAACTAGAGTTTTGATTTTACGAAACGTTTTAATCTAGAGATTGTTTACAAACTTCCGTCATACTATATGTCTAGTGTTTACGAATTATGTTTACTCAAATCAATCGTAAAAAAAATTTACTTTCCCCATCGAAATTCAGATTTAAAAATACTATCTCTAAGCTAATTTAATAATTTATACAAAAATTATTTTTTTGATAGTTTAGATTTGTTTCAAATAAACTTTTTAATAAAAAATCCGATTCTAGCTTTTAACTATTCAATTGTTAGTTTTCTATAACTAATAAAAATTTCAGCTATTATTAGCGATTTACTTAGAGAATTGCTTAAAATTGTTTTTTTTGAGCAAATAAAAATTAAAACTCCCTATGCCCCATGCCCCATGCCCCATGCCCCATGCCCCATGCCCAATTCCCTAATCCGGTAACTTAGCGAACATCTCCTCAACCACTTGTTTCGCCTTGTTATCTAACAAATTCCATTCCACATCACCGCTTTCATCGATTAAACTAGTATCAATATCAACTGCGTCATTACCGAGGGTGTATTCTACAAAACATACCTGATAGCATAACTCCCATAAATCCACATTGACTTGCCGATCTTGACGCTGCAAGCACAGATGGTATCCTGGATGGGGCGTTGGCAGTTTAGCCAATGTTTCTCTTATTTGTTCAGCTTGTTCGGGTGTTGCGGTTTCGAGTTCTTGCACCAGTTGAGTGACTATTGCTTTAGTTTCCTCGCTCGTACCGGCAGCCCAATTCAACACGTTATGATAAGTACCTTTCCAGGAAGAATTGTCAAGTAGCTTGCGAACGTTATCAACGACGCGAATGAATGTTGGCTGCATCAGTAGTTCCGCCTGCTGCCATGCTAGTGAGTTTGTTATTTTTGGTGGCATTGTTAGTAAAAATTGTTGAAATCAATATTGACAATGTGTAGACAGTAAAATACTGGGATTAGATAATAATCTTTTTTTTCAAAATAGCGGATATGGTCGCAGTATATATGGAAATATTTAGTACGTCCCGTAAAGTTGGGTGTTAACACTGGGAGTGAACATGATAGGCAAGCTATTAGACTATCGTTATCAAATTATCAAAGTTCTGGCAACGGGTGGGTTTGGTGAAAATTATATTGCAAAGGATACCAAAAGACCGGGTAATCCGATTTGTGTTGTAAAGCATCTTAAACCTACTAGCACCGAATCTAAAGTTTTTGATACCGCTAAGCGTCTGTTTCAAAGTGAAGCTGAAACTCTAGAAAAATTGGGCAATCACGACCAAATACCTAGATTATTGGCTTATTTTGTCGAAAATCAAAATTTTTATTTAGTACAAGAATTTATAGAAGGACATCCTCTGACTGATGAATTGATTCCTAAAGAACGTTGGAATGAAAGTCAAGTCGTTCAGATGTTAATTTCGATTCTCTCGATTTTAGAATTTGTTCATTCTCAAGGTGTAATTCACCGCGATATTAAACCAGATAACATTATTCGTCGTTATAGTGATGGAAAATTAGTTTTAGTTGATTTTGGTGCTGTAAAGCAATTACGATCTTACGGCAATGGTTCGTTTCAAGGCATGGAAAACTCTTCTGCTACCGTAGCAATAGGGACTCCCGGCTATATGCCTACCGAACAAGGGCAAGGAAGGCCCCGTCACAACAGCGATATTTATTCCTTGGGAATTATTGCAATTCAGGCGCTTACCGGAGTTGCGCCAATGGATTTACAAGAAGATCCTTACACCGGAGAATTAATCTGGCAAAATTTAGTTTCTGTAAGCCGGGAATTAGGAGATGTACTAAATACAATGGTGCGCTACCACTTTAAAGAGCGCTACCAAAATGCAACCGATGCATTATATGCAATTAATTTATTTTCGCACGATTTGGTACCCCAACCATTTCCACAATTGCGTACTCAATCTCCATCTCAAAATTCGACCCATTCCCGTGTAATGACTATTGCGGTTGCACCTTCTCATCCTCGTCAGCCAACACAAGCAGTTCCTCAACACGAGATTCCTCGCGGTTCTAAAGGCCCAGATTTTTTACAAATATTAATATTATTAGGTTTAGTTGGTGGTGCTGCTTTTGCAACTCCTGGCGTAGTTAGAAATGTAAACAACTTTGGAAATAATTTTTCACCATCGGCTCAAGCTAACTGTACGGCAACAGTTGCAGCTAATTCAAACATTCGTTCAGAACCTAGTACTGATACTACTAATGTTGTCCAAAAAGTATCTAAAGACACTCCGTTTTTGGTAACAGGTAAAAGAACAAAAAAAGGTTGGGTAGAACTTCAAATTAATGCCGGAGATTCCGCTTGGGCACATTCCAACGTAATCAAAAATGGAGACGAATGGGTAACTTGTCTGCGAGATCAAAGTATTGCAGTTAAAACAGTTGATGGTAGCGGATTGATTGCAACTCCAGTTCCTAAACCCATAATTAAAAACGAAGAAACAATAAAACCAACTGAAAACGCCAAAGACGATCAAGCTGTAGAAAAAGCCAAAGAAAAATACGAATCTGGAGACTTAGACGGCGCGATCGCCATCTTAGAAGCCCTTGCTCCTAACGATAAGCGTATCAAAGAAGGGCGAGAAATGATCGATCAATGGCAAAAAGATTGGGCAAAAGCGAATGGTTTCTTCAGTGATGTAAATACAGCGATTTCTGAAGGAAAATGGGACAAAGTCCAGGATTATCAAAAAAATCCTGATAAATTGCCAGATACTAAATATTGGCAAAAAAAAGTTGAACCTTTATTTCAACAAGCTGCCGAAAATGCCAAAAAAAGCCTACCTCAGATAAATCCAGTAGAAGCAGAGCAAGCAGAGGAAAAAACGAATTAGAGTTAGGAGTTAGGCAACGGATGAAGTTAGGTAACGGATGGAGTTGGGCAACGGATGGAGTTTGGCAATGGATGGAGTTGGGCAACGGATGAAGTTTGGCAATGGATGGAGTTGGGCAACGGATGGGGTTAGGGAACGGATGGAGTTTGGCAACGGATGGAGTTAGGCAATGGATGGAGTTAGGAGTTAGGAGTTAAGAGTTATTGATTTTATCCATTTTTTGCCGTGTGGTTTTCAAAATGCGATTTGTATCTGACAAATAAAAAATAATATTAATTCCGGTTGTACCGGCTTGGGATAAAAAATCGTAGAGACGCAGAGAAAACAGAGAAAATACCGAATAATTTCGATATAAACGGAAACGATATCAGAACTTACTAAAACAAATTTATAAATCAAAAACCCGGTTTATCAAAAAGCCGGGTTTATTACTTGCTATTCTTAACTCCTAATTCCTAACTCCTAACTCCTAATTCCTAACTCCTAACTCCTAATTTCTAACTCCTAACTCCTAACTCTTCACTCTTAATTACCAACAGGTGGAGGTGGCAGAATCTGTTGCTGTTCGGGATTATTATTTACTGGATTCGGATTTACTGTAGTCGGATTATTCCGTAGCAGATCGGCATCGTAAAAGTAAACGCGGGTGCAATATTGAGTCGAACTAGAACAAGTTGCTTCAATCGCAACGTTACTCACATTATTTACATCAACCGATATATTCTCCGCTTGTGTCGGTGCAACGGTAATAGTTCGAGTTGGTCTTCCGTCCAAGAAAAGTTGAACGCGAATGCTAGGACTATTTAGATTATTGTCGCGCATTCCAAAGCCTAAATTCAAAGTTTGAAATACATTTTGAGGGCGATCGCCATCAGGTTTGATATTACAAGTTAAAGCAGCCGAACGATAGCCAGGACTTAAATAAAATTTACTGTTGTAAACCGCTCTACCAATAGAAACATTACGCTTCTCTTTACGGGCGCTACCGATTCCACTTTTAACGCATCTCGCTTTTAATAAAGAAATCGGACGCATCTTTTTTTCTTGCCTTTGAGCGGTTACTTCACCCAAAGGAAAAAGAGCAGGTAATATTACCGCAATTGGTAGAACAAACAAACTAATTAATTTCTTTTTTAGCATTGACATTCAAAAATAAATTTCAATCACATTTATGTGAGACCGATCAAACAATTATTTCGGTCAAAATTATGATACCCAATCGTTCGGAATTTGTTTGTATTACAAAATTGGGGATTGGGGATTGGGGATTGGGGATTGGGGATTGGGGATTGGGGATTGGGGATTGGGCATTGAAAATTAATAATTTAGAAGTTAATTAGTTTTCCCTCAGTGTGCGATAGTATACCAAATCGAAGTTAGCTTTAATTTTTTATCTTCTTATTTCCTCTTCCTATGCCCCATGCCCCATGCCCCATGCCCTATTCCCCATGCCCCATGCCCCATGCCCCATGCCCCATGCCCAATTCCCAAACAAAAAAGGAGCGCGGAAACCCGCACCCTAATAGTTGTTAAGGAAGACTATTTTTGACTGGAATTATCTAACTTGAACGCGGAAGCGAATTGATCCAGTTTGTACGCCATCGGATAAAGTACCTACATTGACAAGTACTGCACCATTGTTAGCTTGAGTATTTCCGCAAATATCTTGGAAATCTTCTGGTATTGTTCCTACCTCTGAAATTTCTCTACCATCATCTCCACCAGTTCTTTCTCCTTCAACCCGGATACTATTTAGTACCAAAGCTGTACCTTGGGGAACAAAATCGCAAACTCGGACATTTTGCAATTCACCTTCTCCTTCTTTTAAGAAGTAGATTGTGTACTCGATGATGTCACCACTTTGTACGAGGTTTTCTGCTTGAATCACACCTCTAACAGGAGATACTTCATTAAGGTTGTTATCTTCTTCACCTTCGCCATCTACAAACTGATTAAATGTTGTGTCATTAATCCGAGTAATCCGCTTGATTAAGCTCAAGTCCAAAGGTCCGTCTGCAGATGCTGCTCCCACACGACCGGGGCGGAAACCAAAGTCGATTTCGTTTGTATTGGGATTGGCTTGAGTTAACTGAGCAGATAATGTGGTATCGGTGGTTGGACTAAAGTCGGTAGGTCTTTGGGCTTCTACGGTGTAGTTAACAAGCGGTAAACCGTTAAAGGTGTAGTTACCGTTGTTGTTAGTGGTTGTGGTATCAAGTATATCACCGTCGGAATCTCTCAAAGTTAATTGAACTCCAGGAATTCCTTCTTCACCTTCTTCATTTGGATCTTTGACACCGTTGTTATTACTATCGGTGTAGTCTTGTACTCCGTTACCGTTCGCATCCACGAAAACGGTGTCGCCGATAGAACCTGGTAATCCAGTCATTCTCACCCCAAAATCGGCATCAACAAAGTTTTGACTGGGTTCTAAAGTTACCGGAATCGGATTAGTAACTGTTGTCAAAATACTACCGTCGGGAAGCGCTATTTGTACTTGATAATCTCCTGGTGGAAGATTGTCAAAGCTGTATTGTCCTGGAGTGTTTTCGTTGAAAGCAACTGTTTCGGTATTGTCGGTACGTTGCTCTTCAATTTGGTCATCGTCCGTACCAAATACACCATCTTGTCCGGGACGAACTAATCTAATTACAACACCGCTAACTCCCGGTTCACCTTCATCTTGAACTCTGTTTCCGTTTACGTCCGCAAATACGGTATCGCCGATAGAACCGTTAGCTGGTGGTTGGAAACCAAAGTCAACTGTATCAATATTTTGACCGGCTTGTAAGTTCACAGGGCTTTCTTGCGTCAGCGTTGGATTTAAACCTTGAGGAGGATTGCTAACAGTGACAGTGTAAGTTCCTGGAGGTGCAACAAAGGTGTAAGAACCATCTTCTTCGGTGGTGGTAGTTGCAACTTGATTACCTTGAGCGTCTCGTAAAACCAAGATTATTCCAGAGATTCCGCTTTCATCACCATCGGGAGTGCTATCTCCGTCGTTATCAAAGAAAACTAAATCTCCAATTGTGCCTACCTGTTGCGGTGAGAAACCGAAGTCAGCATCATCAAAGTTTTGATTAGCTTGTAAAGAAATAGTATTTGGTGGTGTTTGAGTCGGACTTAAACCGTCGGGAGGATTATTAACAACAACTTGGTAGTTACCAATAGGAATGTTGGGGAAACTGTAAATACCGTTATCGTTGGTAGTTGTGCTTTGAGTTGTATCGTCAGGAGTTCCAAATTGACCGTCTGGGCCTGGATTAACTAAAGTAACTTCAACGTTAGGAATTCCCGGTTCACCTTCGTTTTGAGTACCGTCGCTGTTATTATCCCGGTAAACTGTATCGCCAATTGTACCAGTTGACTGAGTATAGCCAAAATCAGCATCCTCGAAATTTTGACCTTCACCCAGTGCGATTGAGTTATTAGGAGTTTGGGTTTGGCTCAATCCCTGAATTGGATCTTGATTTTGGTCGTTGATCGTAATTCGGTAAGTTCCCGCAGGTAAGTTGGGGAAGATGTATCTACCGTTGGCATCGGTTCTAGTTCTACCGCTGGTATCGTCATCATCAAGACTATTGCCAAATACGCCGTCTGGCCCGGTTCCGGCATAGTTAACAATTACGCCCGCGATTCCGGGTTCGTTCTCATCTTGTTGACCGTTATTATTAATATCGTTATAAACGGTGTCACCAATTGAACCCGTACCTTGTTGTTGAGTTTCTGGTGCTAAACCAAAGTCAACGTCATTATTAGTTTGATTATCCGCTAAGGCAATCGTTTCGGGTGGGGTTTGGGTTGGAGTTAAACCGTCGGGATTGGTAATTGTAACTCTATAGTTACCAGCAGGTAGGTTGGGGAAAGTGTAATTACCGTTTTCGTCGGTGGTTGTGGTTTGAGTTGTATCGTCTTCGTTACCCAATTCACCATCTTCACCGGGAGTAGTTAAGGTAACTATGACTCCAGGAATACCAGTTTCCCCGTCATCTTGTTGATTGTTACGGTTGGTATCGTTATAAACGGTGTCACCTAAAGAACCCGTTCCTTGTTGCTGCTGACCTACAAAACCGAAGTCAATCGTATCAATATTTTGACCGCTTTGCAGATTAATAATATCCGGTTGGGTTTGAGTCGGATTTAAACCTTCGGGAGTTTCCGTACTAACTCTGTAATTCGCCGGTGGTAAATTATTAAATCCATATACACCGTTGTTGTCGGTAGTTGTGGTTTGAGTTGTATCGTCTTCGTTACCAAATTCACCGTCTTCACCGGGAGTGGTTAATGTTACCGTCACTCCAGGAATACCAGTTTCACCTTCATCTTGCTGGTTATTATTATTGGTATCGTTGTAAACCGTATCTCCTAAAGAACCCGTTCCTTGTTCTTCCGGTGCGAAACCGAAATCAACGTCATTATTGGTTTGATTTTCCGCTAAAGCAACTGTTTCTGGTGGGGTTTGTGTTGGAGTTAAGCCATCTGGCGTGGTGGTAGTAACTCGATAATTACCCGCAGGTAAACTGGGGAAGTTGTAATTACCGTTTTCGTTGGTGGTTGTGGTAACTGTGTCATCGTCTGGAGTCCCAAATTCACCATCTTCACCGGGATTAGTTAAAGTAACTGTTGCTCCAGGAATACCAGTTTCTCCATCATCTTGTTGGTTGTTACGGTTGGTATCGTTGTAAACCGTATCCCCAATACTGCCTTGTCCCTCCCCTAATGGTTGTGGTACAAAACCGAAGTCAGCTGTATCTAAATTTTGACCTGGCTGTAGTTCAATAGGATCTGGTTGGGTTTGAGTGGCAGTATCTCCTTCTCTGGGACTGGTTGCAGTAACTGTGTAATTACCCGCAGGTAAATTGGGAAATGTGTAATTACCGTTCGAGTCGGTGGTAGTGGTTTGAGTGGTATCGTCAGCGGTACCTAATTGCCCGTCGGGGCCTGGAAGAGTTAAGGTGACTGTAGCTCCAGAAATACCTTCTTCATCATCATCTTGGACGTTGTTGCTATTTCCATCGGTATAAACGGTATCGCCGATACTACCCGTTTGCTGTGGTGAGAAACCAAAGTCAACTGTATCTATAATTTGACCTGGTTGTAATCCAACTGCATCCGGTTGGGTTTGAGTCGGAGTTAAACCATCTGGAGTTGCCGAAGTAACTCGATAATTACCTGCTGGTAGATTTGGAAAACTGTAAATACCTTCGTCGTTGGTGGTTGTGGTTTGAGTTGTATCGTCATCGGTATCCAATTGTCCGTCAGGGCCTGGAAGATTTAAAGTAACTTCTACTCCACCAATTCCCACATCCCCTTCATCTTGGACGTTATTGTTATTGTTATCCCGATAAACCGTATCCCCAAGAGAACCCGTTTGCGGTGCTGAGAAACCAAAGTCAACTGTATCTATAATTTGACCTGGTTGTAAATCAACTGGATTCGGTTGAATTTGAGTTGCTGTTAAGCCGTCGGGAGTCGCTGCGGTAACTTGGTAATTACCTGCTGGTAAATTGGGGAAACTGTAAATACCTTGGTCGTTGGTGGTTGTGGTTTGAGTTGTATCGTCATCAGTACCCAATTGTCCGTCGTCACCTGGGAGAGTTAAAGTAACTGGTACTCCACCAATTCCCACATCCCCTTCATCTTGAACGCTGTTATTATTGTTATCCCGATAAACCGTATCGCCGACACTACCAGTTACTCCTGCATTCTGTGGCGCACAGATGGTAAATGGTGCTAAACCAACAGTTTGGTCTTGTCCTCTTGGTTGAGAAGTGTCTGGTGTATAAAGAATGCTGATTTGGTCAACAGGTCCTTGAGGTATTACGGAAACGTTAGCTCGACTTTCGGTGGAGAGCGAGTTTCCACCTTGACCGATAGCAGTTTGTCCGGAAACTCGGGTGAATTCACCAGGCGCTTGTAGGTTTACAGGAACCTCGGAATTATTATTAGCTGCGCTAACGGAAACTATATCTCGGAAAAATCGACGATTATCATTGTTCCCTTCCTGGTCAACATCCAATAAAGTTAAAGGTGATGCCAGAGTTACGGGTTGAGCAAAGTTAATAGTAAGAGTAGCACTTCCCGGTGCTAGATTACCCGTTTCTGGAGGTTTTCCCGGACCAATATTTAAACGTAGATTTGGTCCTGGAAGCCCCCCGTAAACAGCATCTGGATCACTTCCGAATTGTGTAAACCTTGAGTCGCTTCCTTGATCGATTACTTGACCGGGAACCTCTTCACTGAAACTAAGGACGGTATTAACTCCGCCAATATTATACTGTAGTTCTAAACTTGGCAGGCTATCGCTAGGCTGAAACTGGATTGTTTCTGGTGCTGTACCCGCAGGACAGCTTGCCGCGTTTTGCGCCACTGCTTTTCCACTGCCAATTATTGGTATTTGGGGTACGCCTAATAAAACTGCTAATAAAGTTGTAGACAGAAAGGGAGTGGAGATTTTTTTTATTGAGTACGAAGTATTATTTGCCACCGAACCCGGTTCCCCTTGAGTAATTGCCGATAAATGCTTAAATAAAGCTTTCATTTTTTGCTTCCTAAACAACGAAAAATATCTAGTTAGTTGTTAGTTGTTAGTTGTTAGTGGTTAGTGGTTAGTGGTTAGTGGTTAGTGGTGAGCCATTGCGGTCTTGAGGGTTTC
>CAYMZW010000044.1:0-24559 GCA_964395005.1 uncultured Rivularia sp.
GGGCATGGGGCATGGGGCATGGGGCATGGGGCATGGGGCATGGGGCATGGGGCATTGGGGCATGGGGCATTGGGGCATGGGGCATGGGGCATTGGGGATTGGTAATTGGCAGTGAGAAATCAGGAACTGATTAATTATTAAAATTCCTAACTCCTAATTCCTAACTCCTAACTCCTAACTCCTAACTCCTAATTCCTAACTCCTAACTCCTAATTCTTAACTTTTTTATCCAATGCCCAATTCCCAATCCCATAATTTTAATTCGCGAGCAAATCATACATTTCTTCAGCTTCTGCAATCATTTTTAAACTTTCAAAGCTTTCTGCTGCTTCTTTTGCTAAACGATGGGCAAGAAAACCATTTCCGCAAGCTTTTTCAAGTTTAGCGAATGTTGCTTTATGGAAAGCAATTACTCGTTTATCTTTGTGCCTTTGTGCCATTGGTAAGCTAAGTTCTAATAGTTTTCGGCAAGCGGGAAAATCACCGTTTAATAGTGCAATATCTGCTAACCAATTGTTAATTGCTGCGGTTGCTTTTTGCCATTCTATTTGTTGTGCTTCTATTAATGCTTGCTCAAAAGTTAATTTTGCTTGGCTTAAATCTCCTTGCCGATAAAATATCTGTCCTTGGTAATATAAATCCTGAACTTGCTGTTCCTGATATTTAAATGAATCTAGGTTGGCTTGTTCTAAAAGCTGTTGTTTTAACATTAACCATTCTTGTGCTTGCTGCAACTGTGAAAGGTGAACGTGCAAAATTACCATGTTTGCAGCTAACTCTAACTGAAAATTTAAAGTATGATGCTGCCGTAATTCCCATGCTTCTTGCAATAATACTTGTGCTTCTCGCAACTGTTCTATAGAGCGCATTCTAACCAAAGTCCAAGCGCGATCGCACATTGCTTCTAATGCTATAACCCAGTCTCCAGCTAGCTTTGCAGCTTCAATTAACCAGGCACTCCATTCTAAGCGCTCATCCCAATATCCACGGATATGAACGTAACCTTTTATCCGCGACCACAATGTTTTTACGTCATCATATCTATTTTCAGAAATACACCATTCTAAGACTGCTTGCAGATTTTCCCATTCAACTTCTAAATTTTCATAGCTTAAATGCCATTCCTTCCAATCTTTATCTGCAAATGATTCGGAAAATTTGAGATACCAGTTTACCCAACGCTGGCGTAATTCCTGAGCGAATTCTGGATTTGCATACAATTCTGCCCAAGCATATTCGCGAGTCAAAGCTGTTAAACAATAACGTTCCTGTTGCCGATAAATTAAGGAAAGTTGTTGCAGTTTTACCAATCCTTGAGATATGACAATTGGATCTGGTTTATCGAAAGCTACATTAGCTAAGGTTTCCTTAGTTACTGAACCTATAAAAAGAGTTAGAGCTATTAATAAATATAATGGTGGCGTGTCTCTCAGAGGATTTATTGAAGCAGTAAAGCAAAAGCGAGCAATATCGCCTTGGGGATTTTTAATTAATACCAGTACGTCTTCGAGTAAATAACCAGCAGCCATCTGTCCAATAGCATAAATCATTGCTGCTGGTACTCCGCTTACTGCTTCGTAAATTTGCTGCGATTCTGCATTAGTTAAGCTAACGTTTTTCTCTTTGACTTCGTTTTGAATCAACCGTAAACTATGTTCTTTAGGTAAACTATTAAGACGTATCGGTACAAATAATGTTTGTTCGCGGGTAGTAATAATTACTTTAACTGTTGGTGGTAAGTCGTAGAGAAAAGAAAGAACTTCTTCTTTGTCTTCAATAGTTTCTAAGTTATCAACAATCAATAAAGTTTTAATTTGGGAAAGTTTATCGCGAATAACTTCAATTTGTTCTTGCAAAGATAAATTGTTGATTTGTGTAAACTCAAAAATCTTAGCAATTTCTCGGCATATATCGCGTAAAGTACGCTGATAAATCAATCTCGGCAAAAGCCCGATCGAAGTAAGATGATTTTGCTTGGCAGATGTAAAGATAATCGCTTCAAAAGTAGGAACCTTATTAACAAAACAGCGATAAGCAACTTCTATAACTAAAGTTGTCTTACCTACCCCACCAATCCCATCAACGCTAATTAAATGAGCCGAATGCCCGTAATCAAGGAGTTCCATCAATCGCGCCAATTCGCGATCGCGTCCAATAAAAGTGCTATATCCCCGTGCGGGTAAGTTTTGCACTATTGGCGTTTGGGTTTCTAAGGCTCGGAGACTGGTATCTGTTTTCTGACTTACTGGCAACTGTTCGGAGTTGTCTTCAGATATTTTGACTTTGCGTTGTTCCCATTCGTTGCTTAAGAAAATTCTGAGTCGATTTTCTTTACCTCTGCTACTACCGCTAACGTTAAACTTCTTATAAACTTGTCCCATCCTTTTGAGGCAAGCATCGGCAGAAGTATCCAATTCCGAGGCTATTTCTTCGTAGCTCTTACCCTCTCCCATTCGCAGCAAAAAGACTTCTTCTTGATCGCGAGAAAGTTCTTGATTATGCGCCATTTCAGTCAAAAAATCTGTTGGGAACATTTTCCTCAAATTTGTTTTGGCTTAATATATTCTACCTTTTCTCGTTCGAGTTTACACGTGTATCGGAGTTTTTCGGAGCTTAAAGTTTTGATGAAGGTATCAAATCTTACGACACCACAAAATTATTTTACGCTAGTATCCAAATACACGGCAAAACAAGTATTATTGGAAACCTATTTACGACTAAAAGTTAATAGTTTTCAGTGCCAAGATTCATGACAGCTTGGCTATTAATCTGTGATTCAATATGCAAATTATTGAATGTTGCTTTTCTATTGTCATGGTGTATTTAGGCAAATTCAGTAAAAAAACATACATCAAGAAAAGTATATTTCGGAATATTACTTGTTCGCCTTGCAGTAATCTTTGTTGAAGCATTTCAACATTGCTTCAATAGTCAATATCTGTCGGATTTGATCGATAAAGAACGATTCGCTATGACCTCAGAAATCCAGCGAATCGTTCAGCCAACCTAGTTTATAAGGATGACATAACTATGATAGCGAATGGTGGACCTCAAAACGATAAATTGATTGGTGGCAACGGTGCAGATTTCCTAAATGGTAAAGCTGGTAATGATACGCTCAAAGGTGGTAAAGGTAATGACAGCCTTAAAGGTGGTAATGGTGCTGACATTCTAGAAGGTGGTAAAGGTAGAGACATTCTAGAAGGTGGTAACGGTAGAGACACCTTAAAGGGCGGCAATGGCGCTGACTTACTTCAAGGTGGTAATGGTGCTGACATTCTAGAAGGTGGTAACGGTGCTGACATTCTAGAAGGTGGTAACGGTAGAGACACCTTAAATGGTGGAAGAGGTAACGATAGCCTCGATGGTGAAAAAGGTAACGATATTCTCGAAGGTAGTCGGGGTAATGATGTTCTTGATGGTGGGAAAGGTAACGATACAGCAGATTACAGCCAACTGAATAAAGCTATTACCCTTAACGCAGTTGGTGAAGTCGAGAAAGGTAATTTGGGTACAGACCAAATTCTAAACATCGAAACTATTGTTGGTGCAACTGGAAAGGCTAATACAATAGATGGTTCCACTGGTACTAGTGGAGTTACATCTTTCGATGTTGATTTGTCCCAAAACAGATTAACTGTTGAAAATATTCCTGGTTTGGGTGATGTAACTTTTACAGTTGAAAACTTTGTCAATGTCACTGGTACTACCCAAGATGACAGAATTATCGGTAATGCAGAAGATAATATCCTTATCGGTAACGGTGGTAACGATTTCTTTGGCGGTAGCGCCGGTAACGATATCATCGACGGTGACGACGGTGGTGCCAATGATAATGACACTGTTGACTACAGTGGTTTAGGTGAAGCAATTACCCTCCAAGCTACCGGCACTATAGTTAAGGATGGTGGTTTAGGTACAGATCAACTTTTCAGAGTTGAGACAATTGTCGGTGATGCCAATCAAGCCAATACTATTGATACTTCAGGTGCAGGGAATAGGGCTTCTATAAATGTTGATTTAGCAGCAGAGACTTTGGAGATTAATAATATTCCTGGAGTTGGTACTCTCAATCGTACTGTTGTCAACTTTGACAATGTTATCGGTACTGCTGGGGATGATACTATTATCGGAAACGCAGAAGATAATATTATCAATGGTTTTGACGGAAATGATGACTTAACAGGAGGAGCCGGAGCAGATACATTTGTTTTAGGAGAAGACGGCGATTTCTTCTATACTGGTTTTGGTAACGTTGCAACTATTCGAGACTTTGTATCTGGTGAGGATCAAATTCAACTTACTGGTAGTCTGGATGATTATGTATTCTTCGGAAGCACTATTTCTCTGGATAATGGTGATGGAGTATTTGATGAAGAGAAAGACGATCTGATTGCATTTGTCAATAGTAGCTTTGATACTAATACCGACATTACCTTTGCATAATCATACTCCAAGCAAAACGTCCAACCTTGTGAGGATTTAGCATTCTAATCGTCGGGATTCCCTAAATAAAAAGCATTATCTGCACTAAGTAAAGAGAACAAATATCTCTTGCTTAGTGCGATTTATTTTTTAGAGATTACTTACTGTAGAGCCGAGCAGCAACGCCACTGAAACTTAGTTTTTGATATTGCCACTTTATTCCGAGGTTTTATCAGAATTAAAGAGTTTACTTATATCGATGTAGTTTATCATACCTCACTTTTCTGATTACTGAGCTATTATGTTAACTATTAAGAGCAAATAAGAGTACATATGAGCTTTTAGAAGCAAGGCAACTCTTAAAAACTCTGAAAAGCTGACAATAACTTTCACAATTTTATAGAGGTAATTATGCAACAGTTTATCAAGTCTGCTGCTAGAGTTTCTGCTATGTCTATAATTGCTTGTGCTTTAACTTTTGTTGGAGCTAGCAATGTAAACGCTCAATCTAAAGGAATGCCTGAAGGTTATATCGGTGTTACGGGGGGTACTATTGAAGATACAGGAGTTGGTGGTTTGAGCGGACGTATTTCTTTTCCCAAGGCTAAGGTATCTTTGCGGGCTTCTCTTTTAGGAGGTAGCGTTAATTGCGGTTTCGATGATTGTGCATTTGCTGCATTCGTGCCTACTGTCACCTACGATATTCCAGTAGCTAAAAACACTAATGTCTATGTGGGTGCTGGCTACATAAGTATTGCTGTTGATGATGCTGCTGATACTCAAGGTAGTGAAGGGATACTGCAAGTAGGTGCTGAAACAGGAATAGGCAAAAAGTTTGTGCTTTACGGTGACGGCAATTTCTATGATGATGGTAGCTTATGGAAACTTGGTGTTGGTTATCGCTTGTAAGCTGTAACTAATCAACGAGATTTAGTAATGTAGCTATAAAATTTATATCGATTCAGAATTGGGCGTTGAGGGATATTTCTCTTAACGTCTTTACTATTTTCTTCTTTAAGGTAAGAGGATGTTTTAAAAGTATCCGGCGGTTAAAACCGCTACTACAAAAGTAAAGTCCACCTGCGTGGACTAATTAATTACTAACCCGCGCAGGCGGGTTTTACTTGTGTAGCCGCGACTTACAGTCGCCAGGTAATGTATAAATCCGACTTTTAAAACATCCTCTAAGACAAAAAAGGTAATTCCCATACTTTAAAATTATCGCCTTACAAAATCGTGGCTATTTTGCAGAGCTATTAAGAGCTATAAGGAATTTTTGTATAAGTTATTTTCCATACCGACACCAGAAAAATTACTGAGCTAATATTCTAAACACTCGGAGTAAAAAACCTGTTTAGCAAGATAATTGCTCAAATTTTTGAAATCCGAATAAATTCAAGTTGTAGCTAAAATTATACTTAGGCAATAATATGCGACAGTTTCTCAAGTCTGCTGCAAAAGTTTCTGCTGTATCCGCAATTGCTTGTGCTTTGACTTTCATGTCTACATTGTCTGCAAGCGCTCAAACTAAAAAGGGTTTGGAAGGAAGTTACGTTGGTGGTAGTTTTTCCACTGGAAATGGACAAACTAATTTTGAAGTTTACGGACGATATGATGTTCGTGATTTACCAATCTCCGTCAGAGGTAGTGTAAATGTAGCAGATTTCTCTGGTGAAACTTTTACTCAATTCGCACCAGCAGTTACCTACGATTTACCCATAGGTGAAATGGTAAATGCTTACGCTGGTGCTGGTTTAGTTTTCGGTGAAGGCGATTCTACTGCATTTCTAAATGCTGGTGCAGAAACAGAAATTGCTACAAATGTAGTAGTTTTCGGAAATTTAATCGTTCCTTTAGATGATGATGTCGATCCAGGTTTCGGTGTTGGGCTTGGCTATCGTTTCTAAGTTTTAAACATTTGTTAGCTTGTTTCATCGAAAAATAAAGCATAAATTACCACGCGGGCAAGAGTTCAGACTTTTACCCGCGTTTTTGAGTATTTATACTACAGAAGGCTTTCGGAGCTTTACAGAATCTTGATGTATAATGTTTCATATGTAGCTATTTTCAGCAAAATTACGGAGTAAAATTGTCATGTAAACAGAGTTGAAAGGAGGATTTATATAGTATCAGAGAATAATTTTGGCAATATATTTTGGAGTTTAGGAGTTCAGTTGATTAATAAAGTACCTCAAAATCTAAAAAAAAAGAGTGTTTCAGCGAGGTTACGGAATTTTAGATTTAGAATATTTCTCAATTGCTACTACCTTCTTAATTTAGATAAGTATTTAGATGCCTATCTAGTACAAAACTTCAGCAGACAAACTATATTATTTTGGGAATTTAATTATGAATCAGTATTTACAACACAAAGTATCACCTAAAATTCTATTATTTGACAGCTATGAAATATTTTTGAGTGGAACAGTAAAAATATTACGTTCTTGTTATCCGAATGCTAAAATCTATGCTGCTACAACTGTAGAAACCGCTTTGCATTTGATGGCAAAAATTAAGCCAGATTTAGTTATTACCGATATTTGTGTTGCACAAAATATTGGCGGAGCAATCCAGATTAGTAATGGGATACAGCTTCTGAGAAAATTATTAACTAATTATCCTCAAGTTAATATATTAGTACAAAGTACTTATATTAATACTTTAGTGCGAATCAAGTCGGAAATTGACAAACATCCATCGGGTTTTGTAGTGGCGGATAAATGTCTTTCTACTCAGGAAACATTGAATAGAGTTAAATGGAGTTTGCACGGATTAACTCATACTAAGGATATCAAAGCAATTAACTCTGGAATAGAATTGAAGCCAGAATGGTTAAGATTGCTTAATTTAGCATTTGAAGAAGGTTTGCAAGATAAAGCAATAGCAGCACATATTTGTGTTTCCGAGCGAATGGTACGTCACTATTGGTTTAAGTTACAAGAAGTCTTAAATATAAATATTGACGAACTAAAAAACCAAGGAAAGAATCTTCGAGTTATTACTCATATTCGCGCAAGAGAAGAAGGTTTTATTGATTAAGTATTTCGTAGATATTTCGTAAAATTTGCTCTTATCTTCGATAAATAAATAGGGATAATTGTTGCATTAAAACAATCTAAATCGCTTTATAGATTTATATCTGTTATCGCTTTACAAAGTTATAGATTTATAAGCCTAATTATCCCTTAATTATTTTAGGAGCAAATCATATGAAGTTTGTTGTATTCACATCTGCAATCTTTTCATTAGCAGCAGTGTTATATAGTTCACAAGTAAATGCAAATAACCTACCTTACTATGTATCAAACGCGGTAACTAAGCAAAATATAAATATGGTTAAAGGCGATAAGCAGAGCTTGATGCTTTCGGAATCACCTCATACATCAATGTCAAGTAGATGCAGCCACAACATTAATACTAACTACCAATTGACTATTGGATACTTTCTATTTTATATTTCGTGCTTCTTAATATGTTTGTTGTTGTTATTTCAGCTTTGGTTGGATTATAATCTTCCTAGACCAAAAAAACACTATAAGTAGTATAAATATCCTTGTATAATTTTATTCTCTAATGTAGTTTTATTTTAACTAAAACCGTATTTCTTGTGTTAAGTTGACAATCTGTAAACCTTAACTCGGTAATTTACCGGAAATTTTTCGTAAACATTCAACATCAGGGGAATATATAAATAAATTTAATTTTGTAAATACAAATAATTATAGTGATTTGAATTGATTTTAGCTGTATTAGGATTTGTACCCAAGCATTTTCCCAGTATCACAGGAGACGTAAAAATGAATAAATTATCACTAAGTGTTGTAATGCTTGGATTAGGAGTAATGGCATATGCTCCAAAGGTTGATGCAGCAAACGCATTTTCTCCCTCGCAATTATTTACCACACCGGCAGAATTTGCCACACTGTTTACTCAAGCAAATGTAGAGAATTCTGTAGTTGCAACTTCTGGATGGAAACAGTTTTATTCAGATGAGGGGAATTTTTCAATTTTTGTACCTAGCAAATCTATTACGAATTTAAATTCTCAAAGTGAAGATTATTCTATAAATATTTATCATACAGATACTAAAAAAAGCTCGTATATAGTTGGTTACGTTGATTATAATAATGACTTGAGTGAGTTAACAGCCAATGAAGTTTATTATCAGTTTTTAAATGAATTCTTAGGTGCTGATATCAAGTTTCTCAACCAGGAAGATATTAATTTAGGTAATTATCCGGGTATAGAAGTTGAATATAATAATGATAATCAACAAATAACTGCTAAAAGTCGATTATTTTTAGTAGGACAAAGATTGTATATTTTAGATATCTCTAATTATAAAGCTGGTGATGCCGATCAATTTTTTAATTCTTTTCGATTGGAGAAGAATATTAAAGAAAACGAGAGCGAGATAGCAAGGATAGAGAATAGAAAGCACACAAAAATTAATTAACTGTCATTTAAATTGGAGCAAACCCAGCTTGCTGAATTAAATTTTTACCTTCATTTGTTTTTAACCAGTTTGCATAAGCGCGAGCAGCTTCGGCAGATTCTTTTACTGAAACCATTCCCAAGTTTTATTTAAAGCTTCTAAATAATTTTGATGGCTATCTTTTTTTATCCCAGGAAACTGTTGAACAATTACCAGCAAATTATTTAAAGCTTTTTGTCTTTGCGGTGTACCTTCTTCGTAACGACACACTTCCTCAATTAATTGTTGAAGTTGTTCATCCACTCGTTAATTCTCCCAAACAAGAGTATTGATTCGCTTTTCTAAGTTTTACAGCAATATCCTACCCGACAGTTCAATAAATTAATTGTTGTATAAATCACTTTAATATTTCAGTTTTAGGTAATATTCTGATTAAAAATATTCTAAGATAATATTAGTATTCTTTTACTTACTAATGGTTAATTAAAGGTTAAGCGTAATGAGGTTCCTAATAAGGGCTTTAGCACTCGGATTTGGAGCTAAAGCCCTTACTACAAACCTTCAATTAACAGTTATTTCTTCACCCATCCGCGCTTCCAAAACATCCATTAATCCATCAACATCTTGATTAACTTGTTCAAAACAAACAGGTGGTGGAATTTCTGGTTCAAAATAAACTAGCTTGATTTGCTCATTTCCAATACCTATCATTAAAACTTCCACTTCAGGTTTATGATTCTTAATTAAACCCAAAATTTCCTGAAGCTTATTATCAACATTATCGTTAAACTTTTCAATTGCCTCTTCAGGGCAATATACAAAATGCGGCTTTGGCTGTAAATCAATACCGATAGTACCCTGACTATCACCATTTTGCTGCCAAAGTGCCCAAGAAAGCGCCGCTAATTCAAGATGATGTGCTTTCACAAACTTGTCGAGTTTATGCAGCCATTTCGGTTGGGGTATATCGGATTGAGTACTAGCAAACATGATTATATCTGTAGAATACGCAGTTATATAATCATCTCACAGATAACAGTTAACAGTGAGCAGTTAACAGTGAGCAGTGAAATAGCCCATATTCCCGCCTCGGTTGGGAATTCCAAGGCTCATATACAAAGTACGTTGAAACGCACTATAATCACCTTAAAACCTTACCCAGTCTGATTCATCAGACTTTATATGTTAGCCTAGGAATTTATTAATACGGCGGTTTGCCTTCTTCACCCCAACTAATAACAATTAACTGCTCACTGATAACTGCTCACTGCTCACTGTTAACTGATAACTGCTCACTGCTCACTGTTAACTGGTAACTGCTCGCTGCTGGCTGCTAACTGTGGTTGTTTTGGCTTTAAATGTACTTTCATCCGAATTAGCAAAAATGCCATCGGAATACTTAGAATAAAACCAATGACAATAAAAAACATCCAGATAGTATGCCATTTGAAAATTCCTTCAATTCCGGCAATTTCGTAAAAGAAGCGATTATTGGCGATTAATTTGGGAGTTGATTCGTTTTTGGGAATTTCAAACAAGAATTCGTAATATGGATAATGATCGTTGCTAACTTGTCCGCCGTTAGCTGCTATAAATAAATATGGTTGTTTGTTTTTATCTTCAGCTTCAACTACTATTCCCTCAAGCCGCTTTCCATCACCTTTAGATATCAATTCTCCGCTGGCTGAATCCGATACTAATTCACCATTATATCCCGGCTTTCCGTCGTATAAAAGTTCGGTTTTTTCTAAATAATCATATAAAGAATTTAGCTTGTCTACAGAAATATAAGAAGTCTTTTTGGGCAGCTTTCCTTTTTCAGATAGGGTTAGAAGAATACGAGTGCTATCTGCTTGCAGCAGCGCTTCGCGAACGCAATTTTCTGTATTGCATTTTCCGGTACCGCAACTGCTGTTAATATTTTCAACACCCGATTTTATATCTTTGATGCATGAGTTTGAGGTATCTATTTTAAAAATTCTGGTACCATCATTTCTTTTAATGCTAGAAACGGGAGTAATTGAACGAATTTTTTCAAACTCTTCAACTTTTTCAGGCAACTCAGGAGGATTGAAATAATATCCCCAATAAGATTTAGAAATTAATATAGAAGCAACAAAGCCAGCAAAAACAGTACTCCCGAAAGTAAGTAAAAATGCTAATATGATTCCAAAAGGTTTTGGATGAGAATTATTCTTCATCAGTATAAATAATGAAAAGATAAAAGACTGTTATAACTACTAATAGTGTTTCGATCAAGTTATATAATGTCCGGAAATTATCAGCGAGCAGTTAGCAGTTAACAGTTAGTAGGTTGGGTTAGACACATAAACCAAATTCGATTTGTAACGATGATTTAAGTTATCGTGTCGTAACCCAACATTGCTACCGATTCAAAAATCCGGTTTTTTATCAAGGTTAATTGGTGCGTTACGGCAATTTCAACTTATTTCTTTTTTCTTCAGGCTTTCCGTAGCCTTAACACACCCTACATTTAATTACTGCTCACTGCTCACTGTTAACTGCTAACTGTAAACTGACTTCAACCCGGATTGTACTCTCCATAAACTTGCGTAAATTCCGTTGTGTGCGAGTAATTCTTCGTGGGTGCCCGATTCTACTATTTCGCCGTATTCTACTACATATATGCGGTCGGAGTTGCGAATGGTGGAAAGACGGTGGGCGATCGCAATGGTTGTTCTATCTACGGTAATTCGTTCTAAAGAGCGGGCTATAGCTGCTTCTGTTTCGTTATCTACGGCTGAGGTGGCTTCGTCTAATATCAAGATTGGCGGATTTTTTAATATTGCTCTGGCTATGGCTATTCTTTGTCTTTGCCCGCCGGATAATTTTTGTCCGCGCTCGCCGACTATTGTTTCGTAGCCTTGGGGTAGCTGCATGATAAATTGGTGGGCTTCTGCAACTTTGGCGGCTCTCATAATTTCTTTGTCGTTGGCGTTGAAACTGCCGTAAGCAATGTTTTCGGCTACGGTGCCGTGAAACAAAAATACGTCTTGGCTGACTAAACCGATGCAGCGACGTAAATCTTGTAGGTTGATATCTTGTAAATTAATATTATCAACGGTAATATTGCCGGAAGTGATTTCGTAAAATCGCAGCAATAATTTAACTAAAGTGCTTTTACCCGAACCCGTGGAACCTACAATAGCAATAGTTTTTCCTGCGGGGATTTCTAAAGATAGATTTTTGATTACCGGCTGTCTATCTTTGTAGGCAAAAGTAATGTTATTAAACTTGATTTCGCCGCGTACTTTTTCAACGGGTAAGTCAATATTTCCGGGATTAATAGTTATAGGAGTATCCAGCAAATTCATCACGCGATTTGTGGAAGCCATCGCTCTTTGATATAGATCGAAAGTTTGTCCCAATCTAGTTAAAGGCCAAAGCAATCTTTGAGTTAAAAAGACTAAAACGCTGTAAGTTCCTACAGTCATATTACCGTTAACTGCTGACATTCCGCCAAATAATAACAAAGCCGTGAACCCAATTAAAATTAACATTCTAATTAAGGGTACAAAGGCAGCAGAAAGTTTTATTGCTTTACTATTACTACGGCGATAAGCTTCACTTTCAGATTCTAAACGCTTGCTTTCATATTCTTCGGCAGTGAAACTTTTAATAGTAGTAATACCGCCCAAATTATTTGATAAACGCGAGTTAAGAAAACTCAGCTTTTCACGAACATCGGCGTAGCGGGGTTCAAGTAAATCTTGATAAGCAAACGTTCCCCAAAGAATAAACGGAATCGGTAACATGGTCATCCATGCCACGTTAGGAGCTAAAATGAGGAATGCACCACCAAGAATTATAATAGTTGTGGCAGTTTGCAATATATCGTTAGCTCCCACATCTAAAAAGCGCTCCAGTTGGTTGATATCATCACTCAAGATCGACATCAAACCGCCAGTACTGCGTTCTTCAAAGTAAGCTAATTCTAAATTTTGTAAGTGTTTATAGGCATTCAAGCGCAAATCGTGCTGAATAGTTTGTGCTAAATTACGCCATAGAGTTTGCAGCGCGTATTCAAAAACCGACTCAAGTACCCAAATTACAACCGTTAGGAAAGAAAGTATTAAAAATTGCCAAAAAATATCCGTGATACCCCAACTGGCAATGATAGAATCTTCCTGCTTGACAACAACATCAACGGCGAAGCCAATTAATATCGGAGGTGCAAGATCAAATATCCTATTGAGAATAGAACATACTACCGCCAGCCAGATTTTTTGGCGATAATCATGTCCGTAGTCAAGCAAGCGTTTCAACGGATGCGTTGAATCCCTACGCTGTTTTTGCAACCGATTGGATTTAAGTACTTGAGCCACAATATTAGGTAAATGCTGGGAACTTATTTTACCATGAAATCAATTATCAATTAACAATGAACAATTATCAATGATTTATAATCTAAGAGGTTTGAGACAGTTTTGAATTTATCCACCGCTTTATACATTCATAATTACTTTCACCATTTATTTTAAGAGTATAAATTGGGCAATAATTAGACATGAATTGATAATTGATAATTGATAACTGTTCATTGATGACTGAATAACTAACACAAAAAGGAGTATTGAATTGAAGAATCAACAATTAGGTGGATTGCAATCGGCAATCGCGGGTGTAGTATTATCATTAGTGGTTATTTTTGCTCTGAATGCATTTGTAATTATTAATCCGGGACAAGCAGGAGTTTTGAGTATTTTAGGAAAAGCTCAAGATGGTGCTTTATTAGAAGGTATTCATTTCAAACCGCCAATAATTTCTAATGTAGATATATATGATGTGACGGTACAGAAATACGAAATTCCCGCACAAAGTTCTACTAAAGATTTGCAAGAATTAACGGCAAAATTTGCAATCAACTTTCGCATTGATTCCGTAGAAGTTGTGGAAATTAGAAGAAAGCAGGGGAGTTTAGAAAATATCGTCTCGAAAATTATTGCACCGCAAACTCAGGAATCTTTTAAAGTAGCAGCAGCCAGAAGAACTGTAGAAGAAGCTATTACTAAAAGAGACGAATTGAAGAATGATTTTGATAATGCATTAGGAGAACGTTTGGATAAATATGGAGTAATTGTCTTAGATACTAGCGTGATCGACTTAACTTTCTCTCCGGAATTTGCCAAAGCTGTTGAAGAAAAGCAAATTGCCGAACAACGTTCCCAAAGAGCAGTTTACATCGCAGCAGAAGCCGAGCAGCAAGCATTCGCCGACATTAACCGTGCTAGAGGTAGAGCGGAAGCGCAAAAACTATTAGCTGAAACCTTGAAAGCGCAAGGTGGACAGTTAGTATTGCAAAAAGAAGCTATCGAAGCTTGGAAAAGTGGCGGCGCTCAAATGCCAAGAGTTTTAGTCACCGGAAATGATTCTCAAGGTGGCGTGCCATTTTTATTCAATTTAAGTAACATACAAGATCAATCGTAACTGTAAAATTTTGGTAGAGTAGAATCTCTACGCCATACCAAGTAAACCCCTAGTAGATTCAAGTTAGGCTATGACAAGCAAACCCCAAACCCAACTTACGGTTGAAGAAGCTAAGAAAATATTGAGTAAATATGACTTCGTTGATATTGCAGCCCAACTGAAGCCATCAGAGAAAATTTCAGTCCGTCGGGCTTTGACTTTGCTTGCGAAACTTTGCGACTATCAAATTCTGGGTATTTCTGCCGATACTACCGAAGAAGGAATAAAAGCAATGGAAAGCTATTCCAGAGCATTGGGATACGAGCCTCCGAGTAATTTACCATCAATTGAAGGTCCCGTCTACATTAAATTAAATGGTAAAAATGGCTTGTGCTACATAGATGCCTATATGGGACATCATCGTGGGGTTTTAGTTTCTTGTCAGTCTTGCTCGGAAGGTGGAATGAACCATATGTACGGACATTTACCCTTAGATTTATTTGATTAAATAATATAGGGCATAGGGCACGCGGGCATAGGGCATTGGAAATTACAATGTATTACGGTTTTCAATTTGTGCCTTGAATATTGAGAAGCCGTAACGCATCACTCGGAGTTGGTGTATTACGGCTTTCAGTTTTTATTTATTATCTATTAACTAGTTTCCAGTCTCCGGTTGGGAACCCCAAGCGCGAGGCTCTTATCTAGTTCCCAGTCTCCGGTTGGGAACCCGAAACGGAGGCAGAGCCTCCTGCAATGCATTACAAGGCAGAGCCTTGTAACGAGATGACAAGCAAGGTTTAATTAACAGTTGCTTGTAACGTGAAATAACTAAGCTATCTTAAAATAATCTAAAACAAAACGCATCCGTTGTTAAAATCTAAAATCTAAAATCTAAAATCTAAAATCCTATGGGTGTTATTACATTACAATCTGTCAAAAAAGATTTTGGCATCAAAGAAATTCTTAAAGATGCTTCTTTTAGCTTGAATGCTGATGAGAAAGTTGGCTTAATTGGTACTAACGGTTCCGGTAAATCTACCTTGTTAAAAATGATTGCTGGGATGGAACCAATTGACGGTGGAGAAATTATTGTAAATCCCGGTGCGAAGGTTATATATTTACCGCAACAGCCAGATTTAGATGAAAGTCTTACGGTTTTAGAGCAGATATTTGCCGACAGTAGCGAGCAAATGAATTTGGTGCGCGAATATGAAGAAATTTCCGATAAGTTAGCTAAAAATCCTCAAGATAATCAGTTATTGTCGCGCTTGGGTGAAGTGACGCAGCGGATGGATATTCTTGGCGCTTGGGAAGTTGAAACCAACGCTAAAATTATTCTTTCTCAGTTAGGTATTACTGATTTTGATGTCAAGATAGGTACTTTATCCGGTGGCTATAGAAAGCGGATTGCTTTGGCAACTGCTTTGTTATCCGAACCAGATTTATTATTGATGGATGAGCCGACAAACCATTTAGATGCTGATTCTGTGGAGTGGCTGCAAAGTTATTTGAATCGTAGAAATGGCGCTCTTTTGTTAATAACTCACGATAGATATTTTTTGGATAAGGTAACAAATAGAATTATTGAAATCGATCGCGGCGATTTTTATACATATTCCGGTAACTATTCCTATTATTTACAAAAGAAAGCCGAAGCCGAAGAGTCTGCTGCTAGCACTCAACGTAAATTTAAAGGAGTATTGCGAAAGGAATTGGAATGGTTAAAAAAAGGACCAAAAGCTAGAAGTACCAAGCAGAAAGCCAGAATAGATCGTATTAGCGAGATGCGGGCAACTGAGTTTAAACAAACTCAAGGAAAAGTTGAAATTTCTACAGCTAGTCGTCGGATTGGCAAGAAAGTTATTGAAGTTAATAATGTCTCGAAATCTTATGGCGATCGCCTTTTATTTAAAGATTTCACCTACGAATTTAGTCCGGAAGATAGAGTTGGAATCATTGGCGAAAATGGTGCAGGAAAATCTACTTTAATTAATATAATTACTGGAAGAGAGCAACCCGATACCGGCGAAGTTGATATTGGCTCCACCGTTTATATTGGTTATTTCGATCAGCATTCGGAAGAATTGATTGGTGCTGCTAACGATTCCCAGCGAGTGATTGATTATATCAAGCAAGAAGGTGCAGAATTTATCGAAACTGCCGATGGAACGAGAATTAGTGCTTCTCAAATGTTGGAAAGGTTTTTGTTTCCACCTAACCAGCAATATGCGCCGATAAATAAACTTTCCGGTGGTGAAAAACGGCGTTTATTTTTGTTGCGAATTTTGATGAGTGCGCCAAATGTTTTAATATTAGACGAACCAACAAACGATTTAGACGTACAAACTTTAGCAGTACTAGAAGATTATTTAGAAGACTTCAAAGGTTGTGTAATAGTAGTATCTCACGACCGCTACTTTTTAGATAGAACTATCGATAGAATTTTTGCTTTTGAAGATAAGAAGATTCGGGAATTTCCCGGTAATTATTCGGTATATCTTGACTTTAAGAGAGCAGAAGAAGCTAAAGAAAAGCAGTTACAAGCTGAATTAGAAAAAAGCAAGCCGAAAGTAGCAGCGCAGAAAGTAGAAACTCAAGTTAAGAAAGACGATAAAAAAAAGCGTCGTTTATCGAATTGGGAAAGGAAAGAGTTTGAGCAATTAGAAGGGAAGATTGTTGAATTGGAAGATGAAAAAACAGAAGCGGAAATGGCTTTGACTAAAGCCGCTGGAGATTATTCCCAAGTGCAGGAACTTTATGAGAAAGTGGAGAAATTGAAGGAAGAGATTGAAAAATCTACAGAAAGATGGATGGAATTAGCTGAGATTGATGGATGAATAGGAAATTGGGCATAGGGCATTGGTAATTGGTTGATTATAGGGTGTGTTATGGCGCAATAAATAATTTGGATTGCGACGGAATCTTTTTATTTCGCGCTTAACGCACCGTTTTAATATTGGTATATAAGATTTACGGTGCATTACTAATACCATAAAACAGAAATCATGCATAATTATAATCAAATCAACTGGAATGACATTCAAAAACAAATAAAAGACGCAAAAGAAGAATATTGGGGTTGTTTTGATTTAAGTAACTATGGTTTAACCGAAATACCAACCGAAATTTTTGAGATAGATGCTTTATGTGAATTAGATTTAAGCTACAATCGCTTTACAAATATTCCTTCAATTATATCTCAACTAACTAATTTAAGCTATTTGATTTTAGACAATAACAAAATTGAAACTCTTCCCGAAGATTTAACTCAATTGGCAAATCTATACGAGCTTTATTTGGAAGAAAATGAATTAGTATCTATTCCTTCAGTTATTTTTCAACTTACGAGTTTAACTGGCTTGGTTTTAAGCTTTAATCGGATAGATAAGCTCCCAGAGGATATATTTCAACTCAAAAATCTGGAATCACTCGATTTGAGAGGAAATCAATTAACAGAGTTACCAGAGGAGCTTTTTGAATTAACTAATCTGAAATATCTGTTTTTGGAAGATAATCAATTACAATCCATTTCAAATTCTGTTTGTAAGCTGACTAATTTAGAAAAACTTACTTTATTTGATAATCCAATTACGGAAATACCCGATTGTGTTTCTAAAGTAATTGATTTAAATGAATCATCTTTTAATTAGTAGTTAATTAGTAGGGTGTGTTGTCGCGTAAGCGCAAAGCACCATTTATATTAATGAGTAATTTTAATTGATAAATAAAGCTTAAATTTATGAGTAATTATTCTGAAATAGATTGGGATTGGTTTCACAAGCGAGTAAAAGAAGCAAAAGAAACACATGATACTGGTTTCAGCTTAATTAATCATGGTTTAAAAGAAATACCAAGCGAAGTTTTTGAGATAGAATCTTTAACTTCGTTAGATTTGAGATGGAACTGTTTGAAAACTATTTTACCAGAAATATCCAAACTGAAAAATTTAGACGATTTACAGATGGATTCTAATCAAATCGAAACTCTTCGAGATAGTTTTGGCGAACTTATTAATCTAGAACAGTTTCCGCGTGAATGAAAAATTGACGTTTTATACGGGGCGTGTGCCGCGCAGCCTCTGTATAATTATTTGTTTTTACTGCCGACTGCCTTTTTTTGTAAGTCCGGACAGCACACGCTGCGAAGGGACGCTCTTGGGCCACACGCGACCGAACGCGAACGAGAAAGCCCTGCTTACACGCAGTTAGTGCGAACCTACGCTATAGGAAATCTTAAAGCGGGGAAGAAAGTAGTTTCTTACAGTTGTGAGCAGCAAATAGCCGACAAAAAGATAGAACGCGGGTAGTTTTCTCACTCCTAACTCCTACCCATTGATCGCTGGTAACTGCTCACTGTTGACTGATAACTGTTCGCTGCTAACTTTTTGCTAATTGCCTTATATTTCAAGGCTTTTCGGGTTTTTCTTAACTTTATTGCCATCAAATTGTTTTCAAAAATTTACATTTACAAAATGACTCGCTTTTGTTAACAACTATTAAGGGGTTAACTGTATGCTGGAATTGTATCACAGTACTCAAATACCTATTACATATACGATTCTGAGATAATTAAGAAAACCTGAAAACATAATTTATTCATGTCTTTGAGCTAGTTGATGAAGTTTTGTAACTAAAAAGGTCGGCTTTTTTAAGGCTAACCTCTTATATGTAAAGGACTTGAGGTTTTTCTTATTGCACTATCGCATTTTTTAATATTTTGTAACAAAATCTGCCCTTGTGGCAGTGTATAAACATAATCTGGAGGGGTTAAATAACAGGCACAATTTAAAAGGGACAATCAATTTGTAAAGGTTGTCTGTTTCTCATAAAATAAGCCAAGATTCTCATATTTCTAATTTGGATAACGTCGAATTAGGGTTATGAGGCGAATAAATTGGCAGTTAAAACAACATCTGTTATATCCCATCCTTTGATAAAAGGCTGCCATTTTTAATCAAGGCAATACATAAAAACTAAGCAATTAGGAGAAAAAGTCGATGTTAGATGCATTCGCAAAAGTAGTTTCTCAAGCTGACTCCAGAGGCGAATTCTTAAGCGGCGAGCAGTTAGATGCTCTAAGCAACATGATTAAGGACAAGAATTCTCGTTTGGATACCGTAAACCGCATCACCAGTAGTGCTTCTCAAATCGTTACCGATGCTGCTCGTGCATTATTTGAAGAAGAGCCTCAGTTAATTGCTCCTGGTGGTAATGCTTACACCAACCGTCGTATGGCTGCTTGCTTGCGCGACATGGAAATCATCTTGCGCTATGTTACCTACGCTATGTTAGCTGGTGACGCAAGTGTATTAGACGACCGTTGCTTGAATGGTTTGCGCGAAACTTACCAAGCTTTGGGAACTCCTGGTTCTTCCGTAGCTAAGGGCGTTCAAAAGATGAAAGATACAGCTATCAAGATGGCTAACGACCCCAATGGTATCACCAAGGGCGATTGCAGCCAGTTGATGTCTGAATTGGGTGGTTACTTCGATCGTGCTGCTGCTGCGGTTGCGTAATAGCGAAATATTGTTTAACTAAATGCGATTAGGAACCGGAACCGAAAAATCGGTATCCCGGCAAAAAAAACAAGAAATAAAGGAGATTGTAAGACATGAAAACACCAATTACCGAAGCAATTGCATCTGCTGATACCCAAGGTCGTTTCTTAAGCAACACCGAATTGCAAGCTGTTAACGGTCGTTTCGATCGCGCTACCGCTAGCATGGAAGCTGCTCGTAGCTTAACTTCTCAAGCTCAGCAATTGATTGATGGTGCTGCTAATGCCGTGTATCAGAAGTATCCTTACACCACTCAAATGCAAGGACCGGCATACGCTGCTGATTCTCGCGGTAAGTCCAAGTGCGCTCGCGATGTCGGTCACTACCTACGCATGGTAACTTACTGCCTAGTAGCTGGTGGTACAGGCCCAATGGACGAGTATTTGATTGCAGGTTTGGATGAAATCAACCGTTCTTTTGAATTGTCTCCTAGCTGGTATATTGAAGCTTTGAAGCACATCAAAAACAGCCACGGTTTGAGCGGACAAGCTGCAAACGAAGCTAACACCTACATCGACTATGCAATTAACGCTTTAAGCTAGTAAGCGTTCTGCCCGGAGAGTGATGCGAGTGCTGGATGGGGTTTATCACCTAGCAGTTGTATTGTTTTCCGGGCATTGTTTTAAGAGTTTTGAGCGCAATTAACAAGCAAATAAAAAAAATTATCAAAAACCCGATTAATTTGAGCCACTTCGGTCTTGGGGAGCCAGTCCGTTGCGGGGGTCTACCCCGTTGTAGGAACTGTCGTGTCCCCATAAACAAATGGCGTGCGTAACGCTGTCAGTTAGACAGTTTGAGTCTGTGGACTGGTTAATGCCGACATTGCCAGAGTGAAGCAGAAAGCTAACATCTTTTTTGAATAGATTTGAATAAGTTTAGTGTAACGGAATAAATAGTAATGCCAATTACATCAGCAGCATCCAGGCTCGGAACAGAAGCCTTTGATGATTTACCAAAGGTTGAATTACGCTCTAACGCTACAAAGGATGATATAGAAGCTGTAATTCGTGCGGTATATCGGCAGCTTTTGGGAAATGATTATTTAATGGCTTCCGAACGACTCAAGAGTGCAGAGTCACTTTTGCGTGATGGTAACATGACTGTCCGCGAGTTCGTTCGTGCGGTAGCCAAGTCGGAATTGTACAAGAATAAGTTTTTCTACAACAATTTCCAAACTAGATTTATCGAACTAAATTATAAACATCTATTAGGTCGCGCTCCTTACGATGAGTCGGAAGTTAGCTACCACAACGATTTGTATCATAACGAAGGGTTCGACGCTGAAATAGACTCCTATATTGATTCGATGGAGTATACCGAAAATTTCGGTGACAATATTGTACCACTGTTACGCGGATTTGCAACCCAATCCGGACAGAAAACTGTCGGTTTTAATCGGATGTTCCGTTTATACCGGGGTTACGCAAATAGCGATAGCGCTCAGGTAGAAGGAAGCAAATCCCGTTTGGCAAGGGAATTAGGAACTAACAGTGCATCTTCAATCGTGGGGCCATCAGGTAGTAACAGTAACTGGAACTACCGCGCAACCAACGATGTATCCCCAAGAAAAAATGTAGGTAATGCAGTAGGTTCCGGCGATCGTTCCTATCGCATCGAAGTAACAGGTCAGCTTTTTCCAAAATATCCCAAAACAAGACGTAGCAGCTACGCGATCGTCGTACCTTACGAAAGGCTATCAGACAAGATGCAGCAAATCCTCCGTCAAGGTGGGAAGATTGTAAGCGTAACGCCAGCTTAGGGAATAGGAGATGGGGCATGGGGCATGGGGCATTGGGCATGGGGAGACAAGGAGACAAGATAGAAATAAAAATTCCTAACTCCTCACTCTTAACTCCTAACTCCTAACTCCTAACTCCTAACTTTTTTAATCTAAAATCTAAAATCTAAAATCCAAAATCCTAAAGGGGAGTAATTAAATGTACGGACAGACAACAGTTGGTAGTAATGGAATTTCTAGCGCTAAAAGCCGGATGTTTCGTTATGAAGTAGTAGGTATACGTCAGAACGAAGAGACAGATAAACAGAATTATCAAATTCGCCGTAGCGGTAGCGTATTCATGACGGTACCTTACAACCGGATGAACGAAGAAATGCAGCGAATTACTCGTATGGGTGGCAAGATTGTCAATATTGAACAAGTTACTGCTGAATCTGCACTTAAGCCCGATAGCGAATCTAACGTGAAGAGAAGCGAAAAATAGTATTGACGATGATTACTGAACCAAGCGCAGAACATTCGGTTTCTAATGCACCACAGCTAACCCCAGAACAAGCAATTGTTAATCTGCAATGTTCGGATTTAGGTCTGCGCTACTATGCTGCTTGGTGGCTGGGTAAGTTTCGCGTCAATAGTCCGGAAGTGGTTGATGCTTTGATTGCAGCTTTGGATGATGAAGCCGATCGCACTGAATTGGGTGGTTATCCTCTACGGCGTAATGCTGCGAGAGCGCTGGGTAAATTAAGTGATAACCGAGCCGTACCGAGTTTAATTAAATGCTTGGAATGCTCGGATTTTTACGTGCGTGAGGCTGCTGCTCAATCCTTAGAAATGCTTGGCGATGCAAGAGCAACTCCTGCACTGTTACAGCTATTAGATGGGGGCGTAGCAGCCGCCGTAAAAGTACCCGGAAGACCTCATTTAATTCAGCCTTACGAAGCAGTATTAGAAGCTTTAGGATCGATCGGAGCAACTGAAGCTATAGATGCGATTGTGCCATTTCTCGAACATTCAGTAATTAATGTGCAGTGCGCCGCCGCTAGAGCAATGTATCAATTAACAAGCAAACCAGAATATGGAGAGCGTTTGGTACAAGTATTGCAAAACGGCGATTTAAAACTGCGTCGCATGGCATTAAGTGACTTAGGTGCCGTAGGGTATATGGGAGCAGCAGATAAAATTGCGATCGCCTCCGTTGAAAGCAGTTTTAAGCTAATAGCTCTTAAGGGTTTACTCGAACATCAACTTCAAGACACAAATTCATCTATTCTTAACGACGACACTATTAAGTTAATGCAAATAATGGATTCGCTTTTGTAAGTTAGTTGATAGTTGATAGTTGATAGTTGATAGTTGATAGTTGTTAGTTGATAGTTGTTAATTGATGCTCCTCGTAAACATTAGTCAGCCATTGTAGAGACGTAGCAGTGCTACGTCTTATCCACTATTGGAATAACAAAAAGACGAGCAGGGATGCTCATCCCACAAGAAATAATTTCAAAACTTCTAACTTATAACTTATAACTCTTAATTCCTAACTCTTTAATCTAAAATCTAAAATCTAAAATCTAAAACTCCAAAATTTCTAAAATGAACTCCGACACCCAAAATTTAATTCGCGCAGTCACCGATGCTGATTCATCAGAGCGAATGGTGTCGGCAGTACAAAACTTAATAGCGCCAAAAGATAAAGCAGCAATACCAACTTTGATTGCCGTATTTGGATATAACAATCCCGCAGCGGCGGTAATAGCCGTCAAAGGATTAACAGAGTTAGGAGAAGCAGCGGTACCGCAACTGCTCGAACAAATTGATGAATATAACTATGGCGCAAGAGCTTATTCAATTCGCACCTTAGCAGCAATTGCTCACCCCGATGCCTTAGACTTATTATTAGAAGCCGCCCAAACAGACTTTGCTCCTAGCGTGCGCCGCGCTGCTGCTAAAGGCTTAGGCAACTTGCAATGGCACAAACTGGATGATTCCGAACGCGCGATCGCCACTAGAAAAGCACTTTCTACCCTGCTCTCGATTACTGAGGATGCAGACTGGGCAATTCGTTATGCTGCCGTTGTTGGTTTGCAGGAATTAGCAAAAATTCCTAGTTTACAACAGGAAATAGAAGCGAAATTTTCTCAGATGCGTGCAAACGATGCTGAAGTAGCTGTACGCGCTCGGGTAGCCTTGGCTCATCAGACTGCTAGTTAACAAAAAGCCCCATTACCAATTACCAATTACCAATTACCAATTACCAATCCCCCATGCCCTATGCCCCATGCCCCATCCCCAATTTTTAAATTGTTCAACTACATAAAATAACCATAATGTCAATACCCGTACTTGAATATAGACCCAGTTCTCAAAATCAGCGTGTCGAAGGCTATGAAGTGCCTGGGGAAGACACGCCGGTAATGTATAGATTGACGGATGCCACTTCAGATCAAGACATTGATGAAATCATCTGGGCGGCTTATCGTCAAATCTTCAGCGAACATTTGATATTAGAGAAGTATCGCCAGCCTTATTTGGAATCACAATTGCGAAATCGGGCAATTAACGTCAGTGATTTTATCCGAGGCTTAGGAAAAACCAGCATTTACTGGGAAGAAGTAGCAGAAACCAACTCCAACTATCGCTTAGTTGATATCAGCTTCAAGCGATTTTTAGGGCGTGCTACCTATAACAAAAGAGAGCAAATTGCTTGGTCAATTATTATTGCCACCAAAGGCTTACCTGGATTTATCGATGCCATAGTAGACAGCGACGAATACCGCCAGAACTTCGGTAATGATATCGTACCCTACCAGCGCCGTCGTTACAAAGGTAGACCATTCAACTTAGTAAATCCCCGTTACGGTGCAGACTTCCGCAACCGTATGACTATCCGTAATTTTGGAGGTGGTTCCTACTATACCGCCCGTACTTCCGGAGGATACGCAACCGGAGAAGAAATTCGCAAAGTCATTCCCAGCA